>JBKHIX010000007.1:0-35288 GCA_046538435.1 Thermoplasmata archaeon | reverse complement strand
TTATACGAAAGTTTTAAGTCATATATCGTATTATAATCATCTGAAAAGTGTTGATCATGGATAACAGGTCGAACATATTCTCAACAGAGAAAGGTGCAGTCGTCATAAAGAGTGGAGTTAAGAATAAGATAATCTCACTTTTGATGGAAGGGGAGAAAACAAGTAGAGAGATCAGAGAAGAGCTCGGTAAGGCTAAATCTACAATCTCAGTACATCTCTCTGATTTGAAAGAACTAGATATTATCAGGGAGAAAGTGCATCCGGAAGACGAAAGAAAGAAGATATTCTATATCAACTCTAAATTATTGGGCATGTCTGAACCGCCGTTCGACGAGCACTACAAGCACATGCTCGACAACCTAAAAGATGCTAGTGGAGATAGCTATGAATTTTTAAAGAGTCTGTTCCACCTTATAAGGTACGGCTTGACTTCCTTTGGATTGGATATCCATCCCGCTTTGAAGGAGATAGGCAGGGATGCTGGAAGAGAGATCGCTGATAAATTTGACTCCAATGATATCGAAGGATTGCTGGTAGAATTGAAAAGATTTTGGAGTGAGAACCAGCTGGGAGAAATAAAGGTGGTTGATGAAAATAGCATACTTGTAAAGGATTGTTTCGACTGCTGTGATATGCCAGACCTAGGAACTACATTTTGTTCTCTTGATGAAGGCATGATAGAAGGTATAATAGAGGCTAAGCTGGATATAGATGTTGAGGTAAAAGAGACCGAGTGTTTTGGAACTGGAGATAATCACTGTAGATTCAATATTCAGGAGAGATAGCTCAGTATCCTTCTTTTATATCGACAACGTTCACTTCTTCACCTTTTACAAGTTTATTCAAAGTATCCGCTAGATCTTCTATTCTATATTTTTCTCTCTCTTTTATGTGGGTTGACCTGTGAGGGCTGAAGATAACGTTCTCAAATTCATCTAACGGATAATTTGAAGGGAAAGTGTGATCTCTTGATTCTTCATCTGGAGGATAAATCCACCATGTGTCGAGAGCAGCACCTCCGACTTTACCCGATTCCAATGAATTGTATAGTGCTTCTTCATCGATGACAGGACCCCTACCCACATTTACTATGTGAACACCCACTTTCATCAACTCAAATTCCTCTTCACCAAGATATCCTTTAGTACTTTCAGTTTCTGGAAGTGTACATATTATGTAATCAGCTTCAGGTAATAGGTCATGAAGTTCATTATTAGTCCCCATGTGAGCGACCAAATCACTTTCCCCAGGACTTTTCTTTACAGCTTTGATGTTCATCTTGAAGGGTTTTAAGAGTCTAGCGATCTCTTCACCTATCTCTCCGAATCCCAGTAAAAGCAAATTTTTATCTCTCAAACTCCTGCTCCATTGGTGTTCATATCTGGGTGTCCAGTCCCCCTTTTTCATCTTTTGATGTATTGGTATGATGTTTTTTACAGAAGTTAATAAAAGCGCCAATGCATGTTCTGCTACCATCCAATAGTTGAAATGAGAATTTAGAACTGTTATGTTAGGAAAATCAGGGAGTGTTTCTTTATCCTGTGGTGGTATCCCTACGAAGGGTATGATGAAATAATCGAGGTTGACAGCTTTTTCTAAAAACTCTCTAGGTATTCGAGCACCTATAACGACATCGAATTCTCCCGCCCTTTCGATAGCTTTTTCTTTCTCTTCTGGAGTGATCTCTATAATCTCGATCGAATCGTCGGTTTTTCTTTTTAGTGATAATTCATTCTCATCCTTGAATGGACTCATGTGAAGGACCTTCATTTTGGACACCTTAGTGTTAGTATGTATAATCTATACCTTTATTCTTTATGCTTTTCTTTAGTTATTTTTTAATATCTCTTAATTGATTCCGCTCTTAGTAGTGAGATCATGGATATATTATTATTAGGTGCTGGGAACGTGGGAAAAGCCATTGCATACGATCTGAGTGTTGATTACGATGTGATGGCAGCTGATGTCGATAAAGAGAATCTGAAGAAGATAGGAAGATACACTGACACCATGAAGATCGATGCGTCGGATCAGGATGAATTGAAAGAGACGGTGGAAGGATATGACCTGGCTATATGTGCATTACCAGGAAGGTTTGGTTATAAAGCTGTAGTATCTGCAATAGAAGCGGGAACAGATATAGTCGATGTCTCTTTCATGCCTGAAAATCCTTTAGATCTCAATTCGAAGGCAAAGGAGAATGGTGTTTCTGTTATAGTAGATGCAGGATTTGGCCCAGGCATGAGTAACGTTTTCATGGGAAAGATCTCTGATGAGATGGACTCAATAGATTATGCGATAATCAGAATTGGTGGACTTCCGATTGAACCACAGCCCCCATTATTTTACAAAGTAACCTGGTCTCCTAAGGATCTGATTGAAGAGTATACCAGGGAAGCAAGGATGAAAAGAGATGGCGAAATAGTCAACTTGGATCCTTTGGAAGATATAAATAAAATAAAGATCAGGGGAAATGAATTTGAAGAATTCTACAGCGATGGCTTGAGGACCCTTTTACATACGATAGAGGTCAGGACATTGGAAGAAACGACCCTGAGATGGAAAGGTCATCTTGGAAAGATAAAGATGTTAAGAGAGCTTGGATTCTTTGAAGAGGAACATGTTGATGAGACATTGGGAGTTATAACACCACATATGAAATTTGAGAGTAAGGATTTCTCTATAATGGATATTCATGCAGAAGGTACTATTGATGGGAAGAAAGAAGAGATCAATTATTACTTCTATGATGAGGCTGATGAATTATTTTCCTCGATGTCAAGGTGTACGGGATTTACTACAGCCACGATGGCTAGATTACTAGTAGAAAAAGAGATCGATAACGGTGTTATTCCACCTGAAATGTTGGGGTTGAAAGAGGAATATTACGATTTTGTAGTTGATAGGATAAGAAATAAAGGAATAACTATAGAGAGAACTTAGTCAATATATTCATCATCTTCTTCAAAAAGGTATTTAGGCATCTATTTGAGGTAAAACCTATCTTTCTAGTCAGTTAACTGTTCGGTATTATCCAAGAACCCATACTCAAACCTTCATAGTTTGCCCAGTATCTTTTTAGCAGATTCCTCTATAGTGGTATCATTTTCTCTAGCAGTTTCTCGGACTTCACGAATCAAATCTAAGTATAATGAATAACCTTCTTTACCTGTTTTCTCTTCGCTAACGGTTCTAGATAAAGCTTTGTAATACTTCTCATGAGGTCTTTGGTTTTGTAAAGCCTTTTCCACCAATTTCTTACCTTCTTTATCCATCTCTATTATTAAAAAGGAAAAGAAATATATAAGTTTCCTACAAACATACAACAGTAAACTATATTGGGGGCGTCTTAATAATCAGGGGCGCAAACGCAGGAATGGCCATAGATAGATTATCATACAGCGAGGGTCCATTGGAATAAAGATATTCCACAGGAATTATATTCCTGTTCACGCTAACCAAAAGTTAGCGATCCAACTCACCCTCGTTTGTTTACTCGCAAAACTCATTCACAAAGCGAGGGTAGCCAAGCATGGCCAACGGCGATAGACTCAAGATCTATTCCCATAGGGGTCCGAGGGTTCAAATCCCTTCCCTCGCACTTATTTGTATTTTTTCTGATCTTTGTGAAGAAAAAATTGAGATAATGAATCCTAGATTCATTAGAATTTCTTTCTCGATGAGTGAAACGAAGAGAGTAAGAAATCGAAGAAACGTTTTGCGTTCCTGAAGATCACGAGGATTTATCCGAGTTGAAAGATGGAAGGTTTCTTTTTTCCAAAAATACTGTACAAAAAACGTGTAGGTTTATCTCTCAAAATTAACATGAGATATGTTCAGGGAAGTATACAAGTATATGGAAATATAACGCTAAAATTTTAATCAATAGAAACACATGATAAATTATGACATATAAAGGATATGAAGTCAAGGAAGATAAGATATTATTCATACACGATAATGAAGATGCAGATGAGGTATATGTGGTTGGAAATTTTATGGGCTGGGAGGCTGAGGATGACGAATGGAAGATGGATTATAATTCAGGTAGGAGTAGATGGGAGCTTTTTGTGGACATAGAAACCATCAGAAAATCTAACGTTGGTTTCTATGAATTCACGTTCATCGTCGACGGTGAGTGGATTGATGCTGATAAAGACTCGGATAATGTGATACACTGTCCTGGCTACGGATATAGATACAAGATAGATGATATATAATCAAATCTTAAAAATTAAATATAGTTTCGTTATCCTGTGAATCGGTAGGGAAAATATGTCCGCACAATATAAAACGATACAACAGATCGAGGGATTGACGAAAAGATATGGGGATTTAACAGCTGTTGACTCTCTAGATTTAGAAGTCAACAGAGGAGAGATATTTGGATTCCTAGGGCCGAATGGAGCAGGGAAAACTACGACAATTAAAGCAATGACTGGACTTTTACATCCCACTGAAGGAGATATCAGGATCGGAGATAAATGGCTCAGTAAAGATACACGTAAAGCCACTATCAATGTCGGGTACCTACCAGAAAATGTAAGATTGTATGATAATTTGACAGGAAGGGAGACTTTAGAATTCATTGCAGATGTTAGATGAAGATAGACAGAAGCCCCTCTCCGTTCAGGGATTCAAAGGAATAAATTCCTTTTTTCTCTCAGCAGGTATGCTTCGAGAGAGGGATGAATGTCGTGGTGTAGAATATGGGATTTTCAATACTTTCACTCACCTCTCCCCTGGATATTTAAATAAGTAAGAAGAGATCTAGTACCGAGATGAGATACAAAAAAACAGTAAAGATACCTATTCATCACGATACAACAGATAAGAAATTATCATATCTTTCCAACCTCACTGCCAGACAGACCTACGCTGTTCAACTGTTCTGTGATAAGTTGAACTGGAACGATATAATTCCGAGATATAGGTCTGAAGTACGTGAGTTTTCCGATTTTGTTCGTGAGGAAACAGGGTTATCTACTGGTTTTATCCAGCAGGCGGAGGATAAGGTTCTATGGATGTACAAGCAGTATAGGAAAAGCCACGATAAGTGGGAGTGGGCATTAAATAATGCTACGGAAGGTACGAGATGGTATAGAAAGTTGGAAGAACGAGAACCATCTGTACCTGACCCGAAAAAGAATAACAGTAAAGTACCAACTCCATTCGATTACCGTACTGGTGAGGTTCAAAAGACGGACGAACTCGATCTGACAGAATGGGTTGTACACATATCAACACTCAAAAAAGGTGAGACTATAGATGTATTACTCAACCCGTCTGACTGGCATAAAGAACAACTCGAAGAGGCTAAAAAGATTAAGACATTCGAGATAGTTCATCACCCTGAAAGAGAATGTGAGTATATGGTTCATATCTCATGTGAGTATAAATCTGACTCTGTTCAGACAGGTTCTGTATGTGGCGTGGACTTGGGTATCAAGCGAGACCTATCAGCCGTGCTGATAGATGATGACGGTGTAGAACAATTCACTATCTTGCAGAACGATAAGTCTGAACAGCTTAAAGAACTTGACAACAGGATAAGTCATCTGCGTAGAGAGAAAAATTACAATGTTTTGAAGAAACTTCGAAACAAGCGTGAAAGAGTTGCTGAGGACTACGATAGAAAAATAGCTAAACAGTTCGCCGAACTGTTGCCTGACGGTACGACAGTGTTCTTCGGCAATCCAAGGGATATACGGTACAACAAGTACAAAGGAAATGGCGATAAAGCGGGTAGAAAACTGCTACGGCACTGGTCTTTCAGCAGGATAATCGACCGGTGCATATTGAAGTTAAACGAAACAGGCAAGTATGGCGAGAAGATAACTGAATGGAATACTTCAACACTTCACTATAGATGCGGTAAGCGGGTTGGAAGACCGTATGATAACTCATTTCAACGTATCAGATGCTCTACGTGTGATGATGAACTTGACGCTGAGTTCAATGCGTCAGTCAATATCGCTGTGAAGGGTATATCCCAGCACAGTGATAAGTCCATTGAGCCAAATACATTCTGGCAAGACGTGGCGGGGGCTACAGATGACATAGCCCGAACTGGAGATGATTTGGAGGCAAAAATCCAATGAGTCCAGAACCTTCTGAAACGCTGAAGGAAGACCAACGCCTTCAGGCGTTTGGGAGGATGTCACGGATAGGAGGAATCGTGATAGGTATTTCATCCGGATTCCAAAATATAGTGATGTATGGAAAGTTCATGTTTTTATCTATACTGTTCTCACTTACTTACGTGAGTATTGCCATGGCTATGTCTTCTTTTGTGGATAAAACATCAAGAGCTTTGGCAGGAGGAATCTTTATTTGGATTCTTTTCAATGTACTCTGGGATCTGATAACAGTTGGTATTTTAGCCGTTACAGAGGGTATACCCACATCTCAGAATTTAACTTTCCCTGATTGGTATAGCTATTTAAATTCGATGAACCCGAATTCCTCTTTAGGCATGGCTGTAAACAAGATTGCAGGTGGAACCACATACCCTGAATTATTGAATATATGGGTTCTGATGGGTATATTGGTTGTATGGATAGTGGTACCGATAATAGTCACGTTTGTGATCTTCGGTAAAAGAGACCTGTGAGAAAACAAGGATGAAAAACTATATATTGGATACTTTGAGTTAAAAGGTAGATATCATGAAAGATGATCGTTCACTGCTCAAGAGCACGCTTTCAATAGGTGTAATCGTGATGATGTTACTCTTCATATTGACAACAACGTACATGAGTAATACAGCTGAATCTAAATCCAACGCACCAACCTGGAAGAATGGAGATGATTGGGTTTATAAGTTGGATAGAGCAGAAGGAGAGATGACCCTTAAAGAGGAGATAAAATCAGAAAACGCTGATTTCGTGATTGATGAAGAATCTTACTCCTGTTATATGATGGAAAGAAGATGGTCCATGCCTAATAGGTCAGCTCTTGTAAAGAAGTTTTACAGAAAAGACGATTTAGCTGAGGTAGGTTCTGTTGACCAAGAAGATGTACGAACATATTTTGGAGAACCACTAAAGAGATTTGAATTTCCATTGGAAGTTGGAGATAGTTGGGAAGGAGATACTATACAATATGAGGCATCACCAGATCAGGAAGGAGAACCACAAGCAGAGGTAAATTACACCTATGAGGTCGTGGGAAAAGAAAAGATAACTGTGAATGCAGGCACTTTTGAAGCTTATAAATTGAATGGTACCATTAGGAATGAAGAGACAACCACCCCTGGTGAATCTCGAAACAGAGGTTATGCTCACTTGTACTATTCTCCCGAAGTAAAAAATTACGTTAAGATAACAAATTATTACGAAGGTGAAGAGGATGGTGGTCAGGAATTACACTCCTACAACCTCACTGAGACTAACAATGATTCACCGTCTGTTGGTACATTGACTGCAGGTGTTACAGCGATATCCATGGTTGCACTTTACAATATAATAAAGAAGAAGAGGAAAAAATGATCACTCGTACTCTATCGGATCTTCCAAACCCGCTTCTTTAAAACCTTTTAATCTCAATCTACAGGAGTCACATACTCCACATGCTTTTTCTTTTCCTTTATAACAACTCCAGGTTTTTTCGAGAGGCACATCTAATTCATCTGCTTTTTTGACGATATCACCCTTTGTCAAATCTATAAGAGGATACCTGATATCGATAGGATCACCTTCAACACCTCTTTTGGTACCCTTTTCAGCCATATCTTCAAAGGCATCGTAAAAATCAGGTCTACAGTCTGGATATCCGCTGTAATCCATAGCATTAGCTCCGATGTATATCGCATCTGCTTCTATACTCTCTGCATATGAAAGAGCGTAACTAAGGTAGATTATGTTTCTTGCTGGTACGTATGTTGAAGGTATCTCTTCATCGATATCTCTATTTTCAGGTATATCCTTACCATCCTTGAGTAGAGATGATTTACCCACTTCATCGATCGGTATTTTTAGGATTTTGTGTTCTATCACTGAATAATGCTCTGCAAGGTCTTTCGCACTCTGTAGCTCTCTATCGTGTTTCTGCCCGTAAAGAAATGTCATCGCGAATAATTCATCCACTTCCTCGTTCGCGATTCCTAATGTGGTGGAAGAATCTAGACCACCTGATAGTAAAACGACGCCTTTGCTCATTTTATATCTCTCCTTGCCCATGCACCTTGTCCACGAGATTCATCGACACCAATCTCTATGGATTTGATATTGTCTGGAAAATCGACCTCATCGATAACTTTGTCTAAAAGATATAAAGCGAGCTGTTCTGTGGTTATCTGGTTAATATCTAAGATGAGTGTATCATCTTTTGGGAAGATGTATCTTTTTTCACCTATGTTTATCTTGACCTCTTCATTCTCCACCTTCAATCCTTCAGTTCCGGATGCTATAAGGATCCTGTGGTCCAATTTATCAGCGATATTCCTCAGTTTCTTTTTCATCGGTAAAAAATCGTAAACGAAACCACTCTCGTCGGGTTCTCCAGAGATCCTGAAATGGAGTCCGTAATTATGACCGTGTATCCTCCCACATTTTTCATGTCCTGGTAATATATGTGAAGCTGAGAACGTGATGTTCTTCTCCCAGCCATCAAGTTTCAACTGTATCGTATTCATGATAATCTATGTAAAGGATAAAAGGTGGCTGATTTTAAAGTTTATCGTGCAAACTTCTTTAAGTAAAGAGCCTCGTGTTGATAGTAAGGAGAAAATCATGGCGGTAAAAGAAGGAGATTTTGTAAAGGTAGATTATACAGGACGACTGGAAGATGGTACTATTTTCGATTCATCTATAGAGGAAGTTGCTAAAAAATCAAAGTATTATGAAGAAAATAGAAATTATGAGCCTTTGGGCTTTACAGTAGGCCAAGGTGACTTGATCCCAGGTTTTGAAGACGGAGTCAAAGGGATGAGTGAAGGTGAGAAGAAAGAAGTCGAGATCCCACCTGAGGAAGGATACGGAAAGAAAGGAGATCATCCATTGGCTGGTAAGACCCTAATATTTGAGATAGAAGTGAAAGAGATCCATAGCTGAATCGAAATCTTTATTTTATCTTATTTTTTGCCTTATAATTGAGTGATAGATATGTCAGATGATGATGTTTACCTAAATTATGTAAGTGGAGAGTGGATAGAATCAGAGACGGGGGATACCTTTGAAGATAGAAATCCAGCTGATGTAGATGATTTTATAGGATATTTTCAAAAGTCTGATGAAAAGGATATAGATAAAGCTGTAGAGGCTGCAAAAGATGCATTTGAAGAATGGGCAAAGAAACCGGGTCCCGAAAGAGGAAAGATCATCAGGAAAACTGCTCAACTGATCGAAGATAGGAAAGAAGAATTGACTGAGACTTTGACGAGGGAAGAAGGAAAAACGTTGAGCGAAGCTGGTGGTGAAGTACAGAGAGCGGTAGATATATTTTACTACTATGCTGAGAAGGCTAGGGACCTTGGTGGTGATGTTAAATCACCGAGTGCTGAAGATAAGACGATGTATATCAAAAAGGAACCTGTAGGTGTTGTTGGACTTATAACTCCTTGGAATTATCCGATCGCTATTCTTGCCTGGAAACTGGCTCCAGCGTTGGCTGCAGGAAATACTGTTGTGCTCAAACCAGCTTCTTTAGCACCGGATATCGTAAGAAAACTGATAAAATGTTTGGAAGATGCAGGGATACCTGATGGAGTGGTGAATTACGTCACTGGTCCAGGTAATGTGATAGGAAAAGCTATGACAACCCATGAGGATATAGACGCTATATCGTTCACTGGAAGTCTGAAAGTGGGTAAGTATGTTTATGAACAGGCATCTAAGACAGGGAAGAGAGTGCAGACAGAGATGGGTGGAAAGAATCCAACGATAATTATGGACAGCGCTGGTCTGGATGAAGCGGTTGAAATTGTCGCGAACGGTGCCTTTGGAGTGACTGGACAGGCCTGTACCGCCAACTCCAGGGCCATAGTTCACGAGAGCAAATACGATGAGTTCGTGAAGAGGATAAAAGAGAGAGCTGAAACGATCGAGATAGGCCCGGGATTGGAAGATCCTGATATGGGACCAAAAGTGAGTAAAGATGAACTTGAGAACACCTTGAATTACATAGAGATCGGTAAAGAGGAAGGCGCTGAACTGGTTACAGGTGGCAATAAATTGGTTAAAAGAGAATTCTCGAAAGGATATTACGTTGAACCTACAGTTTTCAAAGACGTAGACCCTGATATGACGATAGCTCAGGAAGAGATATTCGGACCAGTATTGGTAGTCATCAAAGCGAAAGATTACGAAGATGCTGTTGAAATAGCCAATGGAGTTGATTACGGTCTTTCTGCAAGCATAGTTACTGATGATCTCTCTGAAGCACACAGATTTATTGAAGACTCAAAAGCAGGTGTGGTGAAGATAAATGAAAAGACAACTGGATTGGAACTCCACGTTTCTTTCGGTGGATTCAAAGGGTCCTCAAGTGAAACCTGGAGAGAACAGGGCGATGCTGGTCTGGACTTCTACACGATAACTAAAACAATTTATCTTAATTACTGATATATCATGAAAAATTATCTGAAAGAATTGGAGAACTGCACGCTCTGCGAATGGAAATGTGGAGTGAATAGGTTGGAAGGAGAGTGTGGAGTTTGTATGATCGGGGAACCCAGAGTTGCCTCTGCTACACTCCATCCAGCACCTCCAAAAAGTTACACTGTTTTTATGGCTGGCTGTAATTTCAGATGTCTGAACTGCCAGAACTGGAATATCGCTCATTATCCAGAACAGGATGCTTCCTTGAAAGGGTTCGTAGAACCTAAAGATTTAGCGGAAGAAGCAGTAAATAAGATCAACTCTAAAGACGGTAAATTGATGGGTGCAGATAGGATATTCTTCAGTGGTGGATCTCCCACTCCCAGTTTACCCTACATCGAGAAGGTTGTGGAAGAGGCTAGAAAAATAGACCATGCTATAAAAGTCAATTATGATACGAATGGATTCATGACTAAAAGTTCTCTTATAAGAGTTTTAGACTTCACAAATTCCATAACATTCGATATTAAATCTTTTGAAGATGAGGTTCATCGAGCGTTGACTGGCGCACCTGTTGAACCTGTTCTAAGGAATGCAGAGTACGTGGCCAGAAATGCTAAAAACAAGTTGTGGGAATTCAGATATCTCCTGATACCAGGTATAAATGAGGATAACGTTAGACCTTTGGCAGAATTCCTAGCTGATATAGATGGGGACTTGAAATTGAATCTCTTAGCCTTCAGACCTAACTATGTACTGGATAACTATAAAGGAGCGACTCAAAATAGTATGCAGAAAGCTGTAGAGACAGCTGAGAAAGCAGGATTGAATCATGTAACATGGTCAGGCAGAACCGGTATAAATGGTGATATCCTTGATTGGAGTTCAGATAAGTACGGAAAAGAAGGAGCTAAATTAGGAGGTGCTATTGCTGAAAAATACGGCTGTGTAACTCATCCTAGAGATTGTGGAGCATGTCCAAGTTATAAGGAATGCAAGATCAAGAGGTACAATCCATTCAGGAGAACTTGATTCTAACCTTTTTCATTTGAATGATAAGGCTCCGTAACCAACCACTTCTTTCATCGGCATCACGTCTCCGCTGGTAGCGTATTTCAGTATTTCTCCTTTAGAACCACAAGAACCGATCATCATGGTCATGACAGGACCGTAACCGCACATAGATATATTCTCTTTTTGAACTATCTCGAATAGACCTTTAGGGTCGTTTTCGATGATCTTGTCGATAGCCATCTTATCTTTCTGCTCAGCCGTTTCTTTCAGTACATAGTGTGAGAAATCTGTTGATGCGATGATAACAACGTCTTTTCCTTCGATTTTATCTCTGATCCTCTCGCCTATCTTCTTTGAAGAACGGTAGTTCTGTTTTGTGAAAGTTATAGGTACTATCTTGAAGTCGTCTGAGAAATATTGAAGGAAAGGTAATTGGACTTCTATCGAGTGCTCTCCCATGTGTGCACGATTGATAACTGATATCTCATAATCTGCGATATCTTCGACTAATTCTTTATCCGTCTCTACTACACCCATAGGTGTCTTGAAATCCTGGTCACTCAATGCTATGTCTCCACCAAATCCTCTGTGGTTAGGTCCGCATATGATGAATGTATCTGGGAAGCCATCTTCAAACAATCGTTTGTAGGCGTGCACAGCCACGGGACCGGAATAATCATAACCTGCATGTGGAACGACTAATCCTTTGAGATTTCGTTCATTTCCTTCTTTTTTAGGTATCTCACCAGGGCCTATCACATTCATAAAACATTCTTCGATCTTTTGTTTTATCGCTTCTTCACTTCCGGGATAAAACTGACCAGCAACTGCGGGATTCCTAACCATTTCAGATCACCGTTTTAAAAATACTTTTTAGATTACTTAAATCTGTCGTGCTGCAAAATACATTGTAATAAAAAATAAATGAATCGAGTGTAATCCTTTCTTCGATGAAAGAGATAGACGGCTCCCATGGTGAAGGAGGAGGACAGATACTCAGGACTGCGATAGCTATGTCCATGATAAATGGTGAATCAGTTAATATAAAGAATATCAGAGCGAACAGGCCCAATCCTGGCCTCTCTCATCAACATCTTATGGCGATCAAAGCCGCTAAAGAGATAAGTGATGCTGAGGCTGAAGGTTTAAAAAAAGGATCAGAGACAGTTACTTTCACACCCAATGATATCAAAGGTGGATTTTACAGATTCGACATAGGTACTGCAGGATCTATAACTTTACTATTGCAGGCTGTATTACTGCCAGCATTCCTCTCAGATGAGCCAATAACGATTGAAGTAAAGGGAGGAACAGACGTAAAATGGTCCCCACCTTATGATTATTTTGAGAACATATTTTTAGAGAATGTGAAAAAGATGGGTGGAGAAGTCAGTTTGGAATGTATAAAAAGAGGTCATTATCCAAAAGGTGGAGGAAAGGTAAAGATAAAAACAGAGCCTAGTGAGATTGATAGTCTAGAAGCAGGAAAAAAGATAGATAAGGTAAAAGGAAAGGCGTTCGTCACCAACCTACCTGATCATATAGCTGAGAGGATGAAGAAGAGTGCTTTGAAGGAATTGATAGAGTATGAAACATCTATCTCGATAGAGTCGTACCAATCACCAAGTGCAGGTACAGCTTTGACACTTTGGACACAGGGTGATAGGATTTTAGGTAACGGTATATTGGGTGAGAAGGGTGTACCAGCGGAAGAGATAGGGAAAAAGACTGCAGAAGGAGTTATAGATGATATCGAAGAAGGTATGGATTTAGATATATGGTGTGCTGATCAGATAATACCTTATCTTAGTATGGCTAAAAATTGTGGTAAATTAAAAGTGAAGGAAACTACAGGCCACCTTGAAACCAACATTTGGGTTGTCAATCAATTTATAGATAAGAAAATAGAATTAAAAGAAAGAAATGGATTTATATGGGTAGAATACTGAGGCGATATTATGAAACCCAAAGTGATAGTTAACTGTGCGATGTCGGCCGATGGGAAGATAGCACTTCCGGATAAGACTGAAGTGAAGATATCAGGAGAGGAGGATTTTAAAAGAGTTCATAATTTGAGAAACAGTGTAGATGCAATTTTGGTCGGGATCGGCACTGTATTGGCTGATGATCCTAAATTGACTGTGAAGGAAAAATATGTAGACGAACCAAAACAGACTTTGAAAGTGATATTAGATTCTAAAGGAAGGACACCTAAAGATGCTCAATTATTCGATAGAGGTGAATACCTGATTGCTACTACGAAAGATATTGATAAAGAAGGATGGATTAAATGTGGTGAAGGAGATAAAGTTGACTTGAAAAGTTTGATGGAACTGTTGAATAAAAAAGGGATAGAAAGTCTACTGGTAGAAGGTGGTGGAGAAGTAATATACTCCTTTTTAAAAGAAGAATTGGTGGATGAGATGTCAATATTTGTTGGTAGTTTGATTATAGGGGGTAAAGAAGCTCCAACACCAGCGGATGGTGAAGGTGCCCAAGATATATCAGATACTATAGGATTGAGATTGAATTATTACCAGCCGATGGATAGAGGTATCTTACTGAGATATTCGGTGAAATAGTATGACCAAATTTCTGGTTGACAGGATGTTAGGTCAGACAGCTAAATGGTTAAGATTGATGGGTGTCGATGCTGAGTATGCCCCTGAAGGTGATGATAAAAAGTTAAAAGAGATTGCAAAAAGTGAAAATAGAGTGATATTGACCAGGGATAAGGAACTCAGTAGATATGATAATGCATTGTATATAGAAGATAGAGATATAGATAGTATATTAAATAAGATACTGAAGGAATTCGATCTTGAGATAAAACCGTTGACAAGGTGTTCTTTATGCAATACTGAAATAGCATTGATAGAAAAAGATAGTATAAAGGATGAAGTGCCTGATGGGGTTTACGAAAGGAATGATGAATTCTGGATATGTGAGAATTGTGAACAAATATATTGGAAAGGAACACATTGGGATAAAATACTGGATAAGATCAAAGAATTGCAGGAGTAGAGGACCAAGATCACATAGATAGCGTCTATGTGCAATAATTAAATAACCCCTTTTAAATCACAGAAAAAATAACAGATCTATAATATTTTTTTTGCATATTATAATAGGGCTAGTTTAATAATACAAAAAACTTATATACTTACCTCTATCATTTGTGAGGAGAGGTAGAACTAATGAAATGGAAAAAATTAGTTAGCCTGCTAATCGTATCTGTTTTTGTATTCAGTGCGTTAGCAGCAGTTAACGGTCCTGCCAAAGCGCAGGAAGGAGAGTTCGTAGATTCAATAACCATTGAGGTTAGAACGAGTCAACAGACAGCCCTCGGTGAAGTGGCTACTAGAGATCTGGACGTGTTTTTACAAACAGTACCAGGATCAGAGTACGATAGTTTGAGTGACAGTTGGAAAGAACAGATGGATACATATCGTAGCATCGGTTCATACAACTCACAGTTTTACAACCCAGCACATACAGTATCACCATACGAAGTAGAGATCGAAGGAGAGTATCAGTTCAATCCTTTCGCAATAAAGAAAATCAGGCAAGCACAGAACTTTTTGATAGACAGAGGAATGATCGCTGACGAAATGTATGACGGTTATGCAGAAGCAAGGTATCTATGGATAGCCCAAAGCGGTCCAGGATATGATGAGTACTTTAGACAGATACAAGAAGATATGGGATGGTCCCGTGGTGGAGACAAAGAGAAAGGTCTCAATATGGTACAGGAAGCAATGGAGGCCGCAAGGGATGACGAAGATAATTTAAAAGGCAGATTACGCCAAGGCGATGATGACTTCTGGGAATACAGACCCTCATCAGATGGAGAATGGAATGATATTGAGATAACAGGTATCACAAGAACAGAAGATGAAAGAGAAGAGATCGGTGAGTATCAATCAAGATTACTGGAAGACTGCGGTTTCCAAGTCGATAACAGAAAGATGGACAGAACAGCATATAGTGCTATCATTTGGTCATCACCACCTGAAGACCTAGAATGGGGATTCTATACTGGTGGATGGTTGGCTTCATCAGCACAATATTATCAAGACGTTGTTCCCGCACAGATGCATTCTGGATGGTATGGTTACATGCCAGGTGGTATGGTAGACACAGCAGATTACAGATATGGTTACTGGTCAGATGGTACGTCATGGGATGAAGAACCAGAAGAAGAAGATGCTGAGTTCTATGGAAACAGAACATTAGCAAAACTTTCTACCGATCTATACAACGGTTGGGTAAACGACATAGACCAATATTGGAACGGAATGGTTGAAGCAACCAGAATAGGTGCAGAGGAATCAGTAAGGTGTTTCATCACATCAACTATAGATTACTATGCATATGATAAAGACAGGATAAAGTCAGCAGCAACGGACGTTGTTACAGGATGGTCTGATGTTTTCACACCTAGAACTATGAGAACAGCGGACGGAACATTAAAAGCAGCACAGTATTCTTCCCAGGGTGCATTGTATATGGACAACTGGAATGAATTGGGTGGATCTTCAGATGTTTATGGATTGACTCAGAAAAGAATGGCTTTCGACGGTGGATACAATCTAAATCCGAGTACAGGTAGACCAATGTCAGGTAGAATGCAGTGGGACAATGATGAAGACATAGAAATGGACTTCCAATGGACTGGAGAAGGAACGGACAGAAAATTAGAAAAGAACATCTCAGTTCCAGACAATGCGGTAACTTATGACCACGCAAATAAAACATGGACAAATGTCGGTGAAAATGTCACATCTGCAACGAAAGCAACTTATGAAATAGATTTAGGTGCATGGCACAGTGGTGAAGATTTAACCATGGCAGATATAGTTGGCTACAGAGCATGGATATGGGACATGACCTATGATGACGGAGAAGGAGACAATTTATTCCATGGCGGTTCAGCAAGCCAGAACAGACCATACTTCAATGTATTGCAAGGTGAGGTATGGGATGAAGAGAACGAAACGGTCACTATTTATTCAGACTATTCACTACCGGTCAAAGAGAAGGTTGGTTCCTATCTATCGTACTATACATTCCCAATGCTGCATTATTCTCAGTATATGGCAACTCAGTACTTGATTAACCAAAATGAGGAATACATACCAAGCGGTACCGGCACGTACAGCTGGGATGAACAGGCAGAACATTGGGTCCACTGGTTATCGGAAAGTCAGGGAGAAGATATCACAGACACGCTACAGAACATGATAGACGCTGATTGGTCACCTGAGTTCATGACGAACGCACCAATAGATTATGATGAGACAGCCCTAGAAGAGAAGATGATTGGTATCGTAGACTTCTATAATACACATAATCATGTATTTGTTTCACAGGGCCCATTCATGATAGACACAGTAAATGCAGAAAACATGTACGTGGATTTCGTTAGATTCACACAAGAAGATGGTTATCCATGGCCAAAAGATTATTGGCAGGATAAATTCTACATTGCCAGTTTAGATGTAACAGGAACAAATGTACCAGATCTCGTGCAATCTCCAGATGATTTAGAAGTATCATTCGATGTACAGGTTGACGAGGATTACCCACAAGATACCACAAGGGATGTTACAGGCGATGATGACGCAACAGGAACTATCGAATTGTTAACACAAACAGGGGAAGTACTCCAATCTGTAGATGCCACATTAGCGGCCAGTACATTCTCCGGAATATTCGACACAAGTGACTTGAACCCAGGTCAATACACAGTTAAATTTTCAGGTAAAATACCAGCACAGGTTGATACAACTACAGCAGATGCAACAGTTGTTGTACAAGCTGAACCATCAGATGTAGATGTAGAAAACTTCGAAGTAAATCCATCGACAGTAGGCCCAACGGAGGAAGTGACAATAAGCGCAACTGTAACAAATACAGGTGGCGAATCAACAACAGTTGAACTATTCGTAGCTGGTGAGAGCTTTGATGAATACGTGATCGATGCAGGTGAATCCCTAGATATAGAAGAAACAACATCATTTGAAAATACAGGAACATATCAGATCGATCTAGCAGGAGAAACAAAAGAAGTTCAAGTTGTTTCAACTGACCTAGTTGTAAGTGATCTACAAGTTCCAGACAATGCTATAGTTAATGATCCAGTCACAATAACAGTCACAGTTAGCAATGATGGTAATACACAATTGGAAGACGATATTTACGTAGATGGAGAATCAATCGAATCCTTCACACTCAATCCAAATGAAACTAAAGATTTGACAGTTGAACATACATTTGAATCATCAGGAAGCCACCAAGTATCGGTAGGAACCCAGACAAATACAATAAATGTTAGAGAAGCTGTAGTGATCGAATCTACAAGCCTTGATGAGGACGAAGTCAAGAAAGGCGATGATGTAGAGATCTCAGCAACGATAACAAACAATGATGACGTAGCACACGATGTAGTCGTACAGGTAGATGGTGAAACCGTACACACATGGAATGTTGAAGCGGGAGCAAGCAATAAACAATTCACATACACACACACTTTCAGTGAGAAGGGTGATTTCGACGTAACAGTTGGTGGAGAAGACGTTGATACAGTAACAGTGGAATCTAAGGGTGACACACCAGGATTTACAATGCTGATACTAGGTATAAGTGCAGTTGCAGCAGTAGCACTATACTACAAGAGAAGAAGGTAAACAACTTACGAACCTAAAATAACAAAACCCTTTATATTTTTATTTTTCTTTTTTCTTTGTAAGCCTTTTTAATAACTTTGATAAATATATATCCTATTCCTTTTAATCGAGACTGTATTTGACGTCTTCTGGATGCATCAAGATGCATCCGTGAAGTTACCAAAAGATTTATAATGAATAACAAGTTGTAATCAAGTGATAATTATGGCAGCATCTTGGAAATATTTCGGTGTCAGAACATTGAACGCACTTATTGTTATAGTTATTGTCGTTTTTATACTATCTGCCCTTTTCAGCACACTTGCTGAAAACCAGCTCGAGTCAAGTATAAAAGAACAAATCAGAGGAGAAATGCAAAATTTAGAACCCGGTGTAAATCAAACAGCATTTAGAGAAAGGAGAGAAAGTGAATTGAGGTCTAAATATAACCTAGACAAGCCTACATATGAAAGAGTATTTTATAGTGCTATTGACACAATTACCCTGGATTTTGGAAATTCACACTCAATCACAGATCCTGATGGAGGTAAAGAAGTATCTAGTATTATTATGTCGAGATTACCTAGAACAGTCCTTCTTTTTACCACAGCAGCTGTGATTTACATAATATTGGGATTAATTGTAGGATTAAAGGCTGCTCAGGTGGCAGGATCTAACTTAGACAAATTTTTATCATTATTTGGTATGGCCGCTTCATCTATTCCGATGTGGTGGCTGGGTATGCTGGTCATCCAGCTATTTGGTTTTGAATTGGGGTGGTTCCCACCATCGGCCTTCCCGTTCCCAATAATGGAGAATGTTGGTTGGAGTGGATACATAGTCGGTGTTTTGGAAAGGATGGCTATGCCTTTATTCACGATAGTTTTCGTTTACTTTGGTGCTAGAGCCTGGGCAACTAGAAATATAGTCACAGGTGTTTTACAGGACGACTACATAATGGCAGCTAGAGCTAAAGGTGTTCCTGAAAGGAAAGTTATCTATGGACACACATTGAAAAGTGCTGCCCCGCCGATCGTCACAAGTGCAATATTATCATTCCTATTATCTATAGGCGGTGCAATGATCACTGAGATGGTATTCGGATGGCCAGGGATGGGACGATTGATGTGGCAAGCTATCCAACAGGATGACGTACCAGTCCTTATGGGTACTGCATTCATAACAGTGTTTCTGTATGTGATAGGATATTTGATAGCAGACCTTATCTATGGATTATTGGATCCAAGAGTAGAAGTAGGCGCAGAGAGGTCTGTATAATCGAGGTGAACTAATAATGGTTATTCATTGGGATGATTTATGGCAAAGGTTTAAGGAAGTAATGAGTGAGTTCAGAGGTCAAACGATCGGTATGATTGGTTTAAGTATAATAATCATCATGCTGATATTGGGAATATTTGCCCCGTTTATTGCGCCGGAAACAAGTGGAGAATGGGATAATACAGAAAGATGGCGAGATAATCCCAGGGCTGCTGCACCTGTATGGACAGATTATATACTTCCGGGCAGTAGAGCTAGACACAAGATCGATAATGATATCCGTCTGAAGGATAATGACACTGCAGGTAACATACATATTAACAATTACAATTTAAAATATAATATGGATTATGATTATCCTCCAGATGATATTTACGTTGATGTAAAAGGACGGGTAATAAATCCGAGTGAAGATACAAAGCAGACATATACTGTTAGTATGGAAAGGCCTGATAATCGGACATTTTCATCATTGGTCAAAGGTGAGGCAGATGATGCTACGAGCACTACTTTTGATAGAAGATTTTATCTGGGCAGAAGTACAGATGTCCGTCAACAGGTATATAATTGGGCTAGACCTTATGCTGAAGGCAAATCTGGTTTAGTTACTACAGCTCTTGAGGTTTCCCCTTCAATTATAACTCCAGGAAGTGAGGTAAATATCATTGGGAAGCTTAAGAATTTAGGAAATCAAGAAAATTCTACTAGTTTAATTATTGATGGTAACGAGATAGCCACCTACAACGTTGAAGCCGGAGAAACTAAACTTTTAACGCCTGGTGCAAGGTATCCTGAATTGATTCATAGCTTCGATGAAACAGGAACCTACGATATAAAATTAGGAGATAAGCAGTGGACTGTTTCTGTCGTTAAAGAAGATCAATTAAAAACTGACCTTGAAGTGAAAGATCTAGAAGATTCATATTATGCTAATGTAGGAGATGAAGTAACTACAACGTTTACTGCAAATAATACTAGTAATGAAACTATAGAAGATAGTGTATATGTTAGTGGTAGTAAAGTGAAGAATTTCACGATACCGGCCGGCCAACAAACTGAGGTCACAGCTTCTTTTAAAGTGAATAGAGAAGGGACTGTCCCAATAATGGTTGGTGATAGTTCTTCAAGAGTTTTCGTATCTATAGAAGGTATTGGAACACCCCAGGATATAGATCCTATCGAGGTCATGTTCTCGAAGGCTAATGAAAACGTATTATCCACTGACCCAGATCCATTAAAAGGAGATTACAACTTTAATATCCGTATAGTTGGCGATGAGGTGGAACTTGATAAGGATGCAAAAATTATTTTTTCTGGTCGAGTATATGGATTAATGGGTACAGATGACAAGGGTCATGACCTCGCCAAGGGATGGGTATGGGGTGCCAGATATGCTCTCATGATAGGAGCGAGTATCGCCCTGCTAACAGTCGTCATCGGTACAGTATATGGTATGACCAGTGCTTACTTCGGTGGCTGGGTAGATGAAGTGATGCAGAGAGTTAACGAGATAATTTTAGGAATAAATGCATTTATCATCGTTATCCTGCTAATGTACCTATGGAAAAAATCCATCTGGGTATTCATTGGTGTCTATGGAGGACTTTCATGGCGTGGTATAGCTAAAATTATACGTTCTAGAGGACTTCAGATACGTCAAGATACCTATATTGAAGCCGCAGAATCACTAGGTTCCAGCGGTGGAAGGATAATCAGAAAGCACATGATCCCTCAGATACTGCCTTATTCAGTAGCTGAAGCCGCGCTTATGGTACCTCTGTTCGTGATGACCGAAGCGGGTCTTAGTGTACTTGGATTAGGTGATCCAAATATTGTAACATGGGGAACAATGCTATCTGAAGCTAGAGAAAGCGCCATGTCAGGAGGTTACTGGTGGTGGGTATTGCTACCAGGTGTTGGATTAGTGTTATTAGGATTCTCATTCATAGCCTCTGGAATGGCGATCGAAAAAGTGGTAAATCCAAAGATGAGGCAAAGGTGATAAAATGAGTGATGAAACGATATTAACTGTTGACGACCTTACAACACATTATCTGACTAGTGAAGGTGAAGTACAAGCTTTAGATAATGCATCTTTCGAGCTAAAGAAAGGTGAATCAATAGGGATAGCTGGAGAAAGTGGCTGTGGTAAAAGTACCATGGCTTTTTCCCTAATTAATCTGGTACAGCCTCCTGGAAAGATAATGGATGGGAAGATAGATATCGATGGTATAGATGTAACTACATTATCTGAATCAGAAACTAGGAAAAAGGTACGATGGAACAAAATATCGATGGTTTTCCAAGGTGCTATGGAGATACTCACCCCTGTTTATTCTGTGGGACAACAGATGGTCGAACCATTGAAGTACCACAAAGATATAACTGGGGAAAAGGCCAGGAAGATTTGTGAGAGATATTTAGATCTAGTTGATCTGGACTCAGGGATCTTTGATCGGTACCCTCATGAATTGAGCGGTGGACAGAAACAAAGAGTAGTTATCGCTACTGCTCTCTTATTAGAGCCAAATCTAGTTATACTAGATGAACCAACGACAGCGCTTGATGTTGTGGTTGAAGCTAGGATAATGAACGACCTTAAAAGATTAAGAAAGGAACTAGAGATATCGATGATATTTATCACCCACGACATGAGTATTCTAGCAGAAGTGTCTGATAAATTGGCCATAATGTACGCTGGATGGATAGTAGAAGTAGGTCCTGCAATTGAGATATATAAAAATCCAAAACATCCGTACACACAGAAACTCCTAGCCGCGATCCCAAGAATCCATGAAGATATAGATAGATTAGAGTATATTCCAGGAGTACCACCAAATCTAGTCGATCCCCCATCAGGATGCAGATTCCATCCGAGATGTCCTAAGGCTATGGAGAAATGTAAGAAGAAGGTACCGGATGATTATGATGTCGACGGAGTAAAAGTTAAATGTTTATTATTTGAGGAGGGGTAAAATATGCCAGAGCCTATTTTTAAAGCCAGAAACTTAAAGAAGTATTTCAAAGTAAGTCAATCTTTTGCGCAGAAGATAAAAGGTGAAAAAAAGTTACACGTAAAAGCTGTCGATGATATCGATTTCGATATCTATTGGAAAAAGAACTTCGCTTTGGTCGGAGAATCTGGCTGTGGTAAAACAACCGTTGGAAAACTGATAATGAGGTTATTAAATCCAACTGACGGACACATGATAATGAAGAACACTGATATAGCTGACCTCGATGATCCTAGTAAACTGAAGGCTTATAGGAGAACAACACAGATGATATATCAGGATCCGTTTTCATCACTGGATCCAAGATATAAAGTGTTCAATATCTTAGAAGAACCATTATTGATACATGACATAGGTGATACTAGAGAAGAAAGACAGGACCTGATCGAAGAGGCACTGGAAGAAGTAAGATTGACTCCTCCAGGAGAATTTTTAACAAGATATCCTCACATGCTTTCAGGTGGTCAGAAACAAAGAGTTGCTATTGCTAGAGCAATGATACTCAATCCAGAATTTATCGTAGCTGATGAGCCAGTTTCTATGCTAGATGTATCGGTCAGAGCTGAACTGTTGAACCTGATGAAAGACCTTATAGATGAAGAGGATGTAACATATCTTTACATCACCCACGACATTTCAACTACAAGATTCTTTTCGGATTACATCGGTGTAATGTATCTAGGTGATCTCGTAGAACAAGGTAAGGTAGAAAACGTACTTGATAATCCAATGCATCCTTATACTCAGGCATTATTAACAGCAGTACCTGAACCTGAACCAGAAAGAATAGACAGAATAAAAGATATACCGATAATTGGTGAAGTTCCATCAGGAACAAATATACCTGGTGGTTGTAGATTCCATACACGATGTCCTCACGCAAAAAAGATCTGTAAGGAGAAGAAACCACCATCAAAGGAGCCAGGAGAATCTGGACATAAAGTGAAATGTCATTTTGCTGGAGAAATAGAGTTCAAGATGAAGAAAGTAGAGCTATAAAACCCTTACAAAATATCTTTTATTTTTTAAAACATAAAGGTTAAAAGTAGGTTACAATTTTATTAGAGATTATATGAGTGATGAGAACAAAAAACAAGGGATTTTAAAGAGAATTGCATCTAATAGAGATATAAAAATAGGTCTGATCTGTCTTGCACTTGCGATGATATTTGCATTTGCATCTATCTCTCAAGAAGTTAGAACGTCTGTTGATGATGGTGAACTTATATATTCTGGTCAAGATAGATGGTATCCTTTACAAAGGAAGCATGATGAAATTGATGTTGAGTTATATTTACAATATAATAGTACAGAAAACACTTCTGAACCTGCGACAGTACATTTTGGTGAATATAAAGATGAAAAGCTTAATGAGGAGTTTAATATAGTTCTCAGTGCTAATAAGAGCAGAGATGATAATAATATAACGTTAGATTTGAAAGGAAATCATGATTATGTAGATTATATGTGGGCAAATTTTTCAGAAAATACAACTATTGATTTTAGATTGGAAGTAACTTATGTGGTTCATCCCTACAGCTTATTGACCTTTCCTGCGATGGGCTTTACATTAGCAGGTGTAGTATTTTCATTAAAAGGTAAAAGTGCTATACTTGCAACCTTAGGAAAAGAGAAGAAAGAAGAAGAGATGATAAAGGAGATGCAGGATCAAGATGAGGAAGAGATGAGCCGTTTAGAAAAATCGAGAAGAGAGCAGGGACTGCAGAATAGACCAGAAGAAGCACGTAAAGATATAAAATTCATGGGTGTTGATTTCAAAGGAAAAGAGGAGGATGAGGATAAATGAAGATATATTTCAGCCATCCTACGTTCACTTTCAGAACGAAAACTGAAAAAGAGTGTATAGAGATAATATACAAGTACTTGGATGCAGATGAGATCATCAATCCTGCTGATTTTGGACTGAAACATGATGTTAGAAAAAATATTCGAAAAGCAGATGCCATAGTTGGTATGGCAGTATCTGAAAAATTTACATTTTTAGTTTGGAACGAAATGGATGTAGCAGATAAGGTTGGAGAAAAACTTTACACCATGATGGTAGAGAGTCAAAGAGATATTGGTCCTTTGGTAGAAGGTGTTCCTGAAAATATAGAGAGATTATCTAAGAACGAATCAAAAGCGTTCTCTCATAAAATGATGAAAGGGAATTATATGAGTATGTTCCCAAGCCTATCAATATTTAAAGGGAGTAAAAGGTTTTGATGTTTATCCCTTCACAACTCCCAAAGGTTTCATTCTAGCAACGACCTTTGATAGTCCTGCGTTGTGAGTCACTTCGACCACATTGTTTACGTTTTTATATGCATCTGGACTTTCTTCTAGGAGTACTTTATCACTAGCTGCTTTCACGTATATTCCCTTATCCGCTAAGTTTTTCTTTATCTTATTTGCACTGAATTTCTTCCTTGCACCTGTTCTAGACATCACTCTTCCTGCACCATGACATGTTGAACCCCAGCTTCTTTTCATCGCATTTTCTGTACCCAGCATAAGATAGCTGGCAGTACCCATGTCACCTGGGATTATCACTGGTTGACCCACATCTCTGTATTTCTTAGGGACTTCTTTCCTACCTGGTGCGAAAGATCTTGTAGCACCTTTCCTGTGAACTATCACATCCTGGTCATTACCATTTACCTCATGTTTTTCATTTTTAGCGATGTTGTGGCAGACGTCATAGATAAGATTCATCCCCATATCTTCTGCACTTTCATTCAATACATTTTCAAAGCTCTCACGTACCCAATGGAGTATAAGCTGTCTGTTCGTCCATGCGTAGTTTGCACCACAGCTCATCGCAGCGAAGTAGTCCTGCCCTTCTGGCGAATCCCATGGAGCGCAGGCCAACTGCTTATCAGGCAGATTTATGTTGTATTTCCTCAAAGCTTTCTCCATCTTATCTATATAATCTGAAGCGATCTGATGTCCGCACCCTCTTGAACCGGTATGGATCATCACTGTGATCATACCTTCTTCTATATCCAAAGCTTCAGCATCATCTTCATCGAATATTTTATCGACCTGCTGTATCTCTAAGAAATGGTTTCCTCCACCTAATGTTCCTAACTGTGGAGCACCTCTATCTTTTGCTTTCCTGCTGACCTTATCTGAGTTAGCAGATTCCATCCGACCATTATCTTCGATCCTTTTCAGGTCTTCTTCCCACCCATAGCCATTTTCTATGGCCCATTCAACACCATGATCTAAAACCTCTTCTAATTCACCTTTCTTCAATCTTACTTTGCTTTTTCTACCTACACCTGCAGGTACATTATCGAACATATTGTGAACAAGATCTTTAACATTATCTTTAACTCGATCTGGTTCTAAATCAGTTCTCACTAAACGAACACCACAGTTGATATCATAACCGACTCCTCCTGGTGATATCACGCCTTCTTCAGGATCTAATGCTGCTACACCTCCGATAGGGAAACCGTAGCCCCAGTGTATGTCTGGCATGGCTTGAGATGCATCTATTATACCGGGCAAACTGGCCACATTAGCAACCTGTTCAGGTGCATTATCCTGTCTGATGGATTTGATCAACTCGTCATCGGCGTATATTCTTCCATTTACCCTCATCTCTTTTTTGTAACTCTTTGGAATTTCATAAATGTACTTTGAAACCTTTCTCAACGGACCGTTCCAACGTCTGCTCATATTATCACTTTAATTACAATACATAAGATGCATATTGTATATTTTATGGTTGTCGTGTATCATTCTATTACAGAGATTATTTTTTCAGCAGTTTCCGGACCTATGCCCTTGACCTGCTGCAATTCTTCTTTATCAGCCTGAAATACAGCTCTAACGCTGCCGAAATGATCCAATAATCTTTCAGCTAGTTTGCCTGAAATCGATGGTAGTCCTTCTAAAATGAATTTTTTTGTGTCATATGTAGACATGCTCCTTTTATCTTTTCTAACTGAACTGCTTCGGGTCTTGTCCTTCTTTCTACTGACCATACTGTAGAGCAATGAAGCGGTTTCATCACCGTTTTTAGTTGATATTATGGGTAAGTTAAAATCACATGCTAGAGAAGAAAGAGCACCATAGATTGCTTGATCGTTTATGTTCCTCTTTTCGTAAATACCCTCACCCTCTAAAATGATGACTGGACGTTGATAGTTACTTTTGAGTGATTTGGCCTGAGAAAAAAGTCTTCCATCGGTGAGAGATTCTAGAAAATCATCTATAGATTTTCTTTCCACAGCCGTATCTTCAGAGATTATATAATCGCCGACAGAAAGCTGCGATGTGTTGATCTTGATTTTCTTTTTTGCTAATTCTCTTACTACCGCACTGTTCTGCTCTCTTGTATCCACAGTTATCTCTAATACCTCTTCATTTCCTTCTCCATCTTCTTTTTTAGAGAAATCAGAGAGAGAACGCTGTTTTTCATCCTTCTTTTTATACTCTTCATTCTCTTTTTTCAGTTCTTTTTTGCTCTTTTTCTTAACGACTTTATAATCTTTCTTATCAACATCCATAGGATCACCAACACTTATCCTCTCATCGAGTTCATTTCTAAGGGCCATCAGGTTTCTGTGCATCTTTTTCTCTTTGTTCTTACTGGACCAGTAGTAAGCCTCGTCTCTTGTATTTTTGGTGATGAGTATGATGACCTTTCCCTTTCTCTTTCTAGCTGTCCTTCCTCTTCGCTGTATAGTCCTTATCTCAGAGGGTACAGGCTCATAGAAAACCACCAGATCTGTTGCTGGGATGTCTAAACCCTCCTCACCAACACTAGTAGCGACTAAAACGTTGTATTCCCCTTCTTCGAATTTTTCGATAGTCTCGACCTGGTCTTTCTGCTTTAATCCTTTATCCCCCTCTTTATCTGATTGACCTATGAATCTTCCAGGCCTGACTCCTTCAATATCCTTCAACTTATCCTTTACTTTCATTGAAGTGTTTCTGTAGTTAGTGAAAACGATGACTCTTGAATCGGGAAAGTTTTCGAACTGCTCCGATACGATCTCTTTGACTTTATTTGTCTTAGGATGTTCACAATCCATTTTTTTAAGTTTGACTAACACATCCTGCATCTCTGCAGCTTTCATAAGACGTTTTGCCGCTTTAGACCCTCCTCTTGATTCAGCCTCATTCTTTAATTTGTCCAGATAATCTTTTAAGCTCTCAAGACCTTGGGTCTCCGCCTGATCTACCGCATGGTCAAGCTTTATAGCGGATGCAACTACGCTGACTGCATTGTATAAGGATGATCTATTTGAAGAGTGTAGTTCCTTCTGAATCTTATTCCTTACTTCGATCAACTTCTTCCTAGATATCCTATCAGGATTTTTATTTTTGAGGAATCCGTGCTTTTGCAGTTTTTTGATAAGTCTTTTTGAGATCCTTTTCAATTTATTGATCATCTCACTGTACTCTTGAGGGAGCTTTACATCGATCCACTTTTTTTCAAGATAATTTGTATAGTTTACCACATCTGGGTCGAATTTAGTCCTTATTTCAACATGCTCCATACCTAATGTTTCACATACGGACAAAATATCTTCGATCTCACTTCCAGGTGATGCTGTTAACCCGAGGGTAAGACCATCGGTTTGATTGTACTCCTCTCCGATATATACATAGGCGTAATTACCCACTGCTCGATGAGCTTCATCGAAGACAGTTAAAGATACATCATCTAGCGATATCCTCTGGGCCATCAGATCATTTCTGATGACCTGGGGAGTGGAGACTATTATCTGATTTTTCTCCCATAATTCTTCCCTCTCTTTAGGTCTCACTTCCCCTGTGAATACGACAGGATCATCGGTTTTGAGTAGCTTTTTGATGTCTTTAGAATGCTGGTGAACCAAAGGTTTTGTAGGTGCCAAAAACAGTATTTTTCCATCAGTATTATTCTCTAAAATATCAACGATCACGATAAAAGCGATTATCGTCTTTCCCATTCCGGTAGGAAGAACGACTAAGGTCGAGATATCCTTAGCAACTTCAGCTATATTTATTTGATACTCTCTTTCCTCAATACTTCCTTCTTTGATAAGAGGATGTTCGTAGCTCACAAATATTTACCTCAATACAGATATATGAAATTATATACCAAGATTCTCGTCGATCTTCTCTTCCATCTCACTGCTTAAAGCTAACTCTTCTTCCCACTGGTCTAGGGTGTCAAGAACCTCTTTAAGTTTTTTTAGGCAGTCGATGCATATCCATTTCTCACCTATCTGTTTTCCTGGTACTTTTTTGTATATTATGCTTTCACAGAAAAAGCAGTAATGCATATCTTCAGTCCTGTGTTCAGCGTAAGCCTCCATCCTTTTTCCCTCTAAGAGACTTGAAAGTAATTTTTCTTTCATCTCCTCGTCAATCTCAGGATCATCGATTTCTAGATCATCGTTTTCTTCGACCAGTATACCACCTACTACGCATAAAACTACTAAACATATTTAAATCACACTGATTCAAAAAGGGAACGATTTATATCTCTAGAACTGTTAAGTTGATCAAATGAAGATAGTATTTCTAGGTACTGGTGGAAGTTATCCGACTCCTTCACGTAACGTTTCTTCCATAGCTGTTAAGTTCGATGGAGACGTGATCTTGTTCGATTGTGGTGAAGGTACTCAAAGACAGATAATGAGCTCTAGTATATCATTCATGAAGATCAAGAAGATTTTCATATCTCATTTCCATGGAGATCATTTCTTAGGACTTCCAGGACTTATCCAGAGTATGAATCTAAACGATAGAGAAGATCCCTTGGAGATATATGGTCCTGTATGTACTTTGGACATGATGAAAAAATTGATCAATATAGGATATTTCAGACTTGGATTCGAAATAGATGTATATGAATTATTACCTGAAGCAGAACTAGATTATTCAGGCTATTCTATATCCGTTTTTAAGTCAAATCATAATGTTCCTACACTTGGATACGTTTTTAAGGAAGATGATAAAAAAGGAAGATTCAACAAATCAAGAGCACTCGATTTAGGCATACCTGAAGGTCCTTTGTTCAGCAAGATACATGGTGGCGAGTCCGTGGAAATCGATGGAAAAATTATTGAACCGGAAGAGGTCGTTGGCCCTCCTAGAAGGGGTCGAAAGATAGTCTACAGTTCTGACACCAAACCCTCACCAGAGATCACAGAGGCTGCTGAAAATGCAGATGTATTGATCCATGATGGAACTTTAGATAGTTCTCTGTCGGACAAAGCTCTAAAACATGATCATTCATCAGTTGATATGGCTGCAGCTGTGGCTAAGGAAGCTGGTGTTAAGAAACTATTTATCACACACATCAGCCCTCGTTATAGTGATACTACTGAACTGGAAACCGATGCGAAAAAGATCTTCGAAAATAGTACGATCCCTTCAGACCTATTTGAATATGAACTTTGAATTATTTTGGATTAATATCCGAAAATGATAAAAACAACTAAGCTTAATCAGATTTCAGAGATGACAAAATTCGTAGATTCTGTGATGAAGATAAAATCTGATATCGATCCTACAAAAGTACTTCTTTTTACTGATAAGAAGGATTTGATGGAAGAATTAGCCAAAGAGATAAGGGATGTACCATTGATCATATCCACCCAACACCCTCCATTATCATCATTTCTGGGTAGAAGTAATGTTAGATTGAGAAGATTACAGCATCCTCCAAAGATAGGATTGGATGTATTGGATCAGGGAAAAGATATAGTCCTGTCGTGTGCTGCTGAAGGGATTTTAGATAGAGACGATCACGTCTTATTCATAATATCTTCTGATATTGAATCTATATTTTCATTCGATATGAGTGAAATAGGTGTGGTTAATCTAAAAGCAGAGGTCGAAGGTAGAGTCGATCTTGATGTATTAGAAGCAGCGTTTAACATAGGTGCTAATATCGTTAGAGAAGGGAAAGAGGGTTTACCAGCAGGTGCTTTGCTGATCCTTGGTGATTCCAACAGGGTGATAAATAATACCAGTGAATCCGTTAGAAATCCATTGGAAGGCTGCTCGAAAGACGATCTGAACATAAAGGATGAGGACAATTGGAACACCATAAAAGAGTTCTCGATGTTGGATGGGGCATTGGTTTTAGATAAATTTGGCAATCCTATTGCTGCTGGTAGATATGTGATGTTCAACAATGGGAATGAGGGATTGATCGAAGAAGGATTAGGTGGCAGACATCTAGCCGCGTCTTCGATAACGAATCAGACCAGGGCTATAGCTATAGTAGCATCATCGGAAGGTGCCATAAGGATCTATAAAGATGGAGAAAGAATCTACACTGTTGAGGCTGTCTGAGATCATACATTTGCATGAGCATGCATATTTTATCTAAATCGTAAGAATTAAATAAGTGGAATATATACGCTCCTTTGTAGATAGAATGAGAAGGAAGGTAAGGTTAAGAAGAGATGAGACAGGAGCTCTAGAGGGGTTACCCCTGTATCTCATTCTTCTTGTCGTAATAGCCGGAGTAAGTACAGCGATCATTTTTGGATGGATGCGGAGTGCACAGTCTACTGAATTAGGTCATATAGAAGTAGACGCTAGTAATGGTTATGTGACCTCGGGCAGTAATAATAAAATTGAAGTTAAAGCATTCGACCAAGGTAACGATCCACTGACAGGTGCTACCGTAAAAATAGAGGGATGCGGAGTAAACGAGATAGGAGAAACAGATAGTGAGGGGACCATCAAATTTGATGTCAATCCTGATTTACAAGAAAACGAAAATTTTGGAGAGATAACTGTCAAGGTAAAATATACTGGAGAGATAACTAGAGAAAAGACAGATACTGTTCCTGTTAAATAATATATCAGATAGTGATAATCTGCTCGATGTGGATGAAATATTAGGCCGGTCTTCTCCCCTAAAAGAACGTTTAGGTATGAAAGGCTGTGGATATATAGGTAAAAACGTTTCTTATCCTGGGGGTAAATACGAGGAGATGGGGAGGACTTTTTTGGATTTAGTTTTCCCTCACTGTATGCTGGTTTTAGGTAAGAGAGGTACCGGTAAATCGTATACATTGGGTGTGGTTGTGGAAGAATTTCTGAAATTGGATGAAGAATATCTTGATAACATGGCGTTCCTAGTAGTGGATACTATGAGCGTGTTTCACAGTTTGAAAAGGAAAAATAATAATGAAACTGAAATTAGAAAGATGAAGGATTTCGATATCTCATCCATTGATTTGAAAAACAGGGTGAATATAATCGTTCCAGAAGATGTTATAGATAGATCAGATGATTGCGTTCACCATGACCATGTTTTAAAAATTGCACTAGCTGATGTCGGAATACATGAATGGTTGGAACTATTCGATTTGAATATAACCAGTCCTATAGGTACGATGCTGAGTGAAGTGATATCACAATTAAAGGCAACAGGAAATTTCTCTTTTGATGATATATATCGAATGATAGATGAGCAAAGATCGGATGAGAACGAAAAAAAGTCACTTAAAAGTTTATTCAGGATGATAGATGAACTAAATCTTTTCAACATAGATGGTATGGAGTGTGATTTTGCTGAGCCTGGTACTGTTACTGTTCTAGATATATCATATCTAGGACATGTTGGTAAATACGAATTAAGGAACCTGATAGTTTCTATCTTTGCAAGACAGCAGATGTCTAGAAGAACGCTTTACACCACCATGGAGATGCAGTTGCAGGCTGATCTGATACCGGATTTACCAAAACAATTTGAAGATAAATGGCCAATAATTTACATGCTGATAGATGAAGCACATCTGTTCTTACCGAAGGATAGAGAGACACTTTCCTCAGGTCACTTGATCGATTGGATCAAATTGGGCCGACATCCAGGGCTATCTTTGATATTGGCTACCCAGGAACCTTCTTCACTTCATGAAAGTGTTATCAGGCAGTCAGATATCATGATCGCTCACAATATGACTTCAAAGGAAGATTTGGATGCGTTAAAAAAGGCCAAACAGTCCTATATGAAGAAAGGATTGGATGAGATAGTCGCTGATATGGAGTACAAAAGAGGTTTAGCGATAGTGTTCGATGATAAGACTAGAAATATGCAGCTCTGTAGGATAAGGCCTAGACATACACTGCATACTGGTGTAGATGCGTCTGCAGTACCTATAGATGAAAGATAATTTATCCCATCTTTTCTGCCAAAGTTTTCTTCCACTTTTCTTTAATAACGTCTATTTTCAGATCGATGATTTCTTCGTCATTTATAGTTATCTTTAACTTTTTACCACGGGTTGTTCCTATCTTTTCGAGGGGAATAGAGAAATTGTCTTCGAATTCTTCACAATCGTTTCTATCAACTTCAACCACCCATCTTGTATTGCTTTCCGAGAAAAGGAAGGTGTCTGCTCTCAAATCAGTATCAATCTTTATCTCAGCACCTATGTCTCCAGCCAGACACATCTCAGAAATTGCCACTGCGAATCCGCCCAATGAAACATCGTGACAGCTTTTTATGTGACCTTCAGAGTGCGCTTTTAACATCTCTTTCACACTATCTTTCAATCTTTCTTTATCTACGTCAGGAATATTTTTACTCCGGCCACCGATCATCTCGTAATATTCTGAACCGCCCATTTCTTCTTTCGTTTCACCTACAAGATAAAGTATCGAACCTTCCTTTTTGAGGTCCATGGTAACAGATTCTCGAATATCCTCTATAATACCACTAGCAAGTATGGTAGGAGTCGGTTTAACGGGTCCTTTTTCAGTCTCATTATAGAAACTGACATTACCCGATATGAACGGGATTTGAAGATGTTTGGCAATCTCACCTAGACCTTCTGCTACTCTCTTGAAATCTCCAAGTCGAACAGGTTTTTCTGGATTGCCAAAATTAAGACAGTCTGCGAGCGAGTGTGGTTTAGCACCCACAGCAACAAGATTTCTAAATGATTCATCGAGTGTGGACTTAGCACCTTTTTCTGGATCCAGATCACAGAATCTTGGGTTGACATCAGTGGTGACTGCTAAACCTTGATAAGACTTCTCTAAAGGTTTGATAACACTTACGTCACCTGGACCTTGTTTACCTAACTCTCCTTGAAGGGGTTTGATAACGGTATTTGCCCTTACCTCGTGGTCGTACTGTCTAATCACCCATTCTTTACTGTTTATGTTATCCCTTTGGAGCAAATTCAACAGTGTCTCGTTATAGTCCCAAGGCTCTTCATGTATTTTTTCTTCAATTTCCTTCGTATATTCAACAACCTCTGTAGGTCTGCAGTAGGTAGGACCACCCGTTTGGAACTCAAGATCCAAGTCCATTATCTTCTCATCATGGAAATATACCTTCATATTGGGTTCTTCGATCACTTCACCTACTATCGTTGCTTCGACATCCCATTTATCGCATATATGCAGTACTTCTTCTACATCCTCTTCTTTGACCGCATACATCATCCTTTCCTGACTCTCGGACACCCATATCTCCCATGGGGCCATGTCTTCCTGTTTCAGTGGTACTTTATCCAACTGTATCTCTGCGCCATATCCGGCTGCTAAAGCCATCTCTCCAGCAACACATGACAGCCCACCGCCGCCGAAGTCTTTCATACCCTGTAGTAATTCTTTTCTGTTCAATTCCAAGCTGGCGTGGATAAGAGGTTCTTTTGTGATAGGATCTCCTAGCTGAACAGCACCTATATCCTCCTCTTCTGAAGCTTCATGTAATTCATCGGATGCGAATGTAACTCCATGGATACCGTCTCTCCCTGTCCTTCCACCGGCCATTATGTATACATCTCCTGGCTCTTTGACCCTGCTCCTTATCAGTTCATCCTTCTTTGCGATCCCCACACATCCTACGTTGACCAAACAGTTCGATGTGTAGCTGTCGTCAAAATAGACCATGCCTGAAAGGGTTGGTATACCCAATCTGTTTCCATAATCGCTTATTCCATCAACGACTCCGTGGAAAAGGTACCTTGGATGTTTTGTGCCTGGTGGTAGATCTTCATAGTCTTTATCCAATGGTCCGAAGAAAAGCTGGTCGACAAAGGCTAAGGGTTGAGCACCCATACAAGTTACATCTCTTACGATCCCACCGATGCCTGTAGCTGCACCACCGTATGGTTCTATAGCAGATGGATGATTGTGAGATTCTAAAGCCACAACGTAGGCGTGTTCATTATCAAAGGATACTACACCAGCGTCTTCTTCAATAACGAATATATTTTGAGGTGCATCTATATCGAAAACAGTATCCTTTAAGATGGTTTTAGAAGATTTATAACAGCAGTGTTCAGACCATGCTTGACCCAGAGCTTCCATCTCCAAATCGGTAGGGTTACGTTCGAGTTCTTTGAAATGATTCTTCACCATCTTCATCTCGTCAACACTCAAGCCGGTACCGCTCTCCCTTGAAATCTCTTCAAGATCTTCCTCGTCCGCTTCCAGTATATTGACTTCGTGAAGTTCAAAGGGAACGTCTCTTTTGATATAATGTTCCATACTATCTCCCCTCTATTTTATATCGATCTCATAGGTTTGGATAACAGGATTTGCTAATAATTTTTTACACATCTCCTCGACCTCTTTTCTTGCTTCCTCTTCTGAGACATCTGTACCGAGATCGATCTCAAATATCTTCCCCGATTTGACATCCTCAACATCCCAACCTAGAAGTTTAAGTGCTTTCTTCGTATTCGTACCTTCAGGATCAGCGACCCCTTCTTTCAGTTCTATTTTGACTTCTGCTGTTACCATGAAATCACATATCTAAATCGAGGGGTCATTTAATAGGTTTTCTTTTC
>JBKHIX010000063.1:0-10572 GCA_046538435.1 Thermoplasmata archaeon | reverse complement strand
CTATCGCTTACGGTACAGATGTGATAGAGGTCAAAGATATGATCAAATACGGTGGATTGGTGAGTTTGATGGGGGTCCTTTTGCTTTCGATAATTTTTGGTTATGGATTGTATATCTATTAAAGTAAATGTATATGGAAAATGGAAAAATGATTTATATTATATATCAAAGAGATTTTAGAAGGAAAAAATTAGATGAATGCTTTTTAAAAATGGAATATTTGATAGAACAATTTGATAGAACAGGAAGATGATCATCTGACCCTCATAAAACTACATGAAGAAAATATAGAAAGAATAAGGTAAAAAGTATTATTCTTTTTTAGGCGGTTTGTATTTCGGCAGTAGAACTAGTAACCCTGCTATGATAGCCATCGCTCCACCGACCATGAATGTGAATCGGAATCCGTATCCTTTCATCATGACCGCTGCAACGTATCCTCCGTAAAGTCCACCAGCCATCTTAGCTGAGTACAGAAGGCCATAGTTTCCAGCAGAGTTCTTTTCCCCATAATAATGACCTGTAATTGATGGGAACAATGAGAATAAGGGTCCCCAGAAGAATAACGCTATCAGCACACTTATCAAAAATAATATGGAATTGTGGGTTTGAGCTATGATTAGTAAAAATACTCCTGTTAAAACAAAGCTAGCGAGCATCGTGATCTCTCTACCGAACTTGTCCGAAACCCTGCCCATCACGATCCTACCTGCACCGTTTGTTACAGCTAAACCAGCAGCAGCTGCAGTACCAACTATGGAAACAAATCCTACATGATCCGAATATTCCACAATCTTCGAGATGGTCATCAGGCCTGCACCACTGATCAAGAAAAATGAGGCGTAAAGTACCCAGAACTGCCATGTCTTTACCGTTTCTTTCAGGCTGTACTGGTGAGTTGAAGGTCTAGTAACATCGTCACTATCACTAGCTGACCAACTCTTTGGCCTCCATCCAGTAGGTGGATCTTTCATCACATAGCCACACACTACTATTATCACACCTACAATGATTGCAATTGAAGTGAGAATTATATTGTAATTATCAACTGTAGCGTAGCTCCTTATCCAGAATATGAATGGAATAGAACCCCAAGAGAAAGCACCGGCTATTAAGCCTGTAGTTAGACCTCTTTTATCAGGAAACCATTTATTACCTGTATTTACAGCATTGCTGTATATCATACCTGCTCCAAAGCTGCCTATGACTCCATATAATATCGTAAGTAAAGGTAGGTAACCAAATGTGAGTGAAAACACACCCATGCCAGCTAGAACTCCACCGATAATAGTCAGTAATCTGGGTCCGTATCTATCCCTTAAGTAACCTGTAGGGAATGAGGCTCCAGATTGGAACAGAATGAAAAGAGTGAAAACCAATCCCATCTGACCTATCGACCAGCCATTTGATTCAGCGATCAATGGGCTAATGGTGCTCCATGCATATTCGTATGGACTTATAAGTGCCATCGCTAAAAATGCTGAAATCAGAACGAACCATCTGCTGTAACCTAAAATTTCTTTATCTGATTTTCCGGACATAGGAATCAATGATGGATTGTAAACAATTTTTATTACTTATAATTTTTTTACGAATATCTCCTTAAATTATAAACAAATCCATCTAAAACAAATATTGGAGAGCTTCTCCTAATAAGAAAGTCAGGCCTATGGACAGGAAGAATGCAAAAATCCATGCGAACGTTGTAAATCCTATTTTCTTTTTACTGATATTCGATTTACCCACAACCAATCCACTTCCTATCACAGAGGCTATAATAGCTTCGTTAAACGATATAGGAATACCAAAAAGGATTCCGATCTGAGCGAGTAATGCTGCTGTTCCCAGAGCGGATGCAGATCTTCTCGGACCAACGTTCGAATATTCGAACGATACCGCATCTATTATCTTCGGTGAAAATACCCATGCACCGATAAGTATAGAAATTCCACCCAACAACAATAATGTTAACATGGAGTAACCGAGTCCTTGTAAAGGACCAACAGCCAATCCAACAGAATTAGCACCAGCGTTATAAGCTACAAAAAGTCCCATACTAAATGTCAGATATCTTATAGGTTTCTTAGATTTTTTCTTTGAAAGATAATGTCTCAACAATTTTGAAATGGCATAACTTATACCAATCGCTAAAAATGGAATCAATATCCAATATCCAGCTACTTTGAGAATAGAATTATAATGCAGATCATTTCCGAAACTGAAGGCGCTACCAATCACTGCACCAACTACTGTAAATGCTGTGGGCATGGGGTATTTTGTTATTACACTTGCTATCACTAGAATTGAAGCTATTAATAAGATGGTGAATGCCTGCAGATCCGTTATTTCACCGAACATGATTCCTGATCCGATGGTGTTCGTGACACTTCCTCCCTGTAATATCGCCCCTGTGCTGGCAGCGATACCTGCAAGCAGGGCTGATTTCAATATTCCCGATGTACCCGAAGATGTGACGGGACCGAATGCTGGTGGTACAGAAGAAGCACCGATAGAAATACCTGTGAAGGTGGCAGCCACCAACGCCAATATAATTATTAATTCAAACATTCAAAACCATCTTCGCTAAGGATATCTTTGACTTTTTTCCTTTTTTCTTCATCGGGTATATTTATAATTAATGTAAAGTCTTTGTTTTTTTCGTCATTTAGGTTGATCGAAAAATCCTCAGTATCGAAGTAATAAGGGTTGAATTTCAGCATCAATTTTTCATAGATCATCTCTTCCATCTTTCTTAATGATTGGACTGACTTTGCTTCAACCAAATTTTCGATATGTTTTGAGGCATCCTTGATATCTCTCGATGGATTGTGAAGATGTTTAACGTCGTCAATAGATTCCTTAAATTTTTGCTCTGCCTCAGTTATCTCTTCTTTAGTGCCTTTGAATTCTCTTTCTATCTTTTTTTGTTTTATTGAAGCTTCTTCGGCTGTTCTATGACTGATATCATTTTTACCGTCCTTCTCTCGTGGTCTCCATTCATGGAAGTGTTTTATTTCGCTGCTGTCATGAATACCTTCTTTTATGACGTCTTCTAAACCTTCAGAGAAATCGCATATCTCTTCCCAGGAGCCTTCATACTTAATTCCTGAATTTGTCATACATACATTATGATTCATGTTCACATATCGTATGACAACATATTATTAAAATATTTCGCTTATTTCTCATATTTATATATTGTTTGGATACCCTTTATATCATTTTAGATGTTCGTCTATATCATCAAAATTACCGTCTGCCGAGTTGAACAAATTCCTTTCTTCTCCGGTTGGTCGTCTGACACAAAATTCACAGTATTCATCTCCCGCAGGGATAGCTTTTTCATGGATCTGAATGTATTTTTCGTTGTATCCCAGGTACTTTGCTGGGTCCACATAGCAGTAAAGTCTTCCGAGTTCTTCCTCACCCTCTTCTTTCCAGAACTTACCCATTGTACAACCATAGAGTTCCATGTTCCCTTTTTCATTTGTTTTAAGTTCTGTATGCATACCAAACCTAGGTATCCTTAAAACGTCACCTTCGCCGAAATTATCAGCTGTAGGTTCCATCCCTTTTTCTTCAATCTCTTTTCTCCTTCTTTTACCTATTTCCTTTCCATACCGTTTTATAGTTTTCAATATCAGTTCTTTTCCTTTTTTTTCTCCCAACTCCTCGGTTAAAGTTTTAGCATAGCAGAGATGCAGAAAGGCCAGTCTTTTACTTACAAGTTCTACTTCTTCATCAGCTTTTTCAACAGGTATTTCTTCTTGAGACATGAAAAATAGAGGAAAGTTAATCAAATAATAATTTTTGGTGTAAAAGTTAGATTATAAATTTCTTTATGATCGGTGAAAGCAGGTAAACAAAAGGAGAAAAAATCGGTGTGATTACAGATATACCTACTGCGATCACTGCTAATACTGGTAAGACCATACAGCCTTTTTCCTTTTTTATAATTTCTTTTTCGCTTATCGATCCTTTCTTTAATAAATCATGTTTAGAAGCATATTTCCAATTCAAATATAGGATGAAACCTAGAAGGAATATATTGATATTGAAGAAAGTTCTAGCTGTGAAATCGTTTGAATAATCCCCGACAAGTGAGGAAGTGAACGGCATCAGGGATATGAGCATAAGGAATATGATATTTATCCAGATGTGGCCTTTTGTGGTCTTCTCAATAAAATGGAACTGCTTATGATGTAGAATAAAGAATACTGCAAGTATGATAAAACTCAATCCAAAGATAAAGAACGTATGAGTTTCATTGATCAATATATTGGCAACTTCTTTGTTTGTTTCACTTGAATCAGGGATATTTATGTTCAATACGAGTAAAGTCATAGCTATCGCGAAAATTCCATCTGATAAATTTTCTAACCGATTAGTGTTGAGCATTGTTTCTTCAATTTTATACATCTCCTAGGGTATAATATTTATCTTTACCCTCTTTTTTAACATTTTTTAACTGTTTTAGAATCATTATATATCCTCATATCAAAAATTGATATATCGGCATAATTTATAGGAGCATTAATGAGAATACTTCCGACTTTAGGCGGAAGATGAATCAGGGTATCCAGAACTTTTAAATAATTGTTGATAGATGTAAAAATAACGGTTCCAAACACGGGCCTGTAGAATCTACTGGAATTTGCAAGCAAATTCCATCGAGTATCAGAATTGTTTCACAATTCTAATGCTGAAGGAATACCTTCCTTCAAGTCTCGGAATTTTCTACCGAAAATTCCAAGTTAGTAGTAATTTCTGATGAAATTCCTACGATATGAGGAATTCAGGTGAATTCCTCAGTAAGTTTGAGAAGACCGCTTTTGCAGGCAGGAGCTGACCGTGGATCGACACGGTGTACGTGACACAGCTTTTGAAGCTGGAAGCGACGATCTGACCTCTGTGTTTGGGTAAAACTATAAGTCAGGGAGCGGAATGCGACCTCTGGGTATCTGTAATAGGTCAGTGGCCTTGTAGGATGCCTCACCCCCTTCAAGGTGAAGGAGGATGTCACAAGGGTTTGAAACACGAATGATATGATAATTAAAAGAATCATTAAATCATGATCAACCTCCTCTCCCCCTTTTTCTTCATCGATTGCTTTTTACAAAAAATTCTTAATCGATTATTGGATATAGTAAAATATGGAAGCATTAGTCGCTTATTATTCTCGAACAGGATATACAAAAAAACTTGCTGAGGATATATCATCTGAGTTGGGCGGTGAGTCGGAAGAGATAATTGATATGAAGGACCGTTCTGGAGTTCTTGGTTATCTTCGTTCAAGTTGGGGAGCTATGAGAGGTAAAAGACCTGAGATAAAGGAACCTGAATACGATCCGACTGATTTTGATGTTACTATAATAGGAACACCATTATGGGTACAGAGACCCGCTACACCGGTTGTGACATATTTAGATAAGTATTCTAAAAGATTCAATAAGACTGCCTACTTCTGTACATTAGGTGGAAGTGGAGAAGAGAAGACTTTTAGAAGGATGGAGGAATTAGCTAAAGAGCCCTTGGATACTCTTTCTCTTACGACAAATACGGTAAAAGAAGGAGATTATCAGCACGAAGTTAAAAGGTTCATCGATGGGTTAAAAGTGTGACATGAAACAGTGATTTCTTGCCTATCCACAGCAATGATCTTCTGGTTGGACAGGTTCCTTACCTATCGCTTCCAGTACTTGATTGACAACATCATAGAAGTTCTGTGAACAGCAGCACTCTCCAGTAGGATTGAACTTTTCACATTCGCAGATCTTATTATCCCTATATGCTGATACGATCTCGTCCCAGGTTTTCAAGTCATGTTCTATTATAGCGCTTTCTACCTCTGCATATGAAATATTGTTGCAGTAACAGGCTATCTTTGGCGTGGAACCTTTCTTGAACCATATAGGTTGTCTTACATCTTTGACCGTGAAAGATTTCGAATCGCTGTAATAAGAGATGAAACATTCAGGATTCATGCAGAGATGATAGTCCTCACCGGTGATCTCTTCTTTCTTGTCTTTATTTAGTAGATTTATCACTGTTTTCAAGGGTACTTCTTTCCCCACCTCTCCACATTCAGGACATTCCTTAGGATCGTTATTTGTAAAGTCGCAACAACAGTTATTGGTCATAAAAAAGGTAAATTTTAGGTTGATTTAATAGTTTTTGAAAAATCGATAAGATTTTAGTATGGTATTTCGATATTGTCTAAATGGGTGTTGATGAATATGAAATTCAAAACGCTGTTCATGGCTCACACACCAACAGCTGATAAGGATGAACACAAATCTAAGATAGAGACAGAAAAGTACGTTCTTTACGTCAATCTTGTGAGGGATCAAGAGGAAGCATTAGAGACTGCTGAAGAATATGCTGAGGAAAAAGGTGTACAATCGATCATATTATGCCCAGGATTCACAAATGAAGAAGTGGGAGAATTATCACAATCCTTAGATGGTGTGGGAATCAACGTAGCTAGAGGAGATGGTCCAAGCGGAAAGATAGCTAAAGAGGTCATGCAGAAAGCTGGATGGTTCGAGTGATGATCTCAATTTTTAGTAAAACTCGTAACTTTTTTAGGAATGAGGACATTCCTAAGGCTGTAGGTATTTCGAATTTTTACTAGTTTTATCGGAATTTAGTCAAGCATCATCTAAGTTTTCCAGTATTTTTTCAAGGTAATTTCTGAACTGCTGTTTTTCATCTTCTTCAAAATTTTTCATCATCCTACTTTCTGCTTTCTCATCTAACTCCTTGATAAGGTCTTCGATCTCATCCTTTTTTTCGGTCAGATAAATCCTTGTTCTTCTTCGATCGTCTTTATCTCTTTCCATCCTCAGATATCCCTTGTCTGTCAGGTTGTGGATGATCTTTGAGGTGGTGGACTTAGAAATAAAAAGCATCTCACAGATCTCTTTCTGTGTTAAACCATCACCTTTCTTTATCAATTTGAAAAGAAGCGGGAACTCTCCTCTGCTGAAATCATAGGGTTCCAACTCTTTACGTATGAATTTTATCAGCTTTTTATGTACTATTTGATACAGTTTGTGTGTAGAGTTTTCGTCTGAATGACTTTCCGTCATTATTATCATCCTTTATTGTTTAGATGGATAGGGATTTAATCTTATCTAACTTTCGGTTTTTTTCTTTACAGGTACATTGGGTTTCACAGCTACTTTACCGTGTATGATCTTCTTTTTCCACCAGCCTTTAGAGTAGACGAAGAAAGCTACACCAGAAGCGGCAATATTACTTACAGCCATGCCTATCCATACACCAGTATCACCCAATCCTATGATTATACCGAACATGAATACGAACACAACTCTGAAACCCCATATCCTGCCAAGATCGAGCAGCATCTTTTGTATGGTATGACCTGCCCCTCCGAGTATATCTGTTATCCCTCTGAATATTCCAAAGAAAGGCATGGACAGTGAGAAGATGAATAGGAACTCTGCACCTGAACTTATAACCAATGGTTTATTGGGTACGATGAATCCTACAAATGCGTTCCTGAACAAGAAAATTATTACAGCGATGATTGAAGATAAAATCACGATGGATGTTAAACCTGTTTTTGTGACCTTTTCGGTTCTTTCCATAAGGTCCGCACCCAGTCCTTGTCCTACCATCGTGCTCATCGCCATGGTGACACCCCCTATTACCAGAAATGTCATATTCAGTATCCGGTTACCTGCACCATAAGCGGCAGCAGCTGTTTTAGGATCAGGAAGTCGGTAAATAACTGCCCATAGAACAAGGAAGCCGAAAGAACTGAAGAATCTTCCAGCAGCTGCAGGGAGGCCGACTTTTACGAACTGCTTTATCTTTTCAAAATCTGGTATCATATACCGGAGTTTTAGTTTCAGACCCAATTTACCCGAGAACATCAGATAGAACGAATATATTGCACCAAGAGCCCTGGTTCCTATCGTAGCGTATGCCGCACCTTCGATCCCCATCTTCGGTACCGAGTAACCAAATATTGTTGGTACAGTGAAAGTGATGGGACCAAGTGATACTGTTGCTCCTGAGCCGAATATGAGAACAGGATCTATTATCATGTTCAGAACAACTGTCACAGCCACGATCTTCATGGGCGTGATATTATCTCCCCATCCTCTGAGTACGAACATGAATGCAAAGAATAGAAACATTGCTGGAATCCCTAAAAAGATTATCTGGAGGTATCGAGTTCCGTGAGATGCAAGACCTGCAGCGTCGGGACTGGTACCTGTAAGGATGTCCATCAGAACTGGACTTGTAAAATAACCTAAAGTTCCCAACACTATAGAAAGGAATATGGCGATAAAGTACAGCTGACCTGCATATTTAGAGGCTGTTTTGTAGTTTTTAGCACCGGTATGTTGAGAGATCAGTGCCAGAGCTGCTATGCCGAGTCCCATCTCAACAGATAGTATTATGAAAACCACGGACCATGCTTGACTTGCTGCTGCAACAGAATATGCACCCTCATCACCCGGTAGTCTTCCAAGCCATATCGTGTCTATAAGATTGTAAAGTGTTCTCAACAAGGTTGCTATCATTATAGGCCAACCGAGCTTGAACATCACAGAGATTATGTTACCCTCTAAGATCTCTTCTTTGCTCGGTCTACCCATTTTCTTTTTTAATAAATTTAGTGAATTTTTAATAGACATATCAAACTACTAGTTTCGGATGAAACAATTGTATATAATAGTTTCCCTTGAAACTGAATATTGATATTATTGTTTATTAGATGAGCAGTTAAGTGAAAGTTTATACTTCAAAATCTACTGACGGATTTATCATTTCTAATGAAAATTAGAAAAAGAAAAGGGTTTGTTATTTTATCTTCTGCGATATATCAATACCGCTGCTAAAACAGATATTGCTAGGAAGATTATGGTAAATCCAGGTAAGCCTTTATCTACAGCTGTCTTCTTATCACCATCGGTATCGTCATCCGATGGGTCAGTTGTACCGGCTTTATCGTCATCATCGTCATCCCCAGGATCCACGTAGTTGGGTGGATAATCCGCATCAGGTCCGGCCAAGTCACCTTGTCCTATGTCTTCGTTGAAAACCACTGCCCAAGAGATCTCAAGCTCGTCAGGACTTCCTATCTGATCACGAGTGAACGTAAATCGCAATGTATTTGTACCCACACCACTCACTGAAGGTTCGAAAAAAGCACCGAAGGCATCAGAATATACACTCATCTCCACATCTCCATAGGTATAATGGATCTCGTACGATCCACCACTCTTGTCTTTCATGAATACCTCGTAATATAGATCACTTTGATCTTCGATCGTACCTTTTACTTTCAATGATACTGCTACCATTCCACCGCTTTCCGATATCTCTAAGCTGGTTATATCAAGTTTGGAGTTTTTGACGAACTTCCAATCACTCTCATCCTCGCCTACCTGCATAACGTCATCTTCCGGATCCGTTATCTTGTGACTGTAAGGTTCATCTGGTTCATCATTGTTTTCGCCTTGTACATACACTGTTACGGATTGATCTCCAAATTCGACTGAGTAAGTCCCAGCATCCTGGAATATATATTCGAATTCGAGTTCATTCGAATCCTGAGCATCTAAATCCAATATATCAACAGTTTGGCCATCTATGAACACGGGTATCTGTCCTGATTCATCTCCGGTATTATCTGCACTGACTGTTATGTAAACTTCTAACGGTGCCTGCCCGCTTGTCGGTTCTACTTCCAATTCGAAATCTTCAGGTAAGAACTCTGAATCCTCGTCTCCAGGACTAGCAGAGTCCCAGTAGTATTCATTTGCAGTGTAATAATCGTAGGTAAAGATCGTGTCCAGTTTCAATGTATCAGGATTGAGTAGTTCTCCTAAAGTCGTTGTGATAGTCAGAGTATCTGTACCTTTACCGACAGCATTACCTTCGTAAATACTGTATCCATTACTATTACTGGCCCATATCTGACAGCTTTCTTCGGTGTACGTTATCATATAGAATCCATCTTCAGTCTCATCTTCTAAGTAGATGTAATAAGTTATGTTTGTATGGTCTCTGATAACACCTTTCACTGTCAAGGAGATAGTAACCGTACCTCCGCTTTCTGATAGCTCAGCTCTTATTATGTCTACATCCTGCCTTTCAACATCATATATCCATCCAGTGCTGCTTACATGAAAAACGTCCTCCTCGTCATCATGTAAAATATCGTCGTAAGAGTCAGCTTGAACAAAACCCATAGCTGAGAGGGCTAAGAGTAGTGTTAAAGATGCAAATACAACTAACTGTTTTTTTATATTCATTTTATGTCACCCTGATTATAAGAGAAGGAATTTCTCCCATATAAGTTTATGTATTTTTTATAATATATATAAGAGTATAATACTATTTGTACAATATAGAATTCTGGTTAGGATTGTATTTATACTGAAAAAGATTTAGGCTTTAAATTATGTAGGTTTTATTTATTTTATATAATCGATGTAGATTTCAGAAAAACAAGTTGAATTATTCATTCCTTGAGAAAAGATCTAAACAAATAGGAATAAAAGAGTGTTTATTTGTATTCTTGACAGCTGT
>JBKHIX010000170.1:0-2969 GCA_046538435.1 Thermoplasmata archaeon | reverse complement strand
CCCAGATCGGGCACTTTTTTTGGGATGAGAACCCTTGGGTTCGCGAACAGATTTTAATCTGTGAGCTATGAGAAAAATGAATGAAATGAATTTTTCTTATCGGAATCCCAGGTCGGTCATACTCTTATAGGAATAAAGAGATATATTTTTGTGAAATCATTTTTCTTCTTCCAGCATTTTATAATATTTTTGAATATTGAATATAGATACTATAACGACGATTGCAGGAAAAATTGCATTGATATATGCCTCCATAAACGCTAATGCAACAGTCGCAACAAAAGTTACGATGAGGACCATTATATTGATGTACAAACGCAGTTTTACATTCATATAATGTTTGAAGTTAGTCATTGTTAATATAATTTTATGATAAGTATCATTTTCTAATTTAATAAATTTAGGAAAAGTATTTTTATAATGTTTTTCTACCGATATGTGTAAAAATAGTTTAAAGGCTTAGATGAGGTTTTAATATGGAAAATAAAACGAAGATCGGGATTATCATATGTGACCGCTACAGCAGTTGTGCTGGTGGAAAATGCTTTAAATCCATGAAAAATAGAGATGGGGCATTTGATATCTACGACAAAAATGATGACTTAGAGATTATTGGATACACGTCATGTGGTGGATGTCCTGGTGGAAATGTAGAGTATGCCCCTGAAGAGATGAAGAAGAATGGGGCAGATGTTATTCATTTAGCAACTGGTCTAGTTGTTGGTTATCCTCCATGCCCTAGAATCAATCATTTCAAGAAATTTATTGAGGCGAAATATGATCTTGAAGTGGTGATTGGCACTCATCCTATACCTCAGAAATACTTCGAAACACATAAAAATCTAGGTACGTGGGATTCACCACTCTGGAAAGAAATAATAGAACCTACACTTTCTGATGAGGAAACAAGGATCAGTTATAATTAAAAATTTTAAAATCATACTTTACTTTTTTATCTTTTTTATGAGTTTAGTATACCGATCATTTCATTATGAATTTTTCCGTTAGTTGCTATTATGTAAGATTCTCTCACGTGATGCTTATTTCCATCCAACTTAGTCACTTTCCCACCTGCTTCCTTAACTATCAGTTTCCCTGCAGCTAGGTCCCACGGTTTCAGGTGGATTGCCCAGAATCCGTCCATCCTACCACATGCTACATGCGGAAGATCAACGGCCACAGAACCACTCCTTCTTAATCCCTGGACATTTGGCATCAATTTATTAAAGTGTTGTAGGTTGATTTTTCTTTCCTCTTCATCATATGGGAAGCTTGTTCCTAGAACTGCATCTTTAAGCTTCCCAACTTTTGATACATGAATTTTTTCATCATTTAGATAAGCACCATTATCTTTAGCAGCATAAAATAACTCTTCTCTCAAAGGATCGTTAGCAGCACCAGCTATAACTTCACCTTCATAAGTTAATCCTATAGAGACTGAGAAAACAGGTAAAGAATGTGCGTAATTTGTAGTTCCGCTTATCGGATCAATATACCAAACGTAATCACTACCAGTTTTCTCTAGATCGGTTTCTTCCGTAACAATATCATGGTCTGGAAATCTCTCATTGATAGAATCGACGATATACTTCTCAGATTTCATGTCCATCTTTGTTACAAGGTCGTATTTTCCTTTGTGACCGATCTCTATACTCTCACCAAAATTTTTAGTTATTATCTTTCCTGCTTCTAAAGCTGATAATTTAGCAAGTTCAAGGTATTCATCGTAATTCATCTATTAACCCCTTCTAAAGTAGATTTTTCTTCAGGTGATCTATAAGATTTTTAGGTTCACTTTGGAACCCACCGCCCTGGGCGAATTCATCAGTACCTCCACCCCCACCTCCAAATTCACTGCTAAGAGTTTGGATTATTTCATTTGCAGATATTGAATCTGCTTTTGAACCTACAACTACTGATAGAGATCTAGATTCGTTTATCACCGTTATAACTTCTCCATCTTCAATACTATCTTTGACCATCTTCGATAATATATCACTTTTATCAGTACTAACTGTGCCTATCAAGAGATCAAAATCATCAGCTTCGTGTCTTTTCAATGCTTCAAAATTAGATTTTAATAATTTAGATTCTAGATCTTCTACCTTTTTATCTAGATCTTCTTCCCTATTCATCAATCTTCTGATCTCTTTGGTTAAATTCTCGTGATCTGTTTCCAACAACTTCTCTGCTCTGAGTAGATTTCTTTTTTCCCTATAATCGTCTTTGAGAGCGTTCTGACCGACCTTGAACTCTATCCTGGTAACTCCTTCCTGTAGTTTTTTCTTACCTATGATCTTAATTCTTCCTATTTCAATAGTATTTTGGAAGTGTGTTCCAGAGCATGTGGCAGTATCCCAGTTCTCTATCTTCACAACTCTAACTTTTTCCTCATCCGGCATCTCTTTAGCATAAGCAAGATCAGGTACTCTTTTCAGTTCTTCGTTATCCATCAATTCTGATCCTATAGGTCGAGCATCTAGTATTACTTTGTTTGCTAGTCTTTCCATCTTCAACATCTTTTTTCTGTCGATATGGGCATCAGTTTTGAAATCTATTCTAACTTTATCTTCACTTATACCAAAACCTGAATAACCGATGTCTCCAAGAACTTCTCTTCCTGCACCATAGACTATATGAGAACCGGTATGAGAACGCATACAGTAAAGTCGATATTCTCCATCAATATCTCCTTCGACCTTATCACCTACTTCCAGTTCATGGTCAGGCACTGTATGCACTATTTCTCCGTCTATCTTCTGTACATCTGTAACTTCATAACCGTTTATAGTACCTTTATCAGCTGGCTGACCACCGCCTTCAGGATGGAAATACGTTTCTTTTAAAACTACATTTTCACCGTTCAATGATTTTACTTTACTTTCAAACTCTAATTTTTCAGGTTTTTTCCAATAAGGAGGATTGAATGTCATATAAAAAGTAAAGAAGAGAGTAGTAATAATATTTTT
>JBKHIX010000062.1:0-10585 GCA_046538435.1 Thermoplasmata archaeon | reverse complement strand
ATATTTAGTCACGGGTTATAATTTAAATAATTGATATTTAAGAATTAATGAATTAATTATCTCCGTTTTAATTAGATTTTTAAATAATCTAACGAAAAACTTATTCACTTACCTCAAGAAAAAGTATATTAAAGTTCTAGAAAATCATAAAAATATGAACATACAAGGTAAAACTGTTTTGGTTACTGGCTCGAGTTCAGGTATAGGGAGAGAAACGGTTAAAAAATTTGCAGAGGAGGGAAGTAGAGTCATCATCACATACAATTCTGGTAAAAAAAGAGCTGAAGAGACTGCAGAATACTGTAGAAACTACACAGATACAAAAGTCATTAAGTTAGATGTGACCGATATATCCTCCATAGAGAATGTTGTCCAAAAAGTCGAAAAGGAATTAGACCGTCTCGATATTTTGGTGAACAACGCAGGAGTACTTGAAAAAGGAAAATTGATCAAAGAAACGTACCAAGATATCAAAAAACAAATAGATGTAAATTTAACTGGCCTTATTAACGTTACTAGAACTTTTCTACCGATGATCAGTAAAAACGATAGAGGTCTCATCATAAACATAGCAAGTGGCCTTGGTAAAAGCGGAATAGGTGGATATGGAGTCTATTCAGGAACAAAGTTTGGAGTTAGAGGTTTTACGCAGGCTCTCGTCGATGAACTTCCAAAAGGGATAATGACCTACGTGGTCAATCCAAGCATGACCGCGACTAATATGACCAATTACAGCGGAAGAGATCCAAAAAGGGTTGCTGATGCGATAGTCAATACTGCAAAAGAACAGTACAAAAAAAAGATCTGGAGACGATATAGACGTCACAGATCATATATGAAAAAAGAAAGGGTTTTATTCTAGTAATTTCAATGTTTCTCTCATGAATGCTGGTAGGTCTGGAGGCATCCTTGAAGTCACTAGATTCTCATCAACGACCACTTCTTCATCTAGGAATTCTGCTCCAGCGTTTTCTAGATCAGTTCTCACAGAATAATAGCATGTAGCTTTTTTACCTTCTAATAGGTCGGTTTCGATCAATAATTGAGCCCCGTGACATATAGAAGCGATTACCAATTCGTTATCTACCGCATCTTGGGCAAGATTTACTATAGACTCTTTAATCCTCATCCTATCGGGTCCTTTCCCACCAGGTATTACCAGTAAATCATAATCTGATACATCTATATCTTCAGCTGCTTTATGAGATTTTATTTTCTGTCCGTTCTTGCTCTCATAGACTTTTTCAGCCTCCTCAGAAACAAGATCTGTTTCAAGACCGGCTTCCTGTAACCTGTAATATGGGTATGTGAGTTCTGTATCCTCAAATCCATTTTCTAAAAGAATTATTCCCCTTTTCATGTTCTCACCTAATAACAAATTTGGTTTAACTTTTAATTAAATTTTTGATTGATACCCAGGTCACTACAATATTTTACTGGATCGATATACAAAAAATACTTATGTTAAGTTTTTTGTTAATATAACGGAGTGGTATTAATGGTTGATAAATATCCTTACCCTTCGGGAGAGGGAGAAGTAAAGTGGGTTAGTACCGATTGGCTTGAAGAACATTTGGAAGACGATGATCTGATGGTATTGGACACACAACCGGACATACACGACTACATAACTGAACATATACCTGGTGCAGTTTATTTCAATCAGAAACTGTTAAGAGCCCCATACAAGGGAAGACCAGGAGTTTATGTTGATGATGAAGTGATCCAGAGACTGTTCAGAAGAGTTGGGTTGAAGAAAGATGTACCCGTAGTGGTGTATACAGGAGTCGGTGATTTCAGAGGTTGGGGTGACGGTCTTGAGCAGACGATGATATCCTTTACACTTGCTAAATATGGTCACGAAAATGTTTACATCCTTGATGGTGGTCTCGATAAGTGGAAGAAAGAAGAAAAAGAATTGACGAAAGAATTTTCGGTAATTGAAGAATCACTCTTCGAAATCGACGTACATGATGAATACGTGGTCAGTATGGACGAAGTCAAAGAAATGAAAGATAAAGATGATGTTATGCTTTTAGATGCTAGACCAACTTCGATGTACGAAGGACAGGCCGTCTGGATAAAGCCAGGACATATACCAGGTGCTGTGAATCTACCCTGGGCAAATCTGATGACAAAAGATAATTCAAGGTTACTAAAACCAGAGGACAAGATAAAAGAAATACTGAAAGAGAAAGGCATCTCTAAAGATAAGACGATCATCTGCTCATGCGGTACAGGAAGAGAAGCCACTAACGAATTCTTACTTTTCAAATGGTTCCTCGAATATCCTGACGTAAAAATATACGAAGGTTCCTTCACCGAATGGACCTCATTCCCAGATAATCCTACAAACACAGGACCAAAACCATAATTTTAAACCCTCTTCTTTTTATATTATAAAGGAAAAGGTGTGAAACATGCTTTTTGAGAAAATAAAATCAGAAGGATTAGCACATTATTCGTACATAATTGGAGATAAAAATGAAGCAGTTGTAATAGATCCAAAACGAGATATTGCTGATTATCTAGACCTTGCTTCAAAAAATGGAATGAACATAAAAACCGTACTCGAAACACATAGAAATGAGGACTATGTGATCGGTTCATTTGAGATCAAAAAGAGGACAGATGCTGATATATATCATACTGACGAAGGGTTAGATTATGAGTATGGTAAGGTTGTAAAAGAAGGAGAAACTTTGAAAATTGGTAGATTAAAAATCGAAGCTATCCATACACCTGGACATACCTTGGGAAGTATGAGTTATCTGTTATATGATCCTGATGGGGAACCTTGGATGATTTTCACTGGAGATGCCTTATTTGCAGGAGATGTCGGTAGAGTTGACTTCTATGGTGAAGAAAATTTAAAGGAAACAGCGGGTAAACTGTATGACTCAATATTCAACAAAATCTTACCATTGGGAGATGGAGTAATAATCTGTCCTGCCCATGGGTCTGGTTCTGTATGTGGAAGTGAGATCGCCGAACGTGAACTTACGACAATAGGTATAGAAAAAGATAGAAATCCAAAACTACAAGTTGATAGTAAGGATGAATTCGTAGAAATAGCTGGTAATATGTTAGAATATCCACCATATTTCAGGAAGATGGAAGAGATGAATCTTTCGCTACCTGACCATGTATTACCTGAGAAGGAACTGGAGTACCTATCTCCCCCTGAATTCGAAAAAAGAACAAAAAAGGCGATCGTGTTGGATACAAGAAAAGAGCTCGCCTTCGGAGCAGCTCATATACCAGATGCTATCTCTATCTGGCTCGATGGAATTCCAAACTTTGCTGGATGGTTCCTTCCCTACGATAAACCTATACTTCTGGTGGATGAAACCGGTGATCCTTCACAGGCACTTACTTACCTCAGACGGATGGGATACGATAATGTCGAGGGGTGTTTAGCCGGTGGAATGCTGTCTTGGCACATGGCTGGGAAGGAGAGCGATTCTGTAGAGACTGTTAATGTCCACCATCTATGTACTGAACTTGATTCTGGAGAAGAACCGTGGATACTAGATGTGCGCAGTGATGAAGAGCTGGAAGAGGAAGGTGAAATAGAAGACGCACATCATATACACCTTACCCAACTACCGGACAATTTAGACAAGATACCACAAGATGAAGACATCTACATATTTTGTGGCAGCGGACTTCGATCGATGACTGCAGCGAGTTTATTGAAAAGAGAGGGTTGGAAAGACCTCACTGTAGTACTGGGTGGGCTTTCTGGTTGGACATCTACTACCTGCTCTATCGAGTGAGAAAACTTTATTCTTATTTATTATTATACTTGTAGTTAAATAAGTAATTAAAATCATTTAATTAATTGATGTAAAATATTTAGACATCATCATATTTCCAAATTCTGAATAGCCAATATATTATAACCCCTAAAAATAAAATATCTATACCTAGTGCTAAACGATTATTCACACTGTCTATTAACTCACTATATAAATTGTAGACTGTAAAAGCTAAAATCAATAAAAAAATTATTGTACTAATTATTTTTTTATTTTTGTTAGTTATTTTCATATTACCACAATCACTCATATAAATAAGAAAGGGTTTATAAAGATTTTTATGTCTTTTATATATTTTTGATATATACTATAATATGTGTTTCATTTTTTCTATATCTAATAACCGATTCACTGTCCTTTGATGTTTTCCCAAATTGGGTAATATACACCGTTATAACTAGTTGCGTGTATTATAATTTTAACACCTTGACCACTGTCAGCTTGCTCAATAGCTGCCACTTGAGCTACAGCTATTCCAGCAGCACATGCAGCTGGAAGAGCGCCAGCGCCAGTAGCTGCCATAATTATAGCTGCAACTGCACCGTCTACTTCAATAGCATGAACCAAATCTTCAGTATTTTCGTGGTCTAACCAAAATTTCAATTTATATCCATACCACTTATTTTTCATCGCAAAATCATTTTTCCCATCGTTTTCACCACCGCCACCAGGGGGGTCTAAGCTTGTAATTTCATTATCTCCAGTTTCAACTTTTATATATATTTCTTCATTTATTTTTCCTTCATTCTGGTTAACTGTATTTGTTCCATTTACTGCAACTGCACCGTTTACTCCTAATATTAGAATTGCCACTAATATGCAGATTATAGTATCAATTATATGCCTTACCTTCTTCAATTAAACACCAACATTATTTAATACGTACATACATATATATAATATGGGGAATGCAAGAATTAAGATTTTAAATAAAATTACAAATAGTGAAGAGTAAGAGAATAATGTATTAAATTTCTTCTATCATCTCAATGTACTTATCGGCATCAAATTTTCTTTTTAATCCGTTCGCGTTCATGTACCTGACCTTACCATATATTGGTCTTTCCTTCCATCCTTGATCGTGTTTTCCGAAACACCATGCCACTCCTGTATATCCATTCGGGTCTCTCCCATCCAGTTCGTACTTGTTGTTCAGATATAATGCTGTCTGAAAGGCTTTCTCAGGAGTTTCACTCCATTCGAGTATTTTTTTGCCCCAGTACATCCTCATATAACCGTGCATCTTTCCAGTTTTTATCATCTCTTTCTGTGCAGCATTCCAGTACTTGTCATGCGTCTCAGCTTTCTCCCACTCATCTCTCGTATAGATGTAATCTCTATCGTCTTCTTTGTGTTTATTCAAAGATTCTCTAGCCCACTCTGGAACACAATCTAAACTATTGTATCGTTCACTATAATGCACGAAATTCATTGCTAGCTCTCTTCTTACTATAAGCTGTTCAAGATATTCCTTTTCACCAGGACTATCTGCTTTCTTCACTTCTAGAGCTATGTACAAAGGAGATATCTGACCAAAGTGAAGATAAGGACTCATACCCGAGAGATAATTTTTGGTTGGATCATTGCTGTGATCAGGATATCCGTCCAATTTATTTTCTATGAATTCATCAAGTCGATCCTTAGCATTACTAGTTCCACTTTGGAAATTATCTACAGGTTTAACTGATCGGTCTATATCTAACTTAGAAATTATCTCTTTGACATCACTCTCAGCAAGATTGTTTTCAAACGAATATTCTAAGGAACCTAATTTCACATCTCTTTCTTCTAAAGGCTTCAAAAATCTATCAAGCTTTTCATAAATCTTAGGTCTGATCGTCCTAGTAGCATATTCTTCCTTCTCAGAGACCGTCTCAACAGGAACGACAACATCACTTTCAACTTGGACCAAAGGACAGTCAACATTTTCAGCAGCATGTCCCCTCCACTCTTTCTGGATGTCCAGATAACCCCTATCAGTAACGATCATAGAAGCCTTGTCATATAATTTCACAACTCCTTCTTCAGGAGATACATGCCTAACCAAAAACCCGATATTCCTATCTTTTAGACTTTGATTCACCTCTTCCAAACCTTCCAGCATGAAATGATAATGCCTTTCATTTGCATCTGGAAAGTCATCATTTAATCCAAAGAAAACTATCAATGGTTTATCCAATTCGTTTGCCTTTTCGACAGCATATTCCAAGGCATGATTATATTCTGTCCTCTGGGACTGTTGCATCCAGTAAAATACGAAATCACCCTCACTAGTCCCGTTATCATTCAAGGATTGGATTCGTTCGTTTTGAATATCTTTTAATTTATCCATCTTACCCGTATATACTATGTTTAAGTTAGTATAACTAAATTGGCATTATTGTCATACTAAATATACCCTATTTTTAATTTTTTTACTTTTCTATCACTAATAAAACTTTAAAAAACAAATATATCATCTAAACAAATCATCTAACACTGCGTTTCTTCCAATTATTTTTTATATATCTTCCTTTTCTCCCTTAATCCCGGTGCTTAATATGTTAGAAAATAGTAATTTACCCGATGATATTGATTCCGTTGCTTTGAAATTCTTAGATTTACAGGGAAAAGCAAGAGAGATCAGAATCCCACCAGATATGTTCGATCTGGTCTGTGAAGACGGTATCAGTTTCGATTCGTCAAACGTTGGATTCACATCGGTCTCTGAGAGTGATATGATAGCTATCCCAGACCCATCTACAAAAAAGATACTGTATTATGGGGATGAAAAAGTCGCTGTATTCCTATGTGAGATGTACTGGCCGGATGGTTCTTACTTCAAGGGCGACCCAAGATACATGCTCAAAAAGACCATCGATGAACTGGCTGAAGAAGGTATTGAGATAAGCATAAAACCAGAATACGAATTCCACCTTCTAGATGCAGATACCAAAGAACCTATAGATACTGGTAGATACATAGACGGCAGGATCGGATACACAGGTATGATAGGTCAGCTTACCAAAGTGATGAGAGACTATGATTTCAATATAGAAAAAGTACACCACGAAGTAGCACCTGGGCAGTACGAAATCGAGCCTTTACCATATGATGATCCAATAAAAGCTGCAGATGATTTTGTATATATCAAAGAAATCGTCAAAAACGAAGCAAGAAAACAAAATATGCTCGCAACTTTCATGCCTAAACCAGTTCCTAAAGAAGCTGGTAATGGTTTACACGTTCACATGTCCTTGTTCAAGGACGGAGAATATATGTTCTCACCTGATGAACTGAACGATAAGGCAGCAGGATTTATCGGAGGTATTTTAGAGCACGCAAAGGCCTTATCCGCAGTCTGTTCACCTACGATAAATTCATACAAACGTTTAGTTCCAGGTTACGAGGCACCTGTTTACATAACTTGGGGTGGAGAGAACAGAAGCGTTCTTGTTAGAATACCTGCTTACGGAAGCGCTGAAGAAGAAAAAGGCAGGATTGAATTCAGAGCAGGAGATGCTTCATCTAATATCTACCTGATGCTAAATTCACTGATCCATGCTGGCATAGACGGGATGGACAGAGAATTAGATCCGGGAGAGGGTATTACAGCAAACTTGTATGATATGAAAGAAAAAGAGATAAAAGATATGGGTATCGAATTCCTACCAAATAATCTTAACGAAGCTCTACAGGAATTAGAAGAAGATCCAGTGGTAAAACAATCTCTAGGAGAAACCTACAAACACTACAAAAAAATCAAGCATCAAGAAATACTGGATTTCAGTAGAGATGTAACTGAATGGGAACTTAAAAACTATTTAGACTTCTAAAAATCTTTTTTATTTCTTCTATTCCATCCTAAACTATATCAATAAAGAAATTTATATACTTAGTTTAAGGAGTTGTAGATATGGTAGAAAATATTCTAGAAGAATCTTTACACATTGATGAATCATTTATTAAGCTGTTAAAATATAAAAAAGTTCTCTGTCTTGTTGATGGGCAGCATTATCCACCTGTTACCAAATGGACCTTATCTGAATTGTTTAAAAGAGATGTAGATATCAAGGGACTGATTTTCCTAGGTGGAACGGAAAAAGTCGAAAATGCCTTGGAAGAACTGGGGATAGAGGGAGCAGATTATGATATCTTTATCTCATCTGAAAAGAAAGAGTTACCTATTGATTTGATAGAGGAAGCCATAGTAGAGAAAAATCCAGATTATGTGGTAGACCTTTCAGACGAACCCGTTTTAGATTATCACGATAGATTCAAAATAGGCTCTGCAGTTTTAAAACATCAAGTAAAATATATCGGTGCTGATTTTATCCTGAGCCCACCTAAAGAGCATGAGATATTAGAAAAACCCAGTATATCTATCATAGGAACCGGTAAAAGGATTGGAAAAACTGGAGTCAGCGTTACTGTAGCAAGGACCATCAAAAATAAGGATTTCGACCCTGTTATCGTATGTATGGGTAGAGGCGGTCCACCAGAAGCTGATTATATCGACCCAACAACGATGGATATGAACGCCGACACTTTACTGCATGTTGCTGAAGAAGGAGGTCACGCTGCTTCTGATTACTGGGAAGACGCTCTCCTTGCTCAAGTACCAACTGTTGGATGCAGAAGGTGCGGGGGAGGTATGTCTGGTAATCCGTTCTCTTCCAATGTTATCAAAGGGGCTCAAAAAACCAACGAGATATCTCAATCTTTCGTTATAATGGAAGGCTCAGGTTCTACGTTCCCGCCGATAAAAACGGATGCAAGGATAGTTCTCATAGGTGCTTCCCAACCATTGTCCAACATCCTAGAATATTTCGGACAGTACAGGATTAGGACCTCTGACTTGGCTATAGTCACGATGTGCGAAGAACCTATGGCTTCGGATAGAAAGATAGAAGATATCGAAAAGGGGATAAGAAAGCTAAAACCAGATATTGATATCGTTCTCACGGTTTTCAGACCTGAACCTCTTCAGGATATATCCAATAAAGACGTATTTATGGCCTCAACTGCCCCAAAAAAGATCTTACCAAAACTGAAGGAATATCTCGAAGAAAATTATGAATGTAATGTAGTTGGTATATCGAATAAACTTTCAAATCGACCAGATCTTAGAAAAGACCTAGATGAAGGATTGGACCAAGCTGATGTTTTACTAACAGAAATAAAAGCTGCATCGATAGATGTTGCTGGTATGAGTGCTAAAGAAAAAGGTGTTGAAATAGTATTCATGCACAACAAATCAGTACTAGTAGGCGGTACTATCTCTGACCTAGACGATGCTATGATTGATGTCTGTCAAAAAGCTAAGGATAGATGGGAGGAATCTTAAGATGATATACGTTACAAAAGAAGGATCAAGATTTCCTTTTTCTAAAGGTATACTTGCCAGATCTCTCACTATTACAGGACTTACACTGGACGAAAGATATGAGATTGTAAAAGAGATCAACAAAGAGTTCGAAGAGAGCGGTAGAAAAGAGATACCTTCTAAGGAGATAAAAGAGAAAGTGCAAAACAAACTCCTCAATAAAGGCTACAAAGAAGAAGAAAAATTTTATCGAGTGTCAAGGAAGATACGATATCTTGAAAGACCAATACTTATCCTTATCGGAGGAGGTCCAGGGGTCGGAAAATCCACATTATCTTCAGAACTAGGGCACAGATTGGGGATAAACCGTATAGTTGGGGGTGACACAGTTAGAGAGATCATGAGAACGATGCTGTCTTACGAATTAGTACCGCCTCTACACGAATCAACTTTCATGACTGATAAAATCGTCAAAGCACCTTTTGTCAGTAACAAATTGATCCATGGTTACGATCAACAGGTCAGTCTTGTAAGCGTAGGGATAAATGCTGTGATATATAGAGGTATAAAAGAAGGACTGAATTCTATAATCAACGGAGTTCACATAGTACCAGGTTATCTAGACCTTGATAAAAAAGACTGCTGTTATATTTTCCAATATATTCTAGAAGTCCCAGATCTGGATGAACACATCGAAAGGTTCAAATCAAGGGCAGAAGGCAGTCATAGGGATCCCTCTAGATATATAGATAGAATAAACAAAATCAGAGAGATACAGGAATATACAATCCAACAGGCTATAGAACATGGTGCTAAAGTTATAAAGAACAAAGATATGGAAACGACAATTAGAAATATTATGGAAGATGTGATCAGCAACTTAGAATCGGAGGTTTAAAAATGGAAAAAGCAGTACCCAAATTTTACGATATGGAACATCCTATAAGGACATTCGTAACGAAGAGAGTGATCGGAATCAAACCTGAAACTACCGTCCAGGAAGCTGCCAAGAGGATGGTAGAGTTCAATATCAGCTCACTTACAGTTGTAGATGATGACGAAATAATAGGTTTCTTTACCGATGGGGATATAAAAAAGAGAGTGGTGGCTGAAGGACTTACACCTGATATACCTGTTAAAAAAATAATGACGACTGATCTAATTACAGCAGATATAGATATGGACGTAAAAGATGTCCTTAAATTGATGGCTGATAAGAACATCAAACATATGCTGGTGAAAGAAAAAGGAGAGATAGTTGGTATACTTACTTTTGGTGACCTAATAGACATACAAAAACAAAAATTGGAGACCTATATCTCGAGGGAATGAAATGAAAATATTACACATCTCAGATACACATATTGGAAGTGACAAATATTTTAATAAAGATTCTTTAGATGAAGTGCTGGAAGAATTAAAAAAACATGATTATGATCTACTCATCCATTCTGGAGAT
>JBKHIX010000169.1:0-2980 GCA_046538435.1 Thermoplasmata archaeon | reverse complement strand
GGACTGATGCTCCATTTAATCCCTTCATCTTCATCAGCTGCATATAATTTACCATCATCATCAATAAAATAAACCGTCCCGTTTGAATTTACTGTCAGAGAGTCCGATACATTCCCTTCTATTGTAACACTCCACTCCAAATTCCCTTTTGTATTTACAGCATGTAATGTATTTTCTGAACCAGCATAAATCATGCTGTTAGGACCGACTATAGGTGATGTTGAATTTCTACCATCTAAGCTATAATTCCATTTTATAGAACCATCAACAAAACTTGTATTGAAAGGACTGAGGCCTGTACCCCTATTTTTTCCCCTAAGTCTTGGCCAAGGAAGGTCTAAAACATCTTCTTCCGAATAACCAAGGCCCTTATGAACGGGTTCACTAATGTTAGTACATATTGTAAAATAAATTGAAGATATCATAAATATTGTTATTATGATTGCTGAAATCTTTAATGTCCTTACACCCATTATGATACACCTAAATACAAGAAGAGGAGGGAGTCTATTTAAAAATTGTTCTAGTTGGTAACGTAAATCACTTCCGATCCTTAAAATTTAATTAATAGGGTATAATTAAGCAATCTATGAATCGGAATAAGATATTTACTATTTTGTTTATTATATTTTTAATTGCAAGCTTAGTTCCAATATCTGATAATACATCAGGGATGGATGTAAAAGAAAGTCAATCAACAAGTAAAGAAACAAAAGGTACTTCTCCATATCCATTTCAGAATCATTATCCTTCCTTATCCGAATTGTATAACTGGTACGATACGTTAGAAGAAAATCATCCGAACATATGTAATAAAACTAAGATTGGAGAGTCGTGGGAAGGTAGAGATCTTTACGTAATGAAAATATCTGACAATGTAAATACGGATGAAAGTGAACCAGAGATTCTTATCGACGGAGGGCTACATGCTAGAGAGTGGTCAGGGCCACAGGTAGCTTCCTATTTTATGTGGAGGATCCTCAACGAATATGATACTAATGATACTATCCATTGGTTGGTAAACAATAGAGAAATATTCGTAGCTCCAATGCTCAATCCGGATGGATACTACTATGATGGAAATGGTGATTATTCTCAACGATCATATTGGAGAAAGAATAGGAACGATTCCACACCTACATCTTCAGTAGGTGTTGATCTGAATAGAAACTGGGATATCGCTTGGAGCCAGGGTGATGATGATGCGGGGTCCAACACATATCATGGGGAAGCACCGCATTCCGAATACGAGATAAGGAATTACACTGATTGGATATTATCACGAAATATACAGTCATATCAAAATCTTCACAGCTATGCGGGTACTCTTTTAATCCCCTGGTGTCATAAAGACGATAATTCACCTCATGACTCCTGGTACCGATCAATGGCTGACGATATGACCTCTTTAACTACAAAGATGGGGAGTAACAATCATTACAGTTATGGTCAAGCAGGTGAGGAAATAGATTACAATGCTCCTGGTGGAGCAAATGATTGGGTCTATAACGCAACCGGTGCTCACGGAATGTGTTTCGAGATAGAAACTGGTGGTTCAGATTTTTATCCACCTGAAAGCGATATCATGACCATTAACAAGGATTTAGATGAATCTTTGATATATCAAACAAGGGTAACTGATATTGATTTAGGGAATGGTTCCTCGGAAAAATATCCACCTGCACCTTATATCTTATACGGTCAAGTGTACGATGTACAAGGAAATCCAGTCACCTATAATAATCTTACACTTAAAAATAACAATACAGGTGAAACGTTAAACTTAAACACCGATAATAATGGATACTTTGAATTCAATTTTGGTAATTTTGTAAATGATGATTATTCGGATTCCGACACTTTCGTCCTAAAAAACGATGATTTCTATAGAGAGATCAACATAGGACCAGAATGGGGTAAAAAAGTTGATATAAATTATGAAGATTCTGAAAAACCAATTATAATCGATAACAGTCAAAATAAAGCAAAGACTGGCATGGATTATTATTTGAACATTACCGTCGAGGATCAATCGAATATTGAATACGTAAGAACAAATTATGGATTTGGAAATGGTATCAAAGTTGGATGTGAACTTGATAACATAGGAGAAGGAGAATATCAAAAAATCATCTCTATACCTTCGGATTGTGAAGGTTTTTACTACAATATTACTGTTGAGGATACTAGTGGGAACCAAAACATTACTGATACTAAAGACGTTCCGGTCGAAGATGTGATAAAACCTGTGGTTAATGCAGGTAACGATAAAAACGGAAGTATAAACGAAGCTTTAACATTTAATATAGAAAGCTGTTCCGATAATCTGGGTATCGTAAACTATACCTGGACAATAGATGATGCGAAATATTACACTGAAAGTCCGTCACACTCATTTTCTATGATCGGCGATTATACTGCATCGATAACTGTTAAAGATGCAGATGGTAATGAAGCAACTGACAGATTAAATATTACAATAACAGATAGCACAAAACCTACTGCTGAGGCTGGTGGGGATAGAACTATAAAAATGAATCAAGAAACGATTTTAGATGGTGCTAACTCCACAGATAATGGAAATATCAAGAATTATACGTGGAAGATCGAAGGAGATGAAGAAAAATATAAATCAAGATCCATATCTTATGTCTTTTCAGAACCTGGTACCTATGAAGTGACTTTGACAGTTTATGATACTTCAGGGAACGTGGATTCAGATACGATAGAAATAAAGGTAATAGATGATGTCAACCCACTTCCTGAATTCTCATTACCAGAAGAAGTCAGGATTTCACAAAATCTAGAATTGGACGGAACAAATTCAAGTGATAACCATGAAATAAATTCATTTGAGTGGGAGATAGGCGATGAGAACATAAAATCTGGTAAAACTATTTCTCATTCATTTGATGATCTAGGTTGCTTTAATGTGACTCTAAAAGTTACAGATTATTCAGGGAACAATGCAGAACTTACT
>JBKHIX010000168.1:0-2983 GCA_046538435.1 Thermoplasmata archaeon | reverse complement strand
AGACGAGATGACCATCAAGATGAATAGAAATAAATCGATAACAGCACATTTTATAAGAAAGGATCAGGAAAAGGTGGATAAGACTCCTGGATTCACAATTTTTCCATTTCTTATTTCTTCAACAACAGTTATGGCCTATATCTATAAAAGAAAGGAAAAATCGTTCTCCTAAACAGATTTATACACCTACTTTATCCATATTTGATGAAGATAAGTGCTGAAAAAGCTAGAAGAGTTCTATCTCATGTTCATGGATTCGATTCCCTTGGTAAAGGTAAGGAAGATACTGCTGAATTATTCGATAAAATACCTTGCATCCAGGTCGATCCGATCAATTCAGCGGGTAGGAATCACGATCTGACTCTTTTCAGCAGGATTGAAGATTATTCTCCTGAATATCTATCAGAACTTTTGTATGAGGATAACCAACTCTTTGAATACTACTGTAAGATGCTTTCCATATTACCGATAGATTATTTTCCTTATTTTAAATTTGAAATGGATCGTCTCGCTGTTAAGAACAGAGTCTTTTTAAAACAATATCAGGATGAGATTGCATTCATACTGAAGAAGATGAATGAAGAACCGCTCAGCTCTTTAGAACTGGAAGATATGGGAGATGTTGTTAAAGGAAGCTGGCGTTCTAGAAAATTATCACACAAGTTACTTCGAACTCTCTGGCTGACAGGAAGAACTGTTGTACACCATAGAGAAGGAAGGAGGATGTATTACACCCCTGTGGAAAACATAGTTCCTGAACACCTTCGAGATAAAAATGGAATCGGTGAAAAGAGTTACAGGAAGAAGATAACTGAAATCATCGTAAAATCCTCTAAGTTAGTATCTCCTCGTAAAGCTTCTGCTCAATGGAAAAATGTAGGTGGAGTCAGGGACGTAAGAGCGATATTGGAAGAATTGGAACAGGAAGGAAAAGTCTTGTCTCTTGAGATGGATGAGTGGAATGGAAAACTGTACTCCCCTATAGAAGATAAAGATATCTGGGAAAACGCCCCTTCGAGAGGATCATCATATGCAAGATTCCTTGCACCTCTTGATCCATTATTATGGAACAGAGAATTGTTTGCCTCTATATTTGATCATGAGTATGTTTGGGAAGTTTACAAACCTAAAGAAGAGAGAAAATACGGTCATTACTGTTTACCTATCCTGTACAATGATGAATACGTGGGATTGTTCGAACCGTATCTTGATGGTAAAGTGTTGGAGATCAGGAATTTTCATCTTTTTAATAAAGTAAACAAAAATGGTTTTTTAACAGAATTTGAAAGAGAGATAGAAAGGTACATGGAATTCTTGGGTGCAGAGAGCTTAAAAACGAAGAGTGACTACAAATTTATTGATGATATGAACTGAGATAATTATTTTATCAAAAGATATTTTCTTTTAATTCATCAATAGATTTGTCTACGTCCTTCCATTCATTTCTCAGCTCTTTTAAAGGGTCTTCAGCAATTGGAAGAAGAATAATACGGTCTTTACACTCTATCAATCTAAATTTTTTCCCAAATTTCTCTCTAATCTCCTTTGGAAGTTTAATTTTTCCATCCTTGGCTTTTACATACATTATCATGATAATGTAAATAAATTTATTAAAATTTTTCATATCAATAACTAATATCAATTTAAACGCAAAACATATTGTGAATGAAGACATAGATAATCTACATAGTTTAGATTTAGAAGTGATAAAGATGTTCGTCAAGATGTACACCTATGCGATCAAGCAGGGAAAAGAGGATGAATTCAAGGATATTCAAACCAGGGCCAATGAAGTTTACAAAAAGCATATCGATTATGAAGCTGAGTTTTTGAGGAGTAAAGAAAATAAAAATGTAATAGTGGAGATACATAGATATCCAGATAAGGAAACCTATCAGAAAGGTATGCGTTTGATAGATGAAGAACCTGAACTCAAAGAGACCTGGGAAGATTTCATAGAAATACTAGACCATGATCTGAGTGATATTAAGGAACTAGATTATGAAGAGTTTTTTAAATTTGAAAATTAAAGGAGCGGTTAGATGAATGAGAGTGTTGTTGAGGAAATAAAACAAGAACTCCTAGAGATGGTTGACGAAGATTACAAAGAAGGAGTCCAAAGGTACTTCAATAATGAGATAAACAATTATGGTGTAAGGACACCTAAAGTGAGAAAACTTGCTAAAAAATATTTTAAACAGATTAAAGATAAATCGAAAGAAGAGATATTTGATCTATGTGAAGAACTTCTACAAACAGGAATATCTGAAAATTATACTATCGCTTTTCAATGGGCATATCGAATAAAAAATAGATATGAGAAGGAAGATTTCGATAGATTCGAATCTTGGTTGGAAAAGTATGTGCACAATTGGGGTGCATGTGATGATTTTTGTACTCATGCTTTTGGGCACTTCATCTATGAATATCCTGAATATCTCTCAAATGTAAAAGGATGGACAAAATCGGATAACATGTGGAAAAGAAGAGCTTCTGCAGTAATCATGATTTATTCTATTAGAAAAGAAGAACATTTAGAAGATGTTTTCGATATAGCTGATCTCTTATTTTATGATGATGAAGACCTAGTCCAGAAAGGATATGGATGGTTGCTAAAAGAAGCTAGCAAAAGATATCAGCAGGAAGTATTTGATTATGTGATGGAAAATAAGGATGATATGCCTAGGACTTCACTTAGGTATGCGATAGAGAAGATGCCTGAAGATATGAGAGAAAAGGCCATGGAAAAGTAAGAAGGATTGATCCTAAATATGATTCAAAAAGTGTTAGCATATATACTCAACTCTGATAAAGATACTGAAAATTTGCTGGCTTATTCTCATAAAGAGTTTCCTGAAGTCCCTCTTTTAGTCCCTGGAGGGACTATCAAAAAGGAAGAGAAGCCAATAGAAGCTTTGAAAAGAGAGGTTTTTGAAGAATCTGGTTTGACTGATCTTTATGAGTTCGAAAAGTTGGGCGAAGC
>JBKHIX010000167.1:0-2999 GCA_046538435.1 Thermoplasmata archaeon | reverse complement strand
CCTCCAGAGGATACACCCGATCCTATGCCGATAGTGAACGCTGTTTCAAGGTACCTCATCCTCACACGATGGGTAGAAGGTGTCGAAAAGATCCCTGTTAAGGCTCTCGAGTACCTGACGAACTTTGACGAAGGTATGGGCGAGATGTGGGAGGATTCGTTCACTTGTGGATGGGGTTTTGACCATCCTGAATTCGATTTTGTTGGAGTTTTAAGGGATGCCTTAGATAAAGATCAAATATTTTGGGCTGTAGGAGCCCTAGAACAGGTGTTTTATTTCGAACAAAAGAAGGCCGCTGATATCCTTATCGACTTTTTGCAGAGCGATGATTATACTGAAGATGTGAAAAAGGATCTGATACAATCTGTCGCTTTGATCGGACATAGAGAGTGGGATACTACTGAAATCGTTCCGCATTACTGGGATTGGAAAGATGCTGTAGGATATGATGGGTTTGAATGGGACGAAAAGGTTAAGAGTGATTTACGTGAGGTCATAGAAGAGGAATTGGAAGATCGGTTGAGTAAGATGGTTGGTGAGTGGGATTTCTACGATCTAGCTTGGGAATAACTGATGATACGGACCTAGAAGGCATTTTTTAATTTTGAGACTTTCCTTTATCTCAATCTCTTTTTCAACTAGTTCATTTTTTTCATTCTCCGTTAGGACTATACCCTCCTCTAGATCGAATTCCTTCCAGTCCCTAAGCATATATTTCAGTTTATCTTCTGTTCAATTATGCTGTTTTTCTGTTAGAATATTATAGTGTTAATCGTTCCATCGATAGAACGTATCTCTCTTTTTTGTTTTTTACGGAGAACGTGATTATAATTATTAACTGGTGCGCATCGTATATGAATCACCTGACGACGATTGCAATAAATCAGGTGTGAACTGACGCTGATATCTCGGGAATTTCATTCCCAATATCGTTTAGAATCTATAAAATGATGATTTTATCGAGAAGAGGAATTTATTCCTTCGAAAACTAAAAATTTTCTGAAGGATTGAATATGAGAATTGGGTGGTTTTAGATTTTTAGTCGTTGAAGAGATCTTAGGAATTTGTAGGTTAATTTTAATCTTTAATCAGCTTATCAAAAAGTTTATCATCCATCCAAAAGCCTTTGTTTCTCAATTCCCTTATCACTTTTTCTAAATCTTGTATCATGTTTTTTTCGGAAGCTCGATCTAAAACACCTAGTGTTCCCATCACATCTATATTTTGATTTCTAGCAGTGTTTCTCCCTGCAAGATCGTCGATAAGTAGTAAGTCTGCATCAATTTTTTTAGCAAGTATGATGGCTTCACTCTCCCCTTCATCTAATCTGTCCATCAAAAGCTCCTTTGCAGTTTTATGATCTATAATTTTCTTTTTAATCCATTCGTATTTTTCTACTTCTTTGGAACCGGATAAATCATTTTGTGAATTAATTTCATTATATACAGCTTCAGGGATGTATACTTTATCGAAAAAATTTTTTAGCAGTTCGATTTTATTAATTCTAGATAGATGGATTAAAGGTCCAGAATCACTCACTACAATCATCTTTAATCCTCTAGATTCAATTTCTCCCAAGTATCTCTATCTTTTTTGAGCTCTTTAGAATCGTAATTAAGTGGTATATTTCTCTCATCGAGAAGTACCATGAGCTCTTTTTTTGTCATTCCTAAGAATTCTGCAGCTTTTCCTAATGAGATAGTACCTTCTCTGTAGAGCTCTATTATGAAATTCTTTGCAATTTCCTTAGGTAGTTCGTTCTCGTCTAGACCACAGATATTCATTATGGATCTGGGTAACTCGATCTTGGTTTTTATGGTGTCCATCTCGATCTCCTTTTATATGATATGTATTTGGAAACCGATTATTTAACTTTATTTCTTTTAGGTAATTTGAGCAGGATGGTAGTGGTATAAGAAAAAGAAGTAGCAGAGGGTTTGGTGAAAGTACTTCATGATGGTTAATTAATTTAAATAATCAACCTTTCTTCGAAATTGACCTTTTGATCTTTTTCTATCACTTTGATGAAGTCTTTATCTTTGATTTTTACGGCTAAGCCAGCTTTAGCTATTTCATCCAAAACCTCAATTGGGATATAAAGATAATCTTCAGAGTAAAAATCCTTTATCAGCCGCAGGTGTCCTATCTTCAAAAAAGCACTTAAAATGTCAGAATCTAAGATGATCATTTTCTGTACTCCAGACTTGCTTCAGCACCCTGAAAACCTATCGTCTTTCTCTCCACACCTCTTTCAGCCAATTCTCTTTTAAAGGTTTCGTAATCCATACCAGCGATCTCAACTGCTCTGCCAAGACTTATCTTCTCTTTTCTATATAAACTGACTGCTAACTCTATTCTTTTTTCTTTGTTAGCTGCTAGGTAAGTGTTCACCGCCTCTTTGATGAACTCTTCCTTGTCTTTGAATCCTATACTAACTGCTTCATCCAACTTCATATCAAACAGAGAGTTGCTCATGTATTTCAATCATGTTTTTCCCTGTTTATCAACTTTTTCTCGAGATCTTCTGAAAAATATCATAGCAAAAACAGATAAGAAATTCTAGAGAGAATATTAAAACGGATGGTCGGGTTTCATAAGATTTTTCAGTTAGTTGGAAACGATATTTCTAGATTAACGGGATTGGTAACCTTTCATCTTCTTGCTCCTGGGAAGAAGATCCTCACTCATCCCTATCACTCTTTTATAAATAATCTAGGGGTGGATACCTATGAAACTCAAATTAAGAAGGCTAGGTCCACTGCAAGCATGAGGTTCTTCGGTTATCGAGGATAGCAGGTCGGGATTATGGATAACGGCAGTTTTCATTACATAGGAACAAGTCCCTAAACACACTCGATTGAAAATCTCGTGTTACGATCTACGTTTGTTAGCAAACGGTGTTCGTGTACGAGTGACCAAACGTCGTTCATAATAATTTGGGTGATAACTGAATAGCATGTTTAAATCCGCCTATTCATATATAGAATAATGGTGGTGAA
>JBKHIX010000061.1:0-10772 GCA_046538435.1 Thermoplasmata archaeon | reverse complement strand
TACGAGCTCCACATCACGAGAGCTTTGCTCGAAGTGAGAATAGGAATCTATGATTCCTTACAAAACTAGTAAAAGACATTAAAATCGTACAAAAGGTCGTGTCTTTTACTATAGTTCCGTTTAACAAGAATAGGCAAGTAAATTTCAGAAAAGGTTATAAAAGATTTCTTTGTTCAATATACACATAAAATATCATTATAACTAAATCTGAATAGGTATTTATAATGACTATTCATCAAATGGTCACTGGAGATAAAATATGAAGGTATCAAAGAAGGTTAAATGGGAACATAGCCCGACTTGGGTAAGAGGTTTGTATTTTTTTTGGCCTTCCATGGCAATCGTATTTATATCAATGTTTTTGATCGGAAATTTTCTTTGGAGTGGTAATTTTTACAAATCTATCTTGGGTCTGTATTTTATATTGATGACTATATTATTCCTTCTGATATGGGCTGTCAACATCTCGATTTTCGGTTTAGGTTGGTTGATGCATAATGTAATAAGTTCTGAAGAAAAGAAGAAGGTTGTTAAGAAGAGAAGCAATAAAAGGAAATTGAGGAAGAAATTGAAGAAGGCTAAAGATAGCGGAGGTGTTTTAAACGCTGGAGAAGACGAAACAGCAGAGGTGGGTGAAGAAATAGATTTTATAGCATCCTTAGAGAAAGATATCCTTTACAAGAATTTTAGATGGGATTTTGGTGATGGCGTTAAAAAGAAAGGGAGAATGGTTAAGCATTGTTACGAAGAACCAGGGATTTATTCTGTCAAAGCTTCTGTTTCTGATAAGAAAGATAATTGGTACCATGATGAGATCTCCGTCTCGGTAAGGGATCCAGATGAGCCGAAGGCTGTAGCTGGAGAAGATAAGATAGTGGATGTTGGTGAGGAAGTCAAGTTCGATGGAAGCGAGTCCAAAGATTCTATAGGTATAGTGAGCTATGAGTGGTACTTTGATGATTGGACAAACGGAAGAGGGGAGAAGACGACACATGTTTATGAGAATCTAGGTGTTTACGAGGTGAGACTGATAATCACTGACGAAGCAGGTTATTTTGATCAGGATACGATAAAGGTGATAGTTGAGGATCCAGAGAACAAAAAACCAGTAGCAAAAGCAGGTGGAGACAAGATCGTAGAGATAGGTCAAAAGGTGAAGTTCAACGGTAGTAAATCAACTGATGATGTGGGGATAAAGAAGTATGAGTGGGATTTCGGCGACGGTATGAAAGAGGAAGGAGAGATAGTTAAACACATATATATGAAACCTGGAAGATACAAAGCTAAGCTTATCGTTACGGATTTAGCTGGAAATAAGGATAAAACAATGATAAACGTAAGAGTTGAGGGAGATCAGCAAGATTTCGTTGATCTTATGGAAGAGGTCAAAGGCATCGGTAATTCAACTGCTAAGACATTGTATGAAAATGGATATCAAGATGAAAAAGATGTTAAGAACGCTTCGATAGACGAACTTTCAGATGTCAGTTATGTTACAAAGGAAAAGGCAGAACGATTGAAGGAGTATTTTACTGGTCAGTGAAAAAGAGCTGGGGGGGGGATTCTGTTCACAATCATTCGCTATGCTCATGATTCTAAACGCTCACAAAATTAACAATAATTTTGTTCACGAACCAAGGTTCTCATCCCTCCAAAAGAAGAGAGCTGGGGGAGGGATTCGAACCCTCGGGGGATCCGCTCTGCAGGCGGACACATTAGCCACTCTGTCACCCCAGCATAGGGATTTAGATTTAAGAAGAAGGGTGCTATAACTTTTGTGGTCAGTAAGGGAGAAACTACAGTGCTCTTTTCTTCTCATATCCTCAGCGATGCTAAGGATGTTGCTACAGAGATTGGTATACTCAGTAAGTGAGAAATGTTTTTTCTGTACCTTCGTTTTCTGTACTTCTTTTATCTAAATTCGGAGGAACATTAGCATCAGTGATGGTGGCAGTTTCGATAATAATAACTTTAACTCTATTAGATTTAGCGGTAGTAATTTTTCAACGAAAGCAATTTTAATGCTAATCGTTGTATACGACTTTTTTCTTTTTTCTATATTTTCTAACTAAATGCTTAAATAAAGTAATATCAATATACATTATTAGGGGATGTAGATGTTACCGAATAGAAAGATAATATTCACTCTGATCGTAACAGCTGGTATAATAATGTCATCTTTGGCATTCAGCGGCTGTTCGGAGGAGGACAAGATAGTAGTGGGAACATCAGCAGATTTTGAACCATTTGAATACAAGGAAGGAGGAGAAATAGTCGGTTTTGACATAGAATTGGTCAAGGCCATATTGAAAGATCAAGGTTATGAAAATATTGAAGTTAGGGACATGGATTTTGGTACTCTCATAGGAGCTGTACAACAGGGTAAAATAGATGTGGTTGCTGCAGCAATGACGATAACAGATGAACGTGAAGAGAAGATCGATTTTTCAGACCCATATTATGAGGCCGATCAATCGATAATAGTTAGACAAAATTCAGAGATAACATTAGAAGACCCACAGGAATTAGAGAATTATGTGGTTGGCGCACAAACTGGTACAACGGGAGCAGGTTGGATAGAGGAGAATCTAGTCAACAATGGAACTATGTCTGAAGATGATTTTGAAAGATACAGCAAATACACTTTGGCTTTACAAGATCTGTTAAACGATAGGATAGACGCTATAGTCCTGGATAAACCAGTGGCACAGGCCTTTGAGAGAAATGAGGATGTGAAGATAATTGAAACGATAAGTACTGGAGAACAGTATGGTTTCGGTGTCAAAGAAGACAGGGACAAGTTGTTAAACAATATAAATGATGGTTTAGAGAATATAATGGATACTGAAGAATGGGACGAATTAGTAAATAAATATTTTAAAGAATAAAGATAAGTGATCTACTTGGTCTGGGGCACCATCTTAGAGGAATTCCCATATCTGCTGGAAGGTTTATCCACAACGATGAGTTTAACGATTATCTCTTTATTTTTTGCATCAGTATTTGGTCTGGTGATGGCATTTCTCAGGTCATATAATATTTTTCCACTGAATCATCTTGTATATATCTATGAAAAAGTTTTCAGAGGTATACCTTTATTGGTAATCTTTATGATAGTGTGGCTTGGACTTCCGGAATTTGATATAAATCTAGATGCATTCCCTGCAGCCATAGTAGGCCTTATTCTCAGAAGCACAGCATACCAGGCACAGATATATCGAAGTTCGATCAACTCAATACCAAGAGGGCAGATGGAAGCGGCACAGTCCATAGGTATGTCTAAATTTCAAGCAATAAAAGATATAATCTTACCCCAGGTTTTGAGGGTTTCTATACCTGGCTGGTCAAATGAATTTACTATTGTATTAAAGGATACATCGATAGCATTTGCGATCGGTGTTGTAGAATTGATGAGGAGAGGAGATTATATCTATGAAGGTAATACAAACCTTGTTCTTCCAGTTTTGATAACCATCGCAGCGATTTATTTTGTTGTAGTATTTATGATAAATAGAGGTTTAGGTCTTATTGAAAAGAAGCTTGAGATCCCAGGATATGAAGTAGAAGTAGAGAGGTAGATTAAAATGCCAATGTTAGAAGTAAAAGATATCCATAAAGCGTATGGAGATGTTGAGATATTAAAGGGAGTTTCATTCGATTTGGACAAGGGTGAAACAAAGGTGATTATAGGTCCAAGTGGAACTGGAAAGAGTACCCTTTTGAGATGCATAAATCAACTATCCCCTCCTGACCAAGGAGAAATATGGTTGGATGGTGAAGAAGTAACTGACCCTAAAAAGAATATAAACAAAATAAGACAGGAGATGGGTTTTGTATTCCAGCATTTTAATCTATTCAATCATCTAACGGCTCTAAGGAATGTCAGTATAGGTTTGGAAAAAGTAAAGAAGATGGATAAAAAAAGTGCTAGAAAATTTGCTAAAAAGGAACTGGAGCGTGTTGGATTAGCTGATCAAGCGGATAAATACCCAGCTCAGTTATCTGGTGGACAAAAACAGAGAGTGGGTATCGCTAGAGCTTTGGCCATGCAACCAAAACTGATGCTTTTTGACGAACCAACATCTGCTTTGGACCCTGAACTTATAGGAGAAGTTCTTGAGGTTATGAAAGATCTAGCAGGAGAGATGAGCATGCTGGTGGTGACTCATGAGATGGGTTTTGCCAGTAGTGTGTCTTCTGAGATCATATTCATGGAGAATGGATACATAGTTGAAAGTGCCCCTCCTAAAAAGATGTTCCATAATCCTGATAAAGAAAGAACAAAAGAGTTTCTGAGCAAGATAGCAACACTGTATGGAGAAGAGTGAGGAGAGTATGAAATGAATGGATTGTTAGAATTCTTCCTAGATTCCTGGCCTGCACTTCAGGACGGTCTTATCACGACTATTTCGCTCACCTTTATTTCACTTGCTGCAGGATTTCCAATAGCTTTAGGATTGGCTTTAAGCAGGATATATGGGGGGAAAACAACATCCACGATATCGATAGGATATATAGAGATATTTAGAGGAACACCTCTCCTGACACAACTTTTCATAATATATTATGGCCTACCTTCTTTAGGTATATCATTTGATCCATATGTAGCTGCATTTTTAGGTTTCTCGCTTAACAGCGCAGCATATCAAGCGGAGTACATACGGGGGGCGATCCAATCTATAGAATCAGGACAGATGATAGCTGCGAGATCCATGGGTATGACTCAATTACAATCGATAACAAATATAATATTACCTCAAGGATTGAGGATTTCTTTACCAGCTTGGTCCAATGAGATGATATATCTCTTCAAATATACTTCAATCGCTTATATTATCAGAGTAGAGGAATTAACGGCTCAGGCAACTTTTATAGGATCTGAAACATTCAATTATCTTGAGATATTCGGGATAATAGCGGTTATATATCTTGTTTTGACTATAGTATTTACAGAGGTCACGGATCAAATAGAAAAGAGGATAAGGATACCTGGGTTGGGTGTTGAGAAGAAAGCTAGGAGAAGGAGATTGTAAAAATCATTGATCTCTTCTTATCTTCGCTGCTTTGTATGTATTTTCCAACAATGATAAAACGGTTGTAGGGCCTACCCCACCAGGTACAGGTGTTATCTTAGAAACTTTTTGTTTCACATCATCATATTCCACATCACCTACGAGCTCACCGTTATCTAAACGATTCATACCTACATCTATGATCACTGAGTCTTCAGCTACCATATCTCTCTTAATAAGATGTGGTACACCAGCGGCAGCTATAATTATTTCAGCATCCAATGTGTGAGATTTAAGGTCCTCTGTATATACATGGACCACGTTGATGGTCGCATTTCTATTTAGAAGAAGTATCGCCATGGGTTTACCCACTATATTGCTGTGGCTCACCACACATACCTCCTTACCTTCTAATTCTATCTCTTCATGTTCAAACATGGTAATGATCCCCTTAGGTGTACACGGTACCATGTATTCATCTCCAATCATCAATCTTCCCAAATTTACAGGATGCATCCCTTCAACATCTTTTTGTGGATCGACTTCTTTTATCATTTCAGTGGCATCCATACCTCTAGGTAAAGGCATCTGTATCAAAATTCCATCAACATGATGGTCGTTATTCAATTCATTTATCTTGTCTTTGATTTCTTCTCTAGAAACATCACTTCCATACCTGTGAGTTTCTGTCTCGATTCCAACTCTTTTACATCCTCTATTCTTAACTCCTAGATAAACCTTAGATCCTTCATCTTCTCCGGCAAAAATAGTATGCAAGGATGGGGGTCTATTCATTCCTTCTATCTTACTCTTCAATAATTTTTCATACTTATCACTAATCTTTCTCCCATCAATCTTTTTACCACACATCTAGTTCACCTCGGGACCCAATCAGGATATTTAGGATCTGACACATCATACGGTTTGTAAGATTTAATATCTATTACAGGCGTCCCGTCCAGTCCATCCAAACCTTTCACAAGTAGTTCTATTCCCTCTTTTTTGATTAATTCACATGTTGTAACGGCTATAGGATTTGGTCTTACAGGCGAGCGAGTTGCAAAAACTCCAGTTAAAGGATTCGATTCATCAGCCATAGGATGAACCTGCTTTATGGATCTATCTCCTTCATGGAACCACATCAGTACAGTTATGTGTGAGTTTTCTTCTATTCCAAGCAAAGCTTCAGAGTATATTTCTTTTAGCTTTATTGTTGATTTTTTCTCCTTATAATCGTCTGGAACTTCATCTTTAAATTGATTTTTCACAACACCGATAGTTTCTATCTCGATAATATCTGATTCTTCCATATCTAATAGGAATAAATTCTAATTTAAATCAGTTATGGAAGAGTCAAACACAATAAGTTTTTCTAGATTTACATGAAAAATAAGGTCATAGCTTTTCTTAAAATATCTACAACAACTTCTGTATCATGATTTTTTTATTTTTCTAAAATCTGGTTAAGGTCCTATCAGGAAAAGCCAAGAAAAATGAAAATATGAGGGTTAAATAATTGAGATAGAGATGTGGAAATGCTGACCTATAGATAATCGATCTTTGATCATACTTAGTAAGTATCTATGTAGATCTCAACAAGTAAAGAATATGCTTGAAAGGTAACTCTATCCACTGACATCTGATAGAATAAAAAGACGAATCGATTCATGATGAAGAAAAAAGAAAGGGTTAAAATCTATTCATTTTTTAAAATGCCTTTATCTCTAGCTCTTCTTAAAATCGTTTCCAATCTCTGTTTCCTTTCTTCTGGACTTTCTTTTCTTTTAGGTTTTTCTTTCATTTGCTCATCTTTACTTTTTTCATCATCTTTGAATCTACCAGTATAGCTTATTTCAACAATTTTTTCTATAGCCTCGATGACTTTTTCATCTTCTAATGTCTTTACTACATTCAAGAGTTTATCAGGATCGAACCCTATCTCATTTGATACTTTTTTTGAAGGCGAAATAATACCTTTTTCAGCAGCATCTAACACGCTGATTATAGTCTTCCCCTCTGAATCCATAGATTCGGTTTTCTTCTGGTCTTTCAAGAAGAATTCGTTCAAGTACTCTTTAATAATTTCTAAAGATATATCTGTAGATGTTATAACATCTATATGGGACTCATCTTCCACTTTATGAATTATACGAAGAGATTCTTGATTATCGATCCTTTTTTGGGATATAACCATGATATCCTCTCTAGGAATTTTCTTTACTACATTTGATCCCTCATCAGTGAGAAGTATGTCGTTACTACTGAAGAGGATATCACCTTTATTCCAACTCAAGTTGTCGTTTATATCATCTCCAATTTGATATGGTGATATGAAATAAGATTGAGAAGAAAGTATTATCTGCTTTAATAACCTTTTTTGATCTTCTTTTTAGAAGACGATTTGATAATACATAATTTACTTTGATCTCCATCTGAATAGGTAAAATTCAAAACATTGAGCTGTTTTGCTTTATTAAAATTGATATCTCTATCGATATAGTAAATATTTTTTAATTTTATACATCCTTTCCTTTCAGAATTTTTGTAATATAAATTATCTCCTTTAGCTAAAAATATAGTTTCTTTCCAACTCTTATCTTCATAATATTTACTTCTGTATCCATGTACTTTTCCAGCGGGAATTATGGCTTTTTCCTTAATCTTCCACTACCCTTGATTCATGAGATTATACCTCATTAAGGATAAATTAAATTACAGTTATGTTAATGAATAGTATAATTACTATATGTGATTTTTCCAAATTTATTAAAGATAATGAAAAAGGATTAATGGTTTTTATTCTCTTATTTCTACAGCTGTTTTGGCACCTTCTTCCATATCATCTACTACGTTGTACCCTGCCTTTTTCAGCATCTCTTTACCTTTTTCCTCGTTAGTACCTAGCATACGTACTACTGTCGGTTTCTTTGGATCATAGTCAATGATTCCCTGAGCTATCTTATCACACTGTGTGATTCCGCCAAATATGTTAAGATAGATGGATTTGATTCCCTCTTTCATGTCTATTATCTCTAAGGCGTTCTTGGTATCTTCTGCATCTGCTCCTCCGCCCAAATCCAAGAAACAGGCAGGTTCTCCACCATATTCAGCAACTGAGTCCAAAGTAGCCATCACTAGTCCGGCACCACAACCGACTATAGCGACATCGCCTTCTAGATCAACGTAGGCTAGGTCGTATTCTTCGGCTTTCTTTTCTCTCTCTGTAACTCTCTGGCTCTCAGTTCTCTCGAACTTCTGTCTGTATAATGCATTGTTGTCTATGTTGAATACAGCATCGATAGCCAATAAACCATCTTCAGTAAGAACAAGAGGGTTTATTTCAGCCAATTCCCCATCATACTTATCGAATGCTTCATACAATCTTTTAGCTATCTTTGTCATCTGGATTAGTTCGTCTCCCTCTAATCCTATTGAATCAGCAAGGTCCAAAGCTTCATAGGTTTGAAGGCCCATTATGGGATCTATTTTTTTCTTACCTATCTTATTGGGATGCTCTTCTGCAACCTCTTCTATGTTCATCCCACCTTCTGTAGTCATGATCAAGGTTGGTTTTTTAGATTCACGGTCCATGACAATTCCCACATAATACTCATCGATGATATCTACCTTTTCAGCGATCAATATCTTTTCAACATCCAATCCTCTGATCTTCTTATTAAATAATTCAGCTGCTTTTTCAACGGCTTCTTCTCTGTTTTCAGCAAAAAGTATGCCTCCAGCTTTACCTCTTTTGCCGACTCTCACTTGCGATTTTAATACAACCGGTTCTTCAACCTCCTTTATCTCTTCTAGCGATTCGATCAAATAACCATCGGCAAACGGAATCTCGTAATCTTTAAAAATTTCTGCAGCTTGATATTCTTGTAGTTTCATATATTACTCATCTCCATGACTTAATAAGAGAAATAAAATGACTTATAAAATTCTTATGTGGGATTCTAATATTTATGCTGTAGATCCTATATATTATTTTGTATCTCTTCAATAACTTCAGTGTTTTCATCTAAGGCCTTTTTAATCTTATCGACAAATTTTCTCTGTTCCTCGCCCATATCAGTATCCTCCAAAAGTTCAAGATACGTTTTAGCTCTCTCTTGATTCTCTTTAAAGTCTTTTGAATGCAGTTTTTCATAGTGTTTTTGAATTTCTTCTCTATTAGATACATCCAACAAGGATGCAACACTTTTCCCAGTGTCATTTATCAGGCCTACAGTCATAACCACGTGTTTTTTATCACCGTGTTGAGTGACGATCTGAGCATCATATTGATTAGGGGCTGCTTCAGGATCTTCCCTTCTTAGCTTGTGATATCTATTAAGTCTGTCTTTGTCTTCTTTTACTATCATGTTCAAGAATTCTTTACCCTCTACACTTTCTTCATAATATCCGACTAGCTTGTTGAACTCTTCATTCGAAAGTGATATGGTGAGATCATCGTTGATTATGACCATGGCTGTTCCTGTGTTCTCAAAGATCGTTCTATAGAGTTTTTCTTTTTTCTTTATTTCTCTTTCAGACCTGATTCTAGTGATGGTATTATCTAGATGAGACAACAATAATTCTGACATTTTCATATCCTCTGTGCCAAAATATCCTGGTTCAGTAGAGATTGCTTGAAAGATGCCAAATTCTCCTATTGGAAGGCTTATCGTTGATCTAAATTCATTATCCTTAACAACGGGTTTTGCATCGGACCTGTTTCTGGCATCTTCTATGAGAAATTTTTCTTTATTTAGGTAGGTTTTTTTATCTAATCCCCCGTCTTCAACAGATCTGTCTCCAGTTCCCTCAATATCCATCTTGGATGTAAGAGCCCTTGTTTTGAACTTATCATCTACTACTTCTTCGATGCTGCACAAGTCAAAATTTAAAATTCTTTCAGAAGCATCAATCACCAATTCATAGGCTTCATCTTCTGTTTCGCAGGATATCAATTGTGAGGCTACATCATGTAATTCTTCTATCTTCTCTTTGTTTTCTTTCAGTTCTATCTCAGTCTTTTTTCTTTTATATTCCTGTCTGATAGCTCTTGATAATAGATCATATTGGGATTGAGGGTCTTTACTCTTCCTAAGATATCGGTCAGCACCTAGATTTAAGGCATTTATAACAACTTCTTCTCTACCCTTACCTGTCAATATAATAAATGGAATATCCTTATCATCATCTCTCAATGTTTCTAGGAATTCAATACCATCAGTTTCAGGCATCCTATAATCTGATACAATAACATCAAAATCTTCATCATCTAATAGTTCTAAAGCATCATCTGCTGAACCTAAAGTGGTAACATCAAAATCTTCATTTTCTTTTTCTAAGAGGTATTTAGCTTGCTCTTGGGTACCGGCCTCATCATCGACTAATAGGATTTCCATTTATAGTCCCGCCTCTGAAGGAGGAATACTATTTAGTTTAAATAAAATTTGTGGCAGATTACTGAATTATGATTATGAAATCTGATTAAAATTGTATATACGCAGATCAGATTAAATGCAATACACACAAATTTTTTATGGGAGTTGTGTTTTCATCGCTTATACAGTTCGTGTATCCTCGTGGGCCAGTAGATCATTAAGGAATGAATTCCTTTAATCTTACATGACCCTTCACTCGCAAATGCTCGTTCAGGGCTAGTAGATCAGTTGGAAGATCGCTACCTTGGCATGGTAGAGGCCCGGGGTTCAAGTCCCCGCTGGTCCACTTTTATTTTCATATTGTTAGAGGCCCGGGGTTCACGAG
>JBKHIX010000060.1:0-10843 GCA_046538435.1 Thermoplasmata archaeon | reverse complement strand
AAACTCCTGAGATCGTCGGACATGAGATAATCATAGGGAATGAGGATTACCTTGACTGGATGAAGAAGAACCTAAAATGATCCATCGATCAATCTTTTCTCGAATCAATAAGTTTCTCTATAGGATATAATAATTAAGAACTATTAACGATTATTAATCGATAATTCATACCAAGGTATAAATACTTATATCTAGAATATGATTTCGAGGTCCCGGAGAAAATAATAGCCCGAGTTGAAATACTCATATTATTTTCACCTCACCCGGGACCTCATATTCATTTAATACCATATTTCTTTTCATCATCGAATTTTTCTTTAAGATATTCTTCAAAATTTATCTTTTTCACATCTATCAAGGTCCAATCATTTTCGATATATTCTTTGAGGGTATCGTGGTCATTGACTTCTTTTTTTTCTCCATTTTTTTGAATTACGAAAGATTTGATGTCGTTTATAGGTAAATTATCATATTTCTCAGAGATAACGACTTTACCTGCATAAAGCATCGTAAGATGATCTGGTTCCAAAGCTCCAAGGTTGTGAGTTATGATCAATAAAGAGATTTTGTCTTTTTTTACAAGTTGGTTCATCAGGTGTGAAATATGTAGTTTAGCCTCAACATCTAGATTAGCAAAAGGTTCATCCACTATTATCAGATCCGGGTTTCCTATAAATGCTTGTGCTAAAGATACTCTTTTCTTGAATCCCCCAGACAATTCTTTGAATTTTTTGTCTAAAATATCTTCTATCTCGAGAGCTTTAACTGCTTTCATGTATGTAGAAGCTGATTTTTCAACAGTGATAGCTTCTAAAAAGTCTCGAACTTTCATCACTTTTGGAACATGTGGTTTCTGTAAAGCAAATGATACCCTGTCTTTTATTCTAGCGTACTCTCTGTGAGGATCACACCCAAATATCTTCACTTTACCTTTGTCAGGAAGTGTTAATCCTGAAGCAATCCTTAAAAATGTAGTTTTTCCACTACCATTAGGTCCTAGTAACATGCTTAATCCAGAAAATAAAGAAAAGGAGGCATTATCTAGTGCTGTGATTTTTCCGTAATTTTTAGTTAAACCATCTGCGGTAAGCAGTATCTGCTCCAAGATATACACCTCCAATTATTACCAATGACCACATTAGAATAAGAGGAAGATCGAAATCTTGCTCTATACTCTCAAGATTTACCTCAAATATTTGAGACTTTGTCCAATTTTGATATGATACTGGATCATATATGATTATACTTATAAAAACAGTTGTTGAATGTACATCGATATCAAATGATATAGAATCATTGAATCTCTTCGTTATTCTGTGAGAATCATCTACGATATGGAGTGTTATATTATTTCCTACTGGTTTGACATCTACTTTATATCTATTTGGCTTAATTAATTCTTTCGTGCTAATCAAATAAGTACCAAGTGTTAGATTATTATCTAGCTTTTCTACACAGGGAGAATTATCTGTGATCGTTATTTTATTATTAAAGTTTGATTTTAATATGTTGAATTTATCAATTGTCTGAAATGTAGTAAAACTTGTAAATATCAAAAGTGAGAAAACCATGAAACTGATTATCTTGTTATTAATAATAACTCCCCCTTTTAAAAAGTACATAAAAGCCTACTATACACAAACCCATTATCCCAATACCAATAAGAGATATATATTCAATTGGTAATCCAAACTTCATTTTTAAAAGTATATATTCAAAAGGAATTATCAAGGCTTTCTTTTCAGGATATATAAGTCCACTTCCAATTATTAACAAAGATACAAAGATAGGTATGAATGTATTTTTAGATATTAAGGAGATTATACCTGATATAATGTATCCAAAAAACATAGCTCCACTTAATATGATTACTGATATAGAAAATATACAAAATATAGATTTTGCAGGATAGATTCTTATTATCTCTTGGGTGATTGCAAAAGATGAGATGATAGATATGAAGAATACAAAAGATAAAGGATATGAAAAAATTTCTACAAATGCATTTTCTCTCGATTTCTTATTAAATATTTGATATACTATCGATCCTTCCTCAATCATATATCCCCATATTAAAGCAGCTATAGCTGAACCGATCAAAAAAGACATTTCCGAAGCAGTACCTAAAGAATCAAACAATGCTTCTCGAAATAAATATTGACTTTTATCAGAAATATTTCTCTCTAAACTATTTGGATTTGTAATCTCTCTCAATTTCCCTTTTGAGATAGGAGTGCCATTATATTGATAGAAATCATAACTATCATCCTTAGGGAGCCCAAAATGTTTTGAAGTATTATTATGGACTGCATAAAAAGTAGTACCAAAAGCAATATAAATTAGTAGAGGGGATAAAATTAATAGAACTAATATATAATTATTTGATGCTATGAATTTTGTTATAAATTTATTTTTCATTATATTATATAGATTTCTCTTCATTATTTCCTCACAAGTCCTTCTTTTTATACGCTAGATATCCAGCTGTAGATGCAATAGATATTGTAATTGCTACCATTAATACCGGATAATAATTTAAATATTCATTATTAATATTATCCGCCCCATGTAAATGATCTATATCTATATCCTTTATATATTGATAATTAGTATCATTATAATAGGTGGGATGTAATGAAGAAGTAAGGAGTATATATTCACTTTTGCCATTATCAGTTGTAAAAAATAATGTATACGGTAAATAACAACTCACCTCAATTGGGTAATATCTGTTCTTATATACCTTATATAACCCTTTAAAAAAATTAGAAAGCCGTGGACTTGAAATATTAAATTTAGGAATCTCTTTGATTGTTATAGGATCTTCTTTAACTTTATATTCAATTACATCACCTATAGATTTTTTAACACTAGAATCCTCTTTTTCATGATAATAAATATTGTGCGTTTGATAAGTAACTTTTTCGGACATACGTCCCATATACTCTATTCTAGCTTCATAATTGTTGTTTTTACAGTAACCAAAAAAGGGGAAAAACCCAATTTTATGCCCATCTAAAGGATGATTTTCCATGTTTACAAATGCAACGTTGTCTTCTTTCCTTATCTTAAATGAGATATTACGATATTCTAAATCAATCTCTTTTGCGTCTAGGTCATTAGTATATATTTCATCTATTTTAATCGTTAGATTAAGCCAATTTACATCACTATTTTTTAATATAAATGTTAAATCTGAAAAATGAGTATGACTGTACTTGTATTCTGATTCACCCTCTATTTGAGAAACAATTACAATATTTACATTTTCTTTCCATATATCATTTCCATATCGATTTAATTCTTCTTCTGTTGCATTACATGTAATGGATGATATAGATATGAATAAGATGAGTAATAATAGAAAAAAAGAAATAATTTTTAGCTTAAGTTTTTCATTTATCATTTTATATACCTTTTTATATAATCAAAATCACGTTACCCCTGAATTGCTCTCTACACCTATCGTAATTACATAATCACTTTCATGGACATGGTGCTCATCAGGTATTGGCCAGACATTGTTTACATCGTGTACCACTTTATAATTGAATCTAAAGTGGTGCCAAGCCATATAGGGCCCATAAGTTATATAGTAATCATTATTTTCTACTGGTTTGAATGTGAAATATTTCACATCCCAATCATGATCTGCAGTAACTAGATTATATTCGTCCTCAGAAATGTCAAACATACTTGTAGTCACCCATCCTACCAGTCCCATTTCTTGATTCAAATCCCCAACTCTTACAGCAGAAGCTACCATTGCACCATGACTATCCTCAAAGTTGTGAGATACTCCAACATCGACCCCTTTAGCTCCCACATTAATAGCCCAGGAACCTGATGAATTGACATGCCATGCCTTGTGTCTATCAGAAGAAATAGCACCTGTTGTTCCAGGTATCAATGATCCAAGTATACACAATACACCCAAACCAAACATTATTCCATATATTTTTTTGTTCATATTATTTTCACCTCACGTGTATAATACCCAGCTCATATATATATATTTCCACCATAGTATACTTGTACAACCATACAAAGATATATTTTTTTGTGAACCTTTATTTTGTCAGATTACTTTTTAGATTTGGTTAAATAATATATTTAATAGAGACTCAAAAGAAAAATAACAGATTGGATTGGATTCTTTATTGTTTTTTTCTATTTCAACCGGTGGCTCATGATAGAATATAGAGTATCATCCTTTGAAGAAATAGAAAAAGAAGTCAAAAACCTTCACCCATATGAAACTCCTGAGATCGTCGGACATGAGATAATCATAGGGAATGAGGATTACCTTGAATGGATGGATAAGAACTTAAGATGACGCAACGATCAATCTTTTCTCGACTCTATCCAAAACGTCACCCTTGACTAAAGCAGGCATATATCCTTCATGATCTGAATCATCACAGTAAGTATCGTAAATAAAATCCGATTCTGAAAGTTTTTTGTTCGTCAATCCAAAGATCACATGCCATATCTGTATGAAATACTCATCGAATGGAACTCCGTTCTTCTGAGGTCTCGTTTTGGTCAGATTCGATTCTATATTATCTATATTCTCATCGACCCAGTCTTTAATGATTCTAACAAATGGCTCCATACAGTTCAATATCATATCGATATCTTCATCTGTGAAATAAGGTATATTTAGATAAAGCATATCATCAATTTCTTCAATATAATTCAACTTCTTTAAAAGTTCGATATATTTACTTTTATCAGGCCATTTATTCTTGATATATTTTTCTTTAGAACCACTCTTACTAATTTCATCTAAGATATTTCCTAGATCCTTCAGCATCTCTTTCCTTTTGTCGAACAGTATAGATCTGTACTCTTCTCCACTATCGAATTCGAAATCTGCAAATCTATGAACTATATCTGGAAATGCATTTCTTTCAGTGTATTCGTGATGATCTCCGAAGGTATGAAAAGTATAGCTATCCATGAAAAGCGAGTGTCCTCCCCAGTACACACCTTTCAACACATCTTTGACCTCTGATTCACCCCAGAGCACGTACTCGTTACCCCCAGCCTGCTGTTTCCTATGATCACACACATTCCAGTCACTGAGCAGTTCCAGAGAACCCCAGTCCAGTAGATAACATCCTATTATCATGAAAGCAAGTTTTTCTTTCTCAACTCTTGAATTTCCATATGATTCCAATACATCGAATATCTGTTTTTTATTATCGAGAAAATTTTCTGCTAGATCAGATGCATACTTTTCACAAACATCGAAGATGATCTCATTATCCTTTTCATCTATAACTGTAAAATTGACAAACACTTTTCCGTCTTTCTCTTTCAAAGCATCTAGTCTCAATAATTTCTCAATATCATCTAAGATATCTTCATTCTCATACAACAATTCTTTCTTACTCTTAGGAATTCTGTTCAGTTCTTCGATCAAATCCCTAACTTCTAGTTTCCTCAAAGTTACCAGTGGATTATCTTCACGAGATGTATTGTGCCAATCGAGATCACCACAGATCCCAAACTTTAAACTAGTCATGAGTAGAGAAAAAAGAACATCTATTATACTTTTTACTAAACAAAATATAGAAAAAAAGGAAAGGGTTTACTGTTGCGTTGCGCCTACTTCTTCAGCGATATCATACAGGTCAAGCTGTTCTAGTTTACCTTTAGTAGGTACGCCTTCAAGGTTCCATCCTCTGACCGTGTAGTATCTTGTAAGAGCGTTTTCCATCTCTCTTCTCGTGATCCTCTGTCCTTCATTAGGTCCATATGGAACTTCTTCAGTCATGACCCTTTCAGGGAGTATATCGTCATCTCTTCCGAATCCCTCTCTGATGTTGTATGCTTTTGCAACGTTGTGTCCTCTTTCTCCAGCTATCAGCATCTCACCGGTGCTCATACCCCAACCAGTCAATGCGTTTATGAGTTCTGTTTGACCTTTATCCATGAAGATTCCTCTTGAGAACTTACAGGCACCAGTCATATCGAATACCATCATCAAGTCTTCCATCATCTTCAATGGGAATCCTTTTGATTCCATCTCGTGTCTGCTGTATCCTTCAAAGTTCCAGAAAGAGCCGCTGTAATCCAATGCATATTCACATGATGTAAGGTGGTCAGCACCTCTTGGAGCTACAGCTAAAGCGAGTCCCATACCGAACATACCTCTAGCTTCGTATCCCGGAGGTTCCATACCTTTTATATGGATAGCAAATTTCTCTGAACCTTGATCCAATTTCTCAGCTGCTTCCTTAACACCATTAAAGAGTAGTTCACCAACATCTCCTTCGTTTTTCCCCATCTGTCTAACTGCTTCTATCATGGCGTGAGCGTTTCCGAAATTGAGCTCTAGGTCGGTATCAAGTAGACCTTTTTCATAAGCTTCCATGGCCCATGCAACTGTGACACCTGCTGATATGGTATCGATACCTAACTTATCACAGATCTCATTGGCTTTTGCTACAGCTTCCACATCATCAACTCCACAGTCACCCCCTAAAGAATACTGTGTTTCGTATTCTGGCCCATCTATAGCTATATCACCGTAAGGAGTATCTTCAGCAACGAAATATTGACTGCATGGTTTTGTGCAGAACGGACACGGTCGTCTTCCATCTCTATATTCTGCAGTCCACTTTCTTGGATCTATATCTATCCTTCCTTCTTCGGGATCTTCCAATTTCTCGTAAGCCTCTTTGAAGTAACCGGCTTCCCAGTTCCTTACAGGGAATGCACCTAATTCCACGTTCAATGGATGCAGAGCTTCTCCAGAGCCGTATTCCATATCAGTCTTACCTTTCTCTGCTGTTTCTTTCCTGTACTTGCTGATCAACTCATCTAGTTCATCCTCGTCATGTATCGGATAATCTTTTGAACCTTTGATACCTATTCCTTTGAGCATCTTGGAACCCATTACAGCTCCTATACCTCCACGGGCTGCCTGTCTTTCGTTACATTCAATTATCGATATTTTGGATAACTTTTCACCTGCTGGACCTATCACTGCAGTCCTAACTTTTCCATACTTCTCTTTTATCATATCCCCAGCTTCGTGTGTATCTGTGCCCCATATATCTTCAGCATCTTCGATCTTGACTTCTTCATCTTCAATGATCAAAACTGAAGGATCTTCTGTTTTACCTTCAATGACCAATACATCGAAACCAGCTTTTTTCAACTCGTCACCGAACCAACCGCCGACGATACATTTTCCGTAACCGCCTGTCTGAGGTGCTTTAAAACTAAAAGCTGTTTTAGAACCTGTTGGAATCTTTGGACCTAAAAATAGTCCAGGTGCTATTATCAGTTTGTTTTCAGCGTCTAATGGATCGACTTCTGGTCCGACCTCATCGTACAGTATCTTAGCAGCGAATCCAGCTCCACCGATGAACCTTCTCATAAAACCTTCAGAAAGATCTTCGATCTCAGTGGATCCGTCATTTAGGTTTACTCTCAATAGTTTTCCCCAATGTCCTGACATTTTATCATCTGTTCTTATGAGGATGACTTATTAAAATATTATCTATATGAACAGGACTATCTTCAAGTCAACTGTGCACTCTTCAACCTAACATCGAATCTAGTTCCACCCATATCTGAATCTTTTAAGGATATACTTCCACCATAGTATTGGCTGATCTTTTTGACTAGATAAAGACCTAATCCAGATCCACTGAAACTTCCTTTCTTAAATCCTTTATCAAATATTTTGTCCCTAATTTCTTCTGGTATACCTTTTCCATTGTCTTCTACTGATATCACCAAATTACCGTTCTCCTTTTTTGAAGTGATTTTAATAATATTTCCTTCAGAATGAATTATAGTGTTTGTAACTATATTAGAGAAAAGTTCATAGAGTAAAGATCCACCTTTTACCAGATGATTGATCTTGTCAAATTCTATGTTGAAACCATTACTGTATTCTTCAGAAAAAATTTTCTGTACAACTTCGTCAATAATCTTTCCTATATTCACATTGGTTATTTCTTCTTCCTCTAATTCACTCAAGATTTTGATCTTTTCAATAAGTTCGATACCTTCGTTGGTGTTCTTTTCGGCTTTTTTTAATAGTTTTATATCATCTCGTAATAGATTATCATCCTGAACCAATTGTAGGTAGCCCTTGACGATCTGATTTTTATTCTTTAGGTCATGTCTGAGCAATGAATTCAAGAATTTTAATCTTTCATCAGTTTTTATCCTCTTCAGAGTTGCCTCAGCATGGGATATCAGCAGTTCAGCCAACTCAAAATCTTCCTTATCAAAATCATCTGTATCGAAACCTATCGCTTGAAATACTCCCTTTTCTCCTATGGGGATACTTATACATGATTTGTACTTATCTCTGACTGGTTCAGCATCCTCATCTTTTGAAGCATCATTTATTAAATAAGACCTATTATTTTCATATGTTTTTTTAACATATCCTCCATCAGATAATGGTTGATTGTCAAATACTTTTTCTTCCTCTTTTGATATAGCTTTGAGAAATATTTGATCTTCCTCTACCACTTCTATACTGCAAAGTTTATCAAAACCCAATATATTCACAGCAGCCTCTATAACCAGATCATGTACTCTTTCTTCCGATTTACATTGTTCAAAACTGTTAGCTACATCGTGGAGCTTTTCGATCTTCTCCTTTTCTTTTAAAATCTTTTCTTCAAATCTTTTCCTATGTCGAATATCCTGGAAATTCTCTATGATCAACAACTCGTCCTCGATATCTAGAGTTTTTGCGTTTTTTAATATAGGGGTCTTATCCCCGCCTTTACATTTGATGGTTGTATCCATTCCCTTAAATTCTTCTTTTCCTTCTTCATAAATTGGGCATTTCAAAGACTTAGACCCTTTAGGACAAACGATATCACAGAGTTCACCGATCAATTCCTTCCTTGAATAACCAGTGATCTCACATGTTCTTTTATTCACATCCTTTATCCTGTAGCCTTCTCCTATAATCATTGTTCCACTAGGTATATTTTCATATAACGTTCGGAATCTTTTTCTTGATTTAATTAATTCCTTCTTTGTTTTTGTCTTATCCGTTATATCCTGTGTAGAAACATAAACTTTATCGTAATTCTCTTCGTGACCAGGAACTACAGACCAGGTGAGTAATATGTGTACTTTTCCCCCATCAATTGTATAGTTTACATCTTTTCCTGAAAAGAAAATCTCACTATCCGAGATTTTGATCATCAGCTTTTTAAAAAGTTTCATCGAGACCTCGGTGTATATATCATTAAACGAATCGAACAACTCTTCTTTACTGTCAGCTTGATACATATCGATGACTTTAGAATTCACATCTTTGATCTCGATTAGAGACATAAGTTCATAAAGGACATCTTCATTTTCTTCAAAATAGGTTTCTAGATCATGCCCCTCTTCATTCAGTTCATCTAACCTATTCTTCACTTTTGAATAATCTACACTCCATAGACCAACTGGCGAATTTCTGAAAAAATTTTTATATTCTTCCTTCCCCTCTTTCAATCTTTGTTTTGCCTCTTCCCTCTCTGTAACGTCTCTTAGTACCCCTGTGATCTCTTTTATTTCCCCATCTTCCTTCACAATATTAGAATTCTCTTCAACGAAAGCGATATCATCATCTTTCTTTTTAAATCTGAAAGTTAATTTATCCCTTTTCTCTTCACATTCTTTGATAGCTTTTGTGAAGATCTCACTGATCCTCTTCCTATCTTTCTCATATAAAAATTCATCAATATTCTTACCTAATATCTCATCTGGCTCGTACCCAAATCTTCTGATCTGTGGACTAACGTATTTGATGTTACCATATACATCTACTGAATAAATAATATCAAGTGAATTTTCAACAATATTCCTTGTACTTCTCTTCACTCTTCCTTCTTGCTTTATCGTATCTTATCCTTTTCAAGACTTCCGCAGTATGAGATATAAGTAATTTTGTCATATCATGATCGTGGGTATCGAAAAAATCATATTCTTTAGATAATGCCTGGAAAACACCTATATCTCCAACAGGTATGCTCAGGACCGATTTGAAATCTGGATCGGTGGGCTCTGCCTGCTCGTGTTTTTCAAGATCATCTATGATGAACGGTCTTTTATCTCTAAAGGTTAGACCGTATATCCCTTTTTCTAAATCTTTCTCCTCACCAATCTCTACTCTAGGGTCCTTAGAAGCCTTTATCACCATTTTTTCATCTTCTTGGATCAAAAGGGAGCAAACAAAAAAATCAAGGATATTTTCAGCTGCATCTACAGTAAGATCGTAGACTTCTTGTTCACTCCTACATTTCTCCATCTCGGTGGATATCTTGTGAAGTGCTTCTATCTTTTTTCTTCTTTCTTTTACAGATTTTTCAGCCTTTCTATGTTCGACCGTCTTCTTTATTGCACTAGCTAATACCTTATATTGACTGACTGGATCCCCTCTTTTTTGCACGTATCTATCAGCGCCCATATTGAGGGCTTGAATAGCCACCTCTTCTCTCCCTCTGCCGGTGAACATGATAAAAGGGGTATCAATATCTTCTTCCTGGACAACTTTTAGAAAATCTAATCCATTCATCCCAGGCATTTGATAATCGGAAACTATTATGTCATAACCTTTCTTTTTTAACGAATCGACACCCTCTTTTGATGAAGAAACTGTATCTATACAAAATTCTTCATTTTCTTGTTCTAAATAATACTTTGATTGTTCAAGAATAAATTGTTCATCATCAACGATGAGAATATTCATTTTATTTCTCCATTAATGAGTATAACGACTATATTCTTTAATATTATTAATAAATTATCACCAATTATCAGAATATGAAATTGTTAATATTTCGAAATCAGATTTTCAAAATAT
>JBKHIX010000059.1:0-10848 GCA_046538435.1 Thermoplasmata archaeon | reverse complement strand
TCTTTTTTAAGTACATTTTTCTCCTGATCCAAATCAGGTATCTCATCCAACGTTATTCCTTTTTCAGTTTCTGGTTTCTTAGTTTCATGTATCTTTCTTTCATATTTTGATTTAACACGCTCGTATTCTTCTTTCATTGATGGGGTTATACTTGGTGTCATCTTCTGCAAAACGTCATCTATATCGTTCTCTGTTATCTTCTTCTTCCCTCCTGTATCAATTGACTTTCTCATTGCTCTAGTAGCACTTTCTTTGGCTAAATTAGCTAAATCAGCACCTGAAAACCCTTCTGTTTTCCTTGAAAATTTATCTAGGTCAACATTTTCTGATAAAGGTTTATCTCTGAAGTGAATTTCAAGGATTTCCTTTCTTTCCTCTTTATCTGGTGGTGGCACATATATTATTTTATCAAATCTTCCTGGTCTTAATAAGGCAGGATCAACCATTTCTGGTTTGTTTGTAGAACCCACTATTATTATTCCTTCAGCTCTGTCCATTCCATCCAATTCTGAGAGTAAGAGTGATAGTAATCGTGGAGTCACATCATCTGCAGAATACATATCTCTTTTCTTAGCTATCGCATCTATTTCATCAAAGAATATTATGCAAGGTTTTCTTTTTCTAGCAGCCTCAAATAATTTCATCATACTTTCTTCGGATTCTCCATACCATCGTGACATTACATCTCCGCATTTTACATTGATCATTTCAACATCAAGCTCTGTTGCTAAAGCTTTCATCAAAAGGGTTTTTCCACAGCCTGGGGGTCCATATAACATCATACCTTTTGATGTTTCTACACCAAATTCCTTTGAAATATCAGGTCTTAAAAGAGGCATTAGAATACTTTCTTTAACCTCATTTTTCACATCATTTAGACCTCCTACACTCTTGAAAGGTGTTTCTCCTAAATCAGCCATTTCTGCTATCCTAGTTCCGACATCAGATATTCCCAATTTACTTTTATAATATTCCCTAAAGAGACTTTTAGTCATAAATCCTAGTCCGATAGCCACAAACGATAATGCGATACCACTTAGTAACATTAAACCGGTCATGAAAATTTCTAAATATCCCATACTAGAGAAGTAATCAAAATATACTATACCAAAGACAGGGGATGCACCTAACAATAATGAACTAATTACAGTTTTCCTAGAATCTTTTTTCAAAGGATATTTGATCCATTGTTTTAATTTGTTTAACTTCGGTTCTCTTGATTCGATTACCATGTAAATTATGTAAAGAGCAATACACCATAACAAGACTTGAAAGAATGGTATGATTGATGCTCCAAAATTGTTGGACAATATATCACTAATAACATTTGAATTAGCATTTCCTATGCTAACAAATGCTTCACCTAAATTTGATGGTTTAAAATTTGATACAACAGGTTTATCAAACCGTACGAATGCTGTTTCGTGTGGTTTTGCAGTTATAAATCCTAAAAGTTCCAAATTACCACTTGAAGAAAGGAGGACTAAAAATATTCCAGCTACTGCAGTTGAAATAATACCAATATAAACTGAAAATAATATCACTGACATAACTGGTATAAAATAGATTGCTCCTACTTTTGCTAAAAATATTATTAGAAATACCAAAAATCCAAATTTCCAATCAAAAAATGATATCATTAATATGAACAGTGAAAATACTAACATCACTAATCCAAATTCAGCTGACTGATAAGCGGCTGATCCAATTACAAACAAAGCAAGTAACAATAATGAGTTGTATGGATATTTATACGAAACAGCACCAATAACTATAGATAATGATAATATCATCCACCATGGATAAAATGGTATAAAACTAAGGCCAAAAAGAGAAAGTAAGAAGAAAGCGAACGGTATCAAATGTTCTGGTTCACCAGTTTCTTCCACTACCCATTCCCAGAAATTATCAATCCAGGGATGATAAGATTCTGATTCATTTTGATTACCTTCCATCAATTCAATCTGCTTTTCCTCTTTTTTCTTATATATAAATCCCAATAAGAATAAAGGTATAATAACCGTACCTAACAATCCAACTAATACATAACCTTGAGGAAAGGAAATTATACCATGTTTTAATGATTCTTCGGTTTTAAATTCAAAAGTAAACGTTGCCTCATCTTCAGTCTCTCTCCCTGTAAAAGTTATATCTTTTGTTTTAGTTTGTCCCTTATATTTTACACTTAACTCGTATTCATCTGGAATTAAGGATTTGTCTATACTAATTTTTCCACCCTTTGTCTTCCCTTCAAAAATAACATTATCTTGTGAATCCATTAAAACGACTTTGGCACCATCAACTTTTTCATTTTCAAATTCATCTTTGACAATTATCAAAGGTTCTATTGTTATATTAGCCTCGACTTTATATGAACTATTCTCTGAAGTTATTTTCTGATTATACTTATCATATGCATTAATATGGAATTTTACAGTAGTGTTTGTAGGATAGGCTGGTATATTTGTTTTCCAAATGTCATCTTTTTTCTCAAATGTTATACTCCCTCGTTGCGGGGATCTATCAGGTTGGTCTATCTCTGCTATAACCATTGCTGAATTTATGTCTACGCTAACCTTTTTTTCTAAACTGACTTCTACACTTTCATTAGATTTAGGGTCTTTTGGCTCATAAGAATAATTTAAATTATCAGAAAAATCTTCACTTATCCATCCACCTTCTCTGCTTACTGTATACGTATATTTATCGGATTCAGACCATTCTATCCTATCATATGTTGCATTAACCCAAAACCTTACAATGATACCTGGCTGATTATTATAATCAGCCCCAATTATTCCCTTCATTTCTGAGGGAGTTTCCAGCGATGTCATCTCTTTATCTCCAGCTTCAGAAAAATTTTCTTGTTCTGGAGTTTTGTATTGGAAAGACAAAATTGCTTCTTCAATATCCTTTCCTTCATTGCTATTAATAATTACTTCAACTTTTTCATTCGGATTGGGGTTTTCTGGAGAATAGTTTAAATCAAATTTATTTTCGAAACCACTCGATTCTAGTGACTGGGTACCTTTACCAACATTACTAATAAAACTAAAAGCCAGTACACTAACAATTATTAATACGATCAATAATATTGTACTCATCTTTTTTATTTCCATATTCATATCTATCAACGCTCATTAAATGTATATCCTAAAGTTTCTACATCCTTTTTTTCTACTTTATCTTCTGGTTTTTTACCAGAGCTCATACTAATACCTGATTTTTGTTCAGTTTTCATTTTTCCTTTTAAAACCTCACCAACTCCAAGACCTAATAGCGGAGCAAACAAAGCCTGATAACCTGCAGTTTGAGCTATAGGTTGTAAGGATGCCTGAGGTACAATCGTAGTAGTTGCCATTGGAGATGTGGGCATAGGAAAAGCTTCAACAGGCGGTGGAGTAGCACTTGCAGGAGGAGGGGGAGGTGGTGGTAATAAGTACACATCCTTTATTTTACCTTTTATATTATAATTTGGTAATGGTGTAAAGTTTTCAAAATTATCCCATGGTTTAGTATAATATATTCCTGATTCATTAGTATATATAGATTGTAATCCTTTCATTTCTGTACTAATATTGAATTTTACATTCCACTTGTCACCTAAATAAAATGTACTATTCAATTCCCATGTAACGTTGGTATTCCCTTGTTCAGTTGTTATATTAGAAGGTGGTAAGGTAAAACTATTTAAATCAACATCTATATAATCATGAAAATTTATCTTTATACTCAAATTTTTACCTGTAGCATCCGTATATTCTCTATTAGAAATATCTAGATATGTTCTAACTAAGTTGTTAGAATTATGTATATGGTAAAATTTCCCTTCAGTTTTATTTGCTAACCATCTTAATAAGTCTGTATTAATCTCATTACCGAATCCTACTGTATATATCTTTAAATTGTTTTCTTCAATCTCATCAATAGTATTTCTAGTTAAGTTATCCGTAGCTTTTCCATCCGACAGTAATAAAATCACTCTTTCTTTCTTTGGTTCTCCTTGTTTTTTTAATTCATTTACAGCTAACTTTAACGATTTCTCCAAATCCGTTCTTCCGCCAGGTTCTATCGATAAATCAAGTTTATTTTTTATAGTTTGATAATCATTTGTCAAATTTTGAATAATAGTACTGTTGGAACTCATTTTTATGATACCTGATCTATCGGGATAATTCATGTTATCTACATAATTTTTGGTTGATTGTAACAAAGTTTGATTAGGATCACTACCTATCATACTCTGAGAACAATCAAGAACTAACATTGAATCTTGCGGATTAAAAATTAACGCTTCATCCCCTTTAGCAGTAAAAGAAACATTAATAGTACTCGTATCAGGTTTCTTTCCAGTTTTTTCAGGCCATATTTCATCCGCATCTGATTGAACATTAATATCAAAATAAGGTCCAGGCCTTCTGTATTTAAAAGAACCTGATACAGAAACTAAATTTAAAAGTATCATAGTAATAATCACAATAAAACTAAGATATGGTGATTTCTTCAACAATATTTTTCTAACCTTTTGTCTTTCTCCTTGGGCCATATTTTATAACCTTTCAAGAGATATACAATTGATGATCTTTTGATTAACCTTACTCACTATAATTCTATTCTTTGGATAGCTCATTGAATTATGTTTGTTACCCTCCAAATTGTTATATATTAATTGCGAACAAATTTGTATCATTCTGAATTTACTAACTATGATTCTTTATTAATACAAAAAATAATTTTTAGAATGATCATTTAATATTTTAAGATAAGTGAGTCCCAGTTTAATCAGAACAATAAAATTTTTCAGACAATTTAAATTTTTTTAAACCAACATATACTTCTAAGATTAATGATAGTTGTATATTTAAACAGATAATTTTTCATTTTTTTACTTTATAATATTCTAGGTATCAGACAGAAAGTTATATCAGGAATCAAATTCTTTAATTTCAAAGAAATCACAGATTTTCCTGCAGATGTTATATATGTTACATTTTTTCTCGACATATAATGGTCTATAAAGGTCCGAATAAATCGAGGATGAAAAAATTCACTAAAAACCTTCTAGATCGGATTCAAGCTTCATGTATCTAACGTATACCTTTGGTAAATTGAGGGGTTTCCAAGCATAGATTAAAAGGTTTTTCTTTCCTGTTGGATAATGAGTATTGGTTTTAAACTAGCGGTTTGTTCTTTGACCTACTTTCCCGCTCGAATTATGAGGAATTTAAAATCCCTCTCATGACGAGGAAGCTTTCCTGTGGTCATTTAGGAATCAAAAATTCTTATGACCAAAAGAAATTAAGTGTAATTTCTTTAATAGTACTGATGAACTGAGTTCCTCGAAGACGGAGGAATCCTCATCCTAGAACATCTAGGTAATGAATTTAAAGTTTCAGGCCTTAATACACGAAAACAGCAACATGTTTGGTGAAATCCTCATTTTTCATCGCTTAGTGTCGTAGCGGGGTTAAGTCAAAAAGCATCTACGTGAGTCTTTTTTTCTTTACCCATCTTTCAACGAACTCAGCTACATTCCTATTCAAGTCATCCAATGTAGTTGTTTTTACTGTCGCTCGAATAGGATTCAACTGTTTACTTTTAATATTTTAAATCTTCACTATTACCATCGTCTGAAAATGGAGGTATGCGGACTAAACTTTTATCAAATTCCAAATATGATGGAATTCAACGAAACAAATAAAACTCGTTCTATAGGGATTACTAACCTCAAAGATACCAGAATTAGAAATTCTAATACTATTCCAAAATGATTTCTAATAGAATAGGAAATAGAGCCCAAACTTTACTATTAATTAGTTTATAGTTGAAAACTAATATAAAAATATCTTTAGATTTTATTCTTATCTATATCTATCCATAGTCAAAATAATAATTAAAAATGAAAGGGGTTTTGGTTGTAATGGTTTTATTTTATTCTTCTAATTCTTCTTCACTGAAGAAATCTTCGTCTTCAAGTTCTTCTTCTTGTGATTCTTCTGTATATTGAGAGGGCTGTTCTTGTGTTTCTGTTTTACCGCCTTTATTCATCACTGACCATGCTCCTAATATTAATGCTATTATAGCGAGTATAATACCGACTATTCCTAAGATCATGTTCATAGATATATCATCGTCCTGATCGTCTTGATTGGATGATATGTCACTCTGAGTCCCTTTAATTTCACTTTCTACTTCATTGAACTCATCTTCAGTTAGATAGTCTTTTAATGTGTCTGTCAGGTCGCCATTTGTCACATAATCAGTCATCAAATCGTTGATTTCTGATTCAGTTAGATATGGATTTAACGTCTCTGTTAAATCTGCTTGTGTTATATAATCATCTAGTACTGTATTAATTTCTGATTCAGTAAGATAATCATTTAGTGCATCATTTAGATCACCATTGGTGATGAAGTCAGATATCATATCATTAATTTGTGATTCTGTAAGATAAGGATCGAGTGTTTCTGTTAAATTATCCTTTGTTACGTAATCATCGAGATAGCTTGTCAATAGATCGTTAATCTCATCTTCGGTCATATAGTCTCTCAACGAATCAGATAGTTCTCCTTCTGTCACATAGTCTGTCAATACATCATTGATTTCTGTTTCATTTAAGTAATCGGATAGAGTCGATGTTAAATCATCTTCAGTTACGTAACTGTCTAAATCTGGTAGATACAGTGCGTATATATTCTTAGTTCTTGTGTCACCTTGGTCATCTTCTGATGTCACTCTAAATACATTTTGTCCTTTTTCTAATGTTGCCTCGTATTCGAATGTTCCTTCACTCGTTACCTGTACTTCGTTTCCATTAATCCAAACTTGGACGTCTGGATCTGTAGTGCCTTTAATTACTAACTCTTCATCGTAAGTCAATTGTTCGATTCCATTAGATGGATTAGTTATTTGGAAGTCCGGTTTAGTAACATCAATATTAAATGTCACTGACTTAGTATATGTATTTCCTATGCTATCTGTTGCTCTAATTTGTGCGATATGTTCACCATCTTGTAATCCTATAAATGTATGTGATGTATCTGTTCCGACATCCTGCCATCCGCCATAATCTAATCTAGTTTCATATGTGATGTCTTTCATATCACTGTGATCCGTCCATTGAACCTCTACCTGCTTCTTTTCGATTGATGCTCCATCTGATGGCGAAGTTATCTCAAATGTACTTGCTGATGGATCAACAACAACAGATGTTTTTTCTGTATCATAATTGCCTTCTGCATCTGTTACTGTTAATGTGATATCATAGGCACCAGTGTATGGGAATTCATAATCAATATCTTCTCCATTCACAGTATCCATGTATGATTCTTGTTCAGCCATTCCTGAAACACCCTTAATATCCCAGGTATAATTGACTATTCCAACATTGTCAGTAGATGCCGATCCATCTAAGTTGTATGTTTCTCCTGCCCTAGTCTGTCCTGGAGCACCTGGTTTTGCAGTTGGTTTCTCCGTATCTAAGGAAGTAATAGTAATCGTATCTGTTGCAGAGTGACCTGCTTCGTCAGATACAGTCAATTCTACTTCGTAATCACCAGCATATTCAAGAGTGTATCCAACTTTTTCTCCGTACTTAACGGTTTGTTCACTTTTTGGATTTTCTATATTCCACGTCCAATTCACTACTTCAACATTATCAGAAGAAGCACTACCATCAAGAGTTACCGTTTCTCCCTGATAATCTGTGAAATTATCTCCTGCATCTGCTACTGGTCCCACGGTATCCTGAAGATAGAAACTGTAACCTTCGGGTTCAGGTTTTGGTGCCACTAGAGCTTCTAAACACCAGGAATAATCAAATCCTAAGTTATCCATTGAATCCCAATCGCTTGGATTTCTTAAATCATTATAGTTTATTAGACCTGCATCTTCTACAGCAGGGGAGATAGTTCCAAATGGATAATTACCTGTACCGTAATCTTCTAATTCAATGACTATCCAATATTCAGTGTCTTCTTCGATTACCACATTACTATTCAGCTCTAATTCTGTCCAACCTGCACCTGACGGAGTATATTCATCTGATGAAGCTAACCATTCTCCGGGTGCTCCTCCGTCATCTTTTGCTACGTGTGCTTGTGCATAACTTGCCCCAGCTTCGTAATCATAATAAGCTACTTGAGTTATTAGACCACCTGCTCTTTCTGAGAGGTCAATAGTCATCGCACCCCACCAGACATCTTCTGAATTTAATCCAAGGGCATCTTCAGCTGATGCTCTATGTTCAGCGTCATATTTGTATACCCATTGTTCATCAGTTGGTCCTCTCTTGACATTATCTGGCACAATATCTCCTACATTGTAATCCTCATAAGATACCGTCACAAACCAATAATGGTCTTTACCCATTTGCTCTTCAGTAAGATTACCATAATCTGTTTCTACTGTTTCATTTGTTATTCCAGTGTGTTCAGATATCAATTGACGATTCTCTCCATAATAGAATTTTACTGTCAATGGTTCACCTGTCGGTGTAGTTACGTCTGTAGATATAGTTTGTTGTAGACCCTCTACTTCTGCTCCATCTTCTGGATTTGGATTAGTTGCAGTTGGTACTGGTTTTTCAGAGGCATATTGTTCATTCAAATCGACGTTATCTAATTTGTCAACTCCTCTTACAACATAGTGCCATTGAGTATCATCATATGCCTTTCCTTCATCGAGATATGTGTATTCATCGGATTTATCAGCATTTATTCTCGCTATTCTTGTTGATTCATCCCATGGACCTTCAGTTGAATCGGATCTGTATAAGTTGTAATAATCAGTATCATTTTCTCCCGAGCCATCATCATAGGAAGAATCCCAAGTAATGAGATTTGCATCTGCGTCCCATATACCTGCGTTCCATTCTACTGTAAGATTTTCTACTGGTTCTGGTGGATCAGCATCAATTTCAGCGCTTGCTGTCTTCCACATTGGTTGTACTTCATATGTTTCAAAGGTCCAGGTCTCAGAGATATTGCTTTCTTTGAAGTCTTCTACTTCTACATACCAATTATATGTTTTTCCTGCTTCAAGATAATCTGAGAATACAACTGATGCTCGATTTCCAGGTAAAACATTTGTTACTGTCATATTTTGTAATTCCACTCCAGTTTCATTCAATAGATGGAATGTAACATCCAATTCTTGTACATACACATTAGGATCGGTTACATTGACACTGAATTCCGGTAAATGTGATATACCCGTCGATTCATTAGCTGGTTGAGGATTTTTAGGTTTGTTCGGTGGTAAGTTATATTCGATAAACATTCTCTTAGTTGTTACATTGTTTGTAGGATCATTATCATCGGGATGCAAGGTTTTCATTGTAAATACATAGTCACTTGAGAGATTCTGTGGATCTGGTTTCCAATCATCAAATTGAACTTGTGTAGTCATTCTAGGATAGACCTGGTCTGAGATATTTTCATCAACATATGCTGGTTCATGAAGTGACTCACCGTTTACATCAACATCATCAATAAGCCAGTATTCACCTTCTTCAGCAGTCTCAGAGAAGAATTCCCATCCTATCATGACACTACTTTCTTCAGATGTCCATTTAGATAAATCGTACTCAATGTACCCTTCACCTATGTCTGATTTAACTGTTTGGACAGTATCTCCACCATCTGTAGAGATAACTAATTGTCTAGATGAATTGCCTTCGTACTCTGAATAGAATCTTAATGGCATTCTATGAGTCACATGAGATGCATCTATTTCATTGGTCCAAAGTATGTCATTTTGGGTATCATTTTCAGGAACTACTTTCATGTATTCTCCATATTCGTCACTCCATGTATCACCAGTCCCATCTAAATTTTCCACAGACCAATCACTTGGTAATCCATTGGTAAAGTTCTCTGTGATCATATCTGACTCATTCACTCTCTGGATCTTCATCTCTACTGAAGTATTGGTTCGGTAATTTCCAACATTCTTTATCGAACCTTTAATTGTCTTATTCTCATACTGATACAATGGTTCATTTGGCGAGTCTATTGAATCGGCCTTCAAATCCAAGTCTATTTCAGCCACATATATAGTCTTTTCAAGATAATCATTTGTTTGATTTTCATCAGTTGTAAGATTGGTTGTCATGTTGATAGTATAGTAACCTATTTCAGGTGGGATCCAATCTTGGAATTTTGCTAGTTCTTGTTCACCTTTGTTTATGTTTACTAATGTTTCATCAGTATATACTTGATCTCCTGTCTCTTCAGATGTTATAGTAGCATTAACAGTTACATTAGTTTCATCTTTATTACCATAGTTTTCTACCATACCCTCTACAGGTTGTGTCTCATTGAATACACTATCTTCATACTGTGGTCCGTAGTAATAGTCTGAAATCTGTCCTTCGACCATCCATGAACCGCCAAATAAGCCAGTTCCAAGCTGCTGCCAAGCATCAGGATCAGTTGGATCTTCATTCGAATATGTCCACCATGATGATGATCCATCGTTATGATCGCCTTTTCCTATCCAGAAGTTGTTTTCGCCCCAGTCTTCAACTTTTGCTAGGACCCAATATTCATCTTCTGTTATTTTCACTGGCTCTTCAAGGTCCATTTCTTTCCAACCAAAGGTATAAGGTCCTCCGTCTTCTGTTCGAGTTATGTTTTCTTCTGTAGTACCGACGAATTCATCAACAACAGGTTGTCCTTCTTTGTAATCAACAGTAGCTATCTTACCTGATACGTTATATCCTAAAGTACCGAAGGAATCCTCATAATTGAAGAATGCGAAATCGGTCCAGTATTCGTCCTTTCTATCGGAAACATTTATCTTCATCCCAGCGTACTATGTACCACCATCAATAGAACTTGTAGAACC
>JBKHIX010000058.1:0-11127 GCA_046538435.1 Thermoplasmata archaeon | reverse complement strand
TTATAATCAGTTTCTGGTTCTCCATCAACATGAACCTTTCTCTCCCCTATTATTATCCTTGCCTCTCTTGCTGAGTTAGCGTATTTTAATACGTCTCTGAGAATTACCACCAATGGAACAGATCTATCTTTTGGATGAGCTCCTGAACTTATCCTAGGTGCCCAGAAACCTTCCTTTATTGGCATGCCCCATTTCTTTGTTGGTGCTCCGTACCTTTTATTATGTCTCTTCATTATTTACCCTCCTCATTTATACTCTCAATTTTGTCTTTTCTCCAGGGGTCTGATAAATCTAATTTTGTAATCTTTAAATTTGATGGATGAATACCGTATGGTTCTTTTGATTCATCCGATTTTTGAATTGTTACATTTTCAATATACACTTTTTCATTTCTTCTATCAACTTGAGCTATCTTATCTGTATGACCTTTCCATGCGCCTCTCATTACTTCTACTTCATCACCTTCACGGACAGGAATACTCCTGATACCGTACTTATCTTTTAACCTCTCTGATAGGTGCGATGACATAATTTTTCTCTTTTTGTGATGAGGGGCATTTTCTTTCCTCTTTCTTTGTTTTCTTGTTTTTTCACTCATCATTTCCACCTCTACATAATCATTGAAGCTGTAGCTCCTACTCTAGGCCATCTTTCTGCAGCCTCTCTAGCTACTGGGCCCTTTATCTCAGAACCTTTAGTATCCCCATCGTCTTGTGTTAAGACTACAGCGTTATCTTCAAATTCTACCATCAATCCATCAGATCTTCTAAAGGGTCTTCTCTGACGGACTATTACAGCTCTGCTCAATTCTCTCTTCATCTCTGGAGTCCCTTTTACCACAGATACAACAATTTGATCGCCTATTCCTGCCCTGGGATACCTTCTGTGAACTCCATGATAATTTATAACTGAAACTATCCTCACCTCTTTAGCACCAGTATTATCAATGCATCTTAGTTTACTACCCACTTGTAATCCCTTTGTTTGTGTGCCTGCGACTCCTTTCATCGCTTTTCACCTCTACTAATCACCACGTAAGATACACTTTTACTGATAGGGCGGCATTTCATAATCTTGACTTTATCGCCCTCTTTGAGATCAATACAAGGTGGTTTATGACTCGGATAGTGGCTCTTTCGTTTTTCATATCTCTCATATTTTGGTACATAATTGAAGTAATCCTTCTTAATTATTACAGAACCATCCATCTTTACTGATTCAACTTCTCCATGAATGATCTGTCCTTGTACTGACAGTTCTCCATGGAATGGACAGTTTTTATCTTCGCAAATTTTCTCAGGTGGATTTACTTCTACTCCAATGTCTCTAACTTCATCTTTTGACATAGTATCATCATCCTAACTTCTTGATTCTATCTTCAGGTCGGTAAGTTAATTTAACTCCATTGAGTATCATTTCATGTTCGTTATTTTTTACCTTAAATGTATTTTCAAGCTTAGGCAGTATTTTTCCATCCGCTAGTTTAAATGTATTCCTCGTTTCATCGACAATTTTTCCTGTAACTCCCTCTATTGATTCCTGACTGGAATCAATGACTTCCACTTGCTTGCCTATATATTCCTTCGTATATTTACTACCTAAAATTTTACTCATACTATCCTATCTCCACAGGGAATCCTTTTGATTCAAGGTATTCTTTAACTTTTTCTACATGATCTCCTTGAAGTTCTATACGTCCATTCTTGGTCGTTCCACCAGCTGCACACTTTGTCTTTAACTCGGTCGCTAAGTCCCCTATGTCTATATCTCCTGTATCAATCCCATCAACAATTGTAACTTTCTTGCCGTACCTTCTAGTATCTGTAAATATTCTTAACTCCTGTTGTTCTCTAGCTATATCTTCGCAAATGCAGAGTTCTTTTGGTAGACCACACGTTGGACATACTTCTTCAGCCATTAATTTCCTCCTTTAGATTTTTCCTTTCAAGTCCTTTTTCGTTCATAACCGTCATTATTCTAGCTATATTAGTCTTGATTGCCCTAATCCTTCCAGGGCTTTCAGGAGCACCACCCATTGCAGCAACCCCCTTTTCATGAAGTAATTCATCTTTTAATTCTTCTAATTTCTCTCTAATTTCGGATTCATCCATTTCTCTAATCTCATCAGGTTTCAGCTGAGGCATCTTAATTCACCTCTTTTTCATTATTTTCTTTTTGTTGTTCTTCCTCAGATTCTTCAACATCTTCTTCTTCAGTTTCCTCTTCCTTAACTTCCTCTGATTCTTCAGAAGATTCTTCTTCTATCTCAATGTCTTCAACATCGCTTTCTTCCTTTTCCTCCTCTCCCTGTTCCTCTTTTTCAGGTTTTTCTTTAGGTTTAGGAGGTCGAATCTCTATCTCATCAGGAAGTTTAGCGTTAGGGTCCATTATCTGAACTGTTACACCAATGATGCCCAATTTAACTTTAGCTGTTGAAAATCCTTCATCGATCCATTTCTTCTTCTCCTCCCCACAATATTTAATATGTCCATCGATGAACTTTTCAACTCTATGTCTTGGACCAGTTAATTTACCGGATAATACAATTTGACAACCTTTAGCACCAGAATCCATTATTTTTCTTACAGTTGAATGACCTGCCCTTCTAAAATACCATCCTCTCTCTATGGATGAGGCCAATTTTTCAGCCATTATTTGAGCATTGAGTTCAGGTACGTTAACTTCTTGAACTTCTATTTGAGGATTATCGAAGTTAAATTTTTCTTTTATCTGACTCGTTAATTTTCTAATTGATTTCCCTTTTCTACCGATTACGAGAGCAGGTCTTTCTGTATAAAGGGTTATTCTAGTACCCATTGGAGTTCTAGAAACTTCACAGCCTCCAAACCCTGCTCTTTCCGTCTTCTCTTTAAGATATTCTTTTAATAATACGCGATTCATTTTTTCCGAGACAAACTTTCTTTCTCTCGCCAAGATTATGCCTCCTTTTCTTGTAATATAACTTCTATATTAGTCGTAGTTGTATTTTGAGGACTGCTTCTACCCATTGCCCGTGGTTGGAAACCTTTTATTGGACTTCCTTCATGTACTGCTATAGTTATTATCTTCAGGTTATCTGAATCTAAACCTTTATTCTCAGCATTGGCTTTACACTCTTCTAATAAGTTCTTTATGTGTTGTGCAGCCTTATTCGGATAACCACCAGGTCCAACGCCTTTATTGTGAGCTATCTGTTTTTTATGTTTCTTATAAGGTACTGCTTTCTCCCCATTGATTACCTTCTCTAAATATTCAACTGCCTCGTCTACATCCTGGTTCCTTATCTCTCTGCAAATCTCTACTGAAGTTTTAGGTGATATCTGTAATTCTTTTCCATATGCTTTAGCGGTCGTTTCTGGATCCGGTTTATTTGTATATCCCATATTATGCACCTCACTTCAATGGTATGTATTTTGATGAACGGGTTGCACCCACACCAGGACCTGAATGTTCAACAACCTTTCTTGTCAATGCAAACTCACCAAGATAATGTCCTATCATTTCAGGTTCGATTCTGACTTCCTTGAATTCTTCACCATTATGAACAGCTATCGTCTCACCAACAAATTCGGGTAAAATTATCATTTCTCTTCTGTGTGTCCTGTAAACGTCTTGATCTTTATCTCTAATTTTCTCTAAAAAAGCTTTCTGCTCTCTGTTTAACCCTCGGTCTAAACTCCTTCGGGCTCTAGAAGGAAGTACCTTTTTAAGTTCTTCTAATGACATCGATTTTAATTCATCAAGAGAATAACCTCTATAGGAGAATTCTCTTTTCCTTCTATCTGCAACTTCTTTTCTAGCCATAATTTTTACCTCCTTTCCTTCTTTTCTTTCTTCTTTTTCTTCTTTGATGATAAGCGACCAACTTTTCTACCAGGTGATGCATTAGCAGAGACTGACGAAGGTACACCAACGTGCTGATGATCTCCACCACCGTGTGGATGATCTATCGCGTTCATCGCAATACCTCTGACCTTCTTAGGCCTCTTTGCTCTACTCTTATAAGTATGATATTTATTTCCAGCTTTTGCAAATGGCTTTTCTGTTCTACCTCCACCTGCTATGATACCGACTGTTGCTCTACACCTGCTATCTACTCTTTTAAATTGATCTGAAGGTAATCGTAATATAGTCTTATTTCCTTCTTTGGAGACTATGACCGCATACTCACCAGCAGCTTTCACAAGCTTTCCTCCATCCAAAGGTTCTAACTCAATATTGTAAACATATGTACCAACTGGAATTTTGCTGAGCGGAAGTACATTTCCTTTTTCAATCGAAGAATCGGGTCCAATATTTATTTTCTGGTCAACCTGCATTCCTAATGGTGCTATAACAAAACAAGTTTCACCATTTTCGAATTCAACTTCAGCCAATGGTGCTGTTCGCCCTGGTGCATGATGTAATTCTATAACTTGACCGTTTGTTTCTTGAGTACTAGGATAGCCTGGTTTAGCCAGATGTCTATGACTAGGTGAACGATAAGTCGATGATCCTTTTCCTCTTCTTTGTGGTATTATTCTTTTTCCCATTTATATCACCTTAGAACACTCCTATCCTCATGCCGATTTCTTCAGCTGAGTATTCTTCTGTAAACTTGACCACAGCTCTTTTCCCATTTCTGTCTATCCGTGTGTTTACCTTATCAACTTTTACTTCAAATAATTCTTCTACAGCTTTAGCTATCTGAGGTTTTGAAGCTTTTAGATCAACAATGAATTCAAGTTTATTTTCATCCTCCATCTCCATCATAGTTTTCTCTGTTACATAAGGATGTAAAACGATATCGTGATATGAATTATATCCTACCATAGATTACCAATCCTCCATCATATTTATTGATTTTACACTGAATAATGTAAGTCTTCCAGGATTTCCTCCTGGTGCAAGATCATCTATAGTTACTTTTTCAGGTGTTTTCACCGTTACACCAGCTAGATTTGAAAAAGCTTTGATACCGTCACAACTCTCAGGAAGAACAATCAGCAGACTGACTGGCTTTTTGTATTTTCTATCTCTCATCTTTCCCTTCCCTGCTCTAATCTTTTTTCCTTCATGAGCTCTTTCTATATCTGAGTAAATATCCATCTTTTTCAGAAAATCAACTGCTTCCTGTGTTTTTGTGATCTCTTCAACACCCTTTTCAACGATTATAGGAAAATCTAGGGAATCATTTTCTATTTTATGGCCCCTTTCCTTTATAAATTCTTCAACTGCTGTGGCAGCTAATGCTGACCTTCTCGCTTTAGATTTTTCTTTCTTGTTGATTTTTTTACCTAAATCTTTTTCAGCTTTAGGAGGATGAGCTTTTCTACCACCGACTGTTTGAGGTGATTCAGCTGCCCTATTACCACCTTGTTTCAACCTTTGAACCCTAGCTTGGCCTTGACCTTTACCCTGCTGTTCCGTAGAATGTCTCATACCTGCCCTCTTCTTAGCTCCGTATTTCTGTCTTTTATTCGCTCTTGATGACTGGAAAGCCCTCTGAATTATATCTGGTCTGATCTCTTCAGAGAAAGTTTCTGGCAGGTTGATTTCTCCTTTTGCTTCACCGTTTATATTGTAAATATTGACTTTCATTTATTATACCCCCTGTTTTGATTCAGTTGATATGTAAGTAATATTTGGTTCTTTGACCTCAACTCCAACAAGTCTTACTGGATCTCTGAGGACATTCAAACGTTTTGTTGGTCCTGGTATTGACCCGTGAATAAGAATGTATGAGTTTCTAACTTCCCCATAATTCACAAAACCACCTACTGGTGTTATTTCTTCTCCATCATCACCAACTTTCAATACACGCTTATTAAATTCTGTTCGTTGATGATATCCTGTTTGACCAGCTTGTGGAACAGTAGGTCTTGTATAACCAGGTATAAAAACACCAGTAGTCCCAACATTTCTAACTGATTTACTATTCTTATGCTGTAATAAAGTAACTCCCCACCTTTTCACATGCCCCTGGAATCCCTTACCTTTGGTTATTCCAGAAACATCCACCATCTTTCCTGCTTCGCTAAAATCTTCGATATTCAATTCATTACCAAGTAAATCTTCACCCGCATCTATTCTTTCTTGAATCGAACCGCCCCCAATCCTTAACTCCATGATTTCTGGAGTTTTACTTGGAATTCCAGAAACAAGATTGGGTTGAGTGTGAGTTATTGCTCTAACTTCATCAACAATATCTCTATCTATATCTTCCCACATCTCTTCAGAATCATATCTATTCGGTATCGGTAACCTTCTTCTTAAAATATCATCAACTCTATCAGCCCAAACTTCCCCCATAGTCCTTAAACCATCATGTGTTCTTTCATAAAATCTTAAGCCACAAACTTTGATCGGTGGAACTTCTACCACTGATACAGGAACTCTTACTTCCTGTCCAGAAGTTGTGCTGGTCGGTCGATAATCAACTACAAATGCATGTGTCATACCTGCCTTGTAACCAGGAAATCCTTGAACCTTTGGAGTTCCATCTCTTTCAGGCCAAGACCTGATTTTAGGCGTAATACTTTCGGCACGTTTTCTTGGGGAATAGCCCATAGAGCCTCTGCGCGGACGATGTATATCTACCATAAGTACACCTCAGTCTATTTTTAACTGCGTTATATGCAATATATCTATATCAAACGTAGCATCGACTACAACTATATCAAACAGATATAGATTAGTGCTTATTACCCATTGACCGTGACGTGTTTCATTGGGTTTCAGCTAACCACTGAATTGCCCATCACGTCTGGTCAATAGATGAGTTAGGTGGTCATTAAACCGGTGTTTTATTTAAATGTAACGGTATACAATCGGTATTTGTAGTTTTTAAATATCTATACTTGTATGTTTAGAATCATTCGTAATAAATCTTTTCCACCCCATATTTTAATTTATCTTAAGATAAAAACATATAGACGTCTGTTTCATTCACTAATTGTTTTAAAAATTTATTTTTAATTTTATCTAAACTAAAGGTTAAGACCCCTACCTGTTCCGGAAATCCTCTAGAATTTCCAAACTAAGAAGGAATATCAATCCTTCGGCTTCGAGGAATCTATCAGAATTCTTTTCTGAGAATTCTAATTTATAGATAGAATTGTAAGCAATTCTATCGAATTTGTAAAATCTCTCATAATTCAGGGTTAGGAGGAGGTCACAAATCCCAATAATCACTCAAGATGTGCTTCAGGTCATCCATTTCTTTCTTCAGTTGCTTTTTAGGTTCGTGACCGATTTCACCTATTTTCTGGTCAGAAGGGAGTGGTATATCTAAATCTAAGGATCCTTTTGTTATAGCTTGCCAACCCTCCACTACTCTAAGACCATAACCAGAAAGCATAAGATCGATATAACCTGAATTACTCTCATTAGCCATCTCTCTTGATACTTTTCCCAGATATTCTAACCCCCTCATATCTAATGCTAGATCGGTTAGAGAATCCGATTGGTGAGGATCCGAGCCTCCATTTCTAATTATAACCTCGGGATTGAATTGAGTAACTATAGGTTTAGCAACATTTTTGATAGCATAATCATATTCTGTAATATTTGCATCCCTAGGCATAGGTATATTTACAGTAAAACCTTCCCCAGCATTATGCCCAATTTCTCTGATGTAACCCCTGCCAGGGTAAAGAGTTGATGGGTCTTGATGTATAGATATAAAAAGAACCTTAGAACTTTCATAAAATATGTCCATCGTTCCGTTACCTTGATGGGCATCTGTATCAAATATGCATACTGTTTTGCCATCATCTACTAAATGTTGGGCAGCAACCGCAACATCATTGAAAATACAGAAACCTTCGCCATAATCCGGACCAGCATGATGTAATCCACCTAAATTGATGATCGTTTTACCTTTCTCAATATTTCTAGCTGCCTCTAGACTACCACCTACTATCCTTCTTCCTGCATCCGGCGTTCCTTTTAAAACTGGGGTATCCATAGTCAGATTACCATTGTTCTTTTCCAGTCTAGCTACTCTCTCGATGTAATTTTTCTTGTGTACAGTTTCCAAAGTTTCATCGTTAGCTCTAGGAGATTCCATTATTTCGATTATAGAATCCATTTCAGGTGTTTCTCTCACCAATTCCACAAAATCAGGAAATCTTTTTGGATTGAATGGATGGAACTTTCCAAATCTGTACTCTCCGTACTTCTCATGATAATAAAGTGGTATTTTACTCATCATTTTTCCTCCTTTTATTCGCAATCATATGTGCTTTTCTTATAGGTTCAGGTATTTTATATTCACAATAATCTTTTACAATCTTTATTGCTGTTTCAACCGAGACTTTATTACCGGATGATACATATATAGGTTTTTTCGCTCTATCACTACTCAATAGGGCATAACCTATTAATTTTCCGTTTAATTCTATCCTAGACTGTTTATTTTCATTGTCTACTCTTTCAACTTGATCTCCGCACAATTTACTCTTTGCGACACCAATAGTCGGTAAATCAAGTATCACACCTATATGTGATGCAAGGCCTATACCTTTAGGGTGCATTACCCCGTTTCCATCTACGATCAACACATCCGGCTTTTTGTCTGTACTTCGGATCAAATCTATCAAAACTGGACCTTCTCTGAATGAGAGATAGGTAGATATGTATGGAAATTTTACCTCGTTTTTTCTTGTGAATGTTCCAATCTTTTCTCTATCTTTAAACAAGGTTAAACATGAAAAAGCAGTATCATCTTCATAGGATACATCAACTCCTCCTACAACAGTTTCATCATTATAATTAATATGATTATTCATGTCTATATTATCTCTGTCATCTAACTGCTTTTTTCTTAATTCATGTAAAGGATATTCAGATTCAAAATCGTTAAATCGCTTTTGTTTAAAATTTTTTATATTATCATTATTAACTTCTAGTCCTTCCTTTTCCAACAATTCTATCTTTTTATCCACACCGTTAGCATATCCTCCAATACTACCATCAGATCTCACTACCCGATGACACGGTACCTCAATAGGTCTAGGATTTTTATTTAACATTCTACCTACTGCACGGGCTGCTCTCTTATCACCGAGTGATTCTGCTAGATCACCATAAGTAGTTACCTTACCCTCTGGAATCTGCTCAACAAGATTATAAAAATTCACTCTAAAATCCTTGACTAATAAATGTAAACTCATCCATTCATAATAAATAAAAGTAACTTATATTCTTTCTGCTTGTGTGTAAGAAAGATATATGCTGTTTCACACAAACAAAAGAGGTATTTAGATGATACAAACGGGAGATATCGTAGTTCTATGGAATAGAAAGGAAATGCAGCTCTGCGAAGTCGATGGTCAAACCAAAAAGATATCTGGTATCGGAATCGTTGATACAGAGAGGTTTATCGATGCTGAATGGGGTGAGTCTGTTGAACTAGGAAGAAACGAATACAGGCTGATAAAACCTGCCATAGATGAAATCCCAGATCTAATAAAAAGAGAAGCTCAGATAGTACAACCTAGGATGGGAGCACTGATAGCCCATCACTGTAATATATGCTGTGGAGATACGGTGGTGGAAGGGGGAGTTGGCTCTGGTGTATTATCCTCAGTATTACTGGATAAAGTGGGTCCAGAAGGTAAAGTCTTTACTTATGAGATCAGAAAAGATTTCTTAGAAATAGCAAGAAGCAATTTAATTAAATTGAATATGGCTGAATCGTGGGTAGGAAAAGAAGGGAATGTAACGAAAGATGTGGAAGAAAAGGATGTGGATGCTTTCATAGTAGATATACCAAAACCATGGACAGCCCTGGACATGGCAGATGAATGCCTAAAGAATGGAGGATATTTTGCAGGTTACATGCCATCAACAAATCAACTGGAAAAAACAGTTAGAGAAATGAGGTCTCATAACTATATAGATATCAAATCGTTTGAAAGTATAGAAAGAGAAATGGAGGTTTCTGATAAAGGTATTAGACCTTCTTTTGATATTCTGGGTCATGCAGGTTACGTTGCTGTAGGTATAAAGGTTCCCTAAAAACATCGATATATATATAACAATCACAACACTTATATCATTTATTTTTATTAATGTTGGGAGAGGTAACATCTATGAAAACCACCATTGGCAAACTTTTAGAAGATAAAGCTAAGGAACATCCAGATAAAGAAGCGATCATTTTTGAAGGAGAACGTATGACCTACAAAGAATTGGATGAAAAGGCAGAAAGATTAGCACATTTTTTAATGAAGAGAGGCGTTGAAAGAGGAGATAAAGTTGCGATCTGGCTACCAAATTTACCCGAATGGATAGTTGCATGGTTCGCGATCCCAAAGATAGGTGCAGTGGTTGTTCCAACAGACCCTTGGTTGAAAAGCGGTGAAATAGAATATATGTTCGGAGATTCAGATACCAAGGCGGTCATAACAACAGATAAAGCTGGTAAATATAACTTTATAGAGGTATTAGAGGAAGTCAAACCAGAACTGGATAAACTGGAAACTATAGTCCTTTTAGATGGCGATAGCGATAAAATAGATACTTTATCCTATGACAATGCGATAGAACAGGGAGATGGATGGGATAAAAATGAAGATTACTTAGAAAGGAAAAAAGGTACAGATTACGATGATGTTACTTTTATATTATACACTTCAGGCACAACAGGCAAACCAAAAGGTGTTCAGTTGACCCATTATCAGATCATCAAGAATGCCCATGATCAAGGTGAGATTTTACATACTTCGAAAGATGACAAATTGGTCATACCAGTTCCTTTCAGTCATTGCTTTGGAAACGTGATGAGCATAACACTGATGGTTGTATTTGGTGGAACAATGATACCTCTTATGGATTTTGATCCTGATGAAGCATTAAAATTAGTTGAAGAAGAAAAAGCAACGATGATTCACGGGGTACCAACAATGTTCATAAGAGAATTGGAAGTATACAGAGATAAAGATTATAATACTGATTCTTTAAGAACAGGGATTATGGCGGGATCGAGCTGTCCTGTCGAAACAATGAAGTCAGTTATTAACGAGCTCGGATGTAACGTTTCTATCACCTATGGTTTAACTGAAGCATCTCCAGGAGTCACTATGACTAGGTTCGATGATTCAGTTGAGGATAGAGTAGAAACTGTTGGAAGAGTTATGCCAG
>JBKHIX010000166.1:0-3051 GCA_046538435.1 Thermoplasmata archaeon | reverse complement strand
CATTAGGATAATTTACATTTTTTTCTTGAATTGAGGGGGGGCGATTGTCTACATCTAAAAATTTATAGCTCCCATTAATATTACCGGCCTTGTCTTCTCCAAACATCCAAACGGTTGCATTTTTGGTATCCTGAGTTTTAACATCAAACATTTCAGTTCCGTAAATTCCATCATTAGGTTTTCCATCACCATGTTCACCATCATCATACATAGTAATCATAGATTTTTGACCCAATTCATGAGCATCTAGGTAAACATTCTTAAATCCATGAGGTGCTTCCTGTCCTATCCACTTCCTACCCTTTTTTTCTATACTTTTAGAAATATTCTCATATATGTTACTTAGTTCAGAAGATTCGGGTGCATAGTGATAATTTCCATCAGAACTATCAGATATCGTCGATAAATCGTATTCCTGTGTGAAATTATAAGCATATGCGCTAGATTGAACATGTGAACCTATATATTCACAATCTTCATCTGAAGTTGTACTTTCTGGATCTAAATATCCTTCTGCTGATGAGTTCGAAGCCTGTGGAGAAACTCCTAATCCTATATTATATATGGGGAGAGGAGCTTTATTCAAACCCCATCTATTTGGACTATCTATAGTGTTAGCTCTCCAGATAAAAGAATCCCTAGGATGGCGATATCTTACCACTTCCCAATCATATTCTTTTTCTTCACCCCAATAATGATTTTCAGTCATATTCCATGTACGGTTTGCTAATCCATCAAAATTTGACCATCTAGAACCTGGAACATAACTATCACTAGAAGTATCTTCACCATCAGTCATACTTACAACTGATGGAACATGATTAGATTTTTGGTTATTCCATGCATAAGATGTAGCTTCTCCAATCGAGTCCCATATAGGAGTTGCACTTGCTGTAGCATTTAATTCTTCTATTGTCGAGTTAATTATCTTTTTATTTTCTTCAGTCATATTTAAATAATCTACTTTTCTTACAGGATTAGATCCATCTTCTTCAAACGTATAAAGAGCACACCTATCCTCAGGACTTAGAGTTTCAACAAAAGTCTTTGCTGCTTCTTTAGCATCATTCATATCACCCTCTGTCATACTAGCTGAATTATCCACTATTAAAACAGAATCTACATTAGAGGGGGCACTGACTTCAGAGTATTTCAATCCTAAATCTCTTGCATCACCAGTAACTCTAATTTTATCCCCTTCCTTTACTGATTCTTGACCTATTGGTTGATCAACTTGCATATTCCTTATAGTTGGTTTAATATTGTCCATTTTAACTTCTATATTGTATGTGTGATTATTGCCAATTCTATCTTTTACACTAATATTAAAATAACTATAAGACGTCTCACCAAATACTTTAAACTTTTCAGAACTATATAGCCCATCATTCGCTGCTCCATCATCGTGTTTACCATCATCAAACATTTCTTTATTAGTTCCGTTCAATGGTTCTGGATTCAATGAAACAGAATCTAGACCTGAAATACTATCCTCAAATTCAGCTTTAACATAAATGGTTGAATTATCTTTTGCTGCATTATAATTTGCAGGATAACTAATAGATTTATTTTTTAACTTCGGCTCTGAATTATCAAACCAGACTTGTTTAGATTTGATATCGTTTCCACCTGTACCTCCTATACTTCTAACCTGTATCTTGTGTGATCCATCATTAAATCCTCTTGTATCAATTTGATAAGTCCAATGGTAAGGATCATCAGCCTCATCCATATAGGCATAAAGCTCTCCATCTATCCATAATTCACTTCGGTTTGAATCTCCTTGATCAATTACACTAATATTAGTAAGACCTGAAGTTATTGTTTTCCCATCTATTTCTTTACTTGGATTAATATCTATGGCTTCAATATTCGAAGCATTTGAAGTCATAATTCCCAGATTTAGTACGCTTGTAAACATTATTAACACAATTACAATCGTTCTCTTCTTCATTATTACCACGCTCTAAATTTTTTTCTTCATTTTTTTTTCATCTCTTTTAAGTTAAATCTATTTTATCATACCCTTTAGGATAAAAAATTGAAAGTAAAAATATCGCTGCAACCCCTATCCATGAAATTATTGTTATAATATCTACTATTGGAGGAAGTTCTATAATTTGAAGCACTGTGTAAAGTAAATATACAACTATCAAAACCATCAATATACTCAATATTGAATAGGCTGATTCTTTTTTATTAGTTTTAACGTCTAAAGATCCTTTTGGATATCTCAATCCTAAATATCCTATTATTGCAAATAGTAGAATTCCAATCGACCAAATGGGAGATACTCCAAGTGAAAGGAGTATGATGAAACCGACAACTGCTAAAAATAACAGTACTCGATCTTTCATTAGTCCCACTCTTCCTTAAATCTTCTAGAAGATTCTTTCATTTCTTCTTTCATTGATGATTGAGTATCCTTTATCGACTCCTCTAAATCATCTTGAGTAATCTTAGCTCTTTCCTTTTCACTTCTACTTAAAGCTTTGATTTTAGCGTCCTCGATACAACTCTTAATATCCTCAGAAGTATATTTTTTTGATATTTCAGCTAATTTACTGTAATCAATATCCTCTTCGGTTGGTACTGAATCAAGCCTTATCTCAAATAGTTCTTCTCTTCGTTTAAAATTAGGTTCCGGAATATAAATTCTCTTTTCAAATCTTCCTCTTTCAAATAGTTCAGTATTTAGTCTATCCGGATAATGACTAGTAGCTATTAATGTTATATTATGTACCTCTTCAAAATCCTTCATCAAATTAAGGAAGGATTCGAATACTTTTCGTTCTGATTCACTCTTTATATCATCATAAGCGAATTTATCTATATCTGAAATTACCATTACAGATGGTGCCATATCTCTCATTTCATCAAATAATTTATCTATGACTTCTCTACCACCTTCTGAAACTACTTCCTTAAATTCCATTCCGGTGATAACTCTCATTGGTATTCCTATCTCATTCCCTGCAGCTTTAAGTAAACTTAATTTCTGACAACCTTTTGGCCCGTATAATAACAAATTCTTTGTACCAGATATATCAA
>JBKHIX010000165.1:0-3075 GCA_046538435.1 Thermoplasmata archaeon | reverse complement strand
TAACTGTCCAACCGCATACTAAAGGTAGAGGGTATTTTAAATAACTGTCCAACTGCCTCCGTAAGGTGAGAGGTATTTTAAGATAAAGGGCGTTGTTAATATTCCTGTCAATCTTTTTCTTTTAAAGGTTGACACTTTATCAGATAATTGATATAATTAGGGTAACAGAGCAAAACTATATCTGAAAGGGGGTGATTTTTTGGAAAACCAAAAATCAATTAACCGAAAAGAGAACGCCAAACAAAGGTACAGCAGGTTAAGAGGTTTAGGATATCCCTGTCATGTTTGTATGTTGTTGAGGTATTGGAGTGATAAGAGGATTGATGAATTTGTAAAGAAGAATAAACCGGAGGATTTGGAACTTTAAAAACAGGCCTAACAGGCCAAAAACTATTAAAGGGAGGAATTTGTTATGAGCAGGTATATGATGGTGGCTTCGTCAAGCTGGGGAAGTATACACAAAAAGAAGGTTAAGGATTACAGCAACCTCGAGAGAGAACGGAGACGATTTTATAATGATATCGTAGAGAACAACCTGAAGAATCATGGTTCTATACCTTCTTCAATCATGATGGTTGTTCTACCGAAAGAGGAAGCCGATAGACTTTTCGAAGAGATGAAAGAAGAGATGAAAGAAGTGATTAACGATGTACACGGATTAAGAGATGATTGATTTTATATAGTCCTGAGCATGACTATAAACTGCTTAATCTATCTTATGGAGGGTCAGAAATGAAGGAGAATAACGTCGTATGTATTGCAGGGGATTTTGATTGTGGCCAAACAGAATTGATGACGTGTTTAATCGCAGATGAATATTTCGATAATGATAAGTTTATCGTAAGTAACTATTATCTCGATTTCCCTTCTAAAAATGCACCGTTAGAAGAGATTATCTCCCAACCAGAATGGTTGAATAATTGTATCGTAGCTATAGATGATATTACAAGAATTGCACCTGCGTGTTTATATATTTCCGATGTAAATAAACAAACGGCAGAGTTTTTTACAGTGATAAGAAAATTAAATCTTCAACTATTTTATACTACTGACTGGTATTTGGATGCTGATAAGAGGATAAGAGACCAGACTGATATACTGATATTATGTAAAAAGAGATATGATTATAATTTTGAAATCTGTAGAGATGTAATAAATCTGGAGATATATAATATCGATGCCGGAGGGAAGGAAAGATTGATGAATGAAACAGATTATGATATTTCGGGAGCCAGAGGTTTATTTGGAGATATTATTAATTGGAGGTGTGAATAATGGATTGGAGCAGAAAAGAAAAGTACAGGCTAGCCAAGGAATACGGTGCGGATATTAAAACCGCAGACAGGATGCGCCAGTGGTCTAATAAGAGGTTTGATGAATGGTTGGGTCGTCAAGTAGGAGAGGATTGGAACAAATTGAGCAGGAAAGAAAGATATAGAAGGGCTAGAGATTGGGGATATACTTCAGCCGAGGCCAGAAAGATACGTGATAGAGGTTTAAAACGAATACAGACGATGAGACATAAAGATATAGAACAAATAAAAGAAACAAGAGAAGCAGAACTATCGGCCAAACGCGGAGACCCACAAAGAGCACCTGCAAAGACAGGGTTTAGAACACGTACACGCGGGGCTCACACTGTTTCGAAAGTAGCACATTCGATACCTACAATACCTGAAACTATTAGAGGTTCAAAAGATATGATGCTGGATGATATTAGAAGTAAACAGGCTCAGGGATATCAAAGGGGTAATATCACATTTATTGGTATCCATAGAGCAGAATTGACACCCAAACAGAAAAGGATTTATGATAAGGCGATGCGAGGAGACGAAGAAAGTATGGCCAAACTAAACAGAGATGTAAGGTTCGGGCAGGTTAAGGGTATGGAATACATGTCTACTGAAGCGAGGGACTTATTCGAAATGGATAAGACCTACCTATCAAGTCAGATGGAAATGTTGGAGGAAAGATATAATATAACTTTTTTAGCTTTAGCACAAATAAATTATGTCGCGATATAACATATAGTCCTGAGCATGACTAAAAACTGCTTACTATAAAATTCTGGGAGGTGTAATATATGTATGAAAGATTGGAAAGACTTAAAACAGCAGGCCTTAATAAATTTGGAGAATGGAATATTGATAATGTACACCCGATGGAACCTAAAAAGAAGAAAACCAGAACTAAAAACAAAAAGAAATTTGCTACAATGGATTTTGAGACCGATAATATCGAAGCAGGAAAGACGCCTAATATAAGATATTTTACAGCTGCAATCCCGAAAACCAAAAATAATAAATACCAAAAACCAGTACCAAAAACGATTGGTCGAAAAGTAACCGATGGAAAACAGCTTACAGATATATTAGAGGAATTATTTTTAGGTGATAAGCATAAACCTTCTATGATTATTACATGGAATGTCCAGTATGAATACGGTATAATAATCAGACATTGTTTGGATGAGCTTATAGCTCGAGGATACAGAATTAAAAATAATGAGGCGTTCTTTAGTATCGAATGGCAGGAATACCATCCTAAAAAGAAGAAATATGAATGGAGGAAGGCTATTTTTGCCGATGGTATGAGGGTAACAGGCCTTATGGGTATTAAACTCAAGGATTTTATGTGTGAGTTTGCACCTGATAAGGTAGATAGTAAAGAGAATATAGATTTTAATATAGAAGAATTTGATGCTGATAATCCAGAGCATATAGAGTATGCTAAGAATGATAGTGAGGGTTTATGGTATGCAATGAAAGGGTTTCAAAATATGTTATTAAAAGAATGTGGTGTGGATATTTCGGTTACGATAGGAAATACAGCTATGCAGTATGTAAAATCTATGATTGATAAGAAAGTGCCGCAGATAAGCAGAAACGCAGATACCTGTTTTAGACTTTCATTTCGTGGAGGAATCAATTATGCCGAATTATTCAAAGGTTCGTGTCGTAAATATGATGCTAATAAAATGTATCCTTCGACATATTTTAAACCTTTAGGGATTAGGCCTGTATTTACCAACATCTACAGAGATGATAAGCAGGGAATATACTATGTTTATATATT
>JBKHIX010000057.1:0-11257 GCA_046538435.1 Thermoplasmata archaeon | reverse complement strand
ATGGGAAAGATTTATTATGAAAACCAGGTAATGAGGAGAAAAGTAAGTGATACAGATGATAAGGGAATGTGAGGAGCATGGATATTATCGGGGTGAAGAGTGCCCCGAATGTGGGAGCCGTGGAAAGTTCATTATGAGTGATGAAGAAATAAAGAATCTAGGGAAAACAACAGCAGGAATCCTTAGACATTTTCCCGAAAAGTATGGTTTAGATATGGATGATAGGGGATGGGTATCTTTAGAACATTACGTCAAAGCATTAAGAAACAGACAGAAAAGATTCCATTGGTTGAGACGCTATCACGTTAAAGCGTTGGCCAGCACTGACAGAAAAGGTAGATATCAGTATGAAGATGGATATATTAGAGCAACTTACGGCCATTCAATAGACATAGACTTGGACCTTCCTTCAGAAAATATTCCGGCCACTTTGTTCATACCAACAACAGAAAAGGAAGCAGAACTCCTCTTAGAAGGCGGAATAAAACCATCAGACAGAACATACGTACATCTAAGCGGAACTTACGAATCTGCAGTAGAAGCTGGATCAGTCAGATCTGACGAACCGGTAATTCTAGAAGTGGACGCAGAACAAGCCTTAGAGAATGGTATCAATATTATGAAAGCCGGTAAACAAGTATATATCTCAAAAGAAATAGAGCCAGAGTACCTAAAAAAGCACAAAAAACAACCTACTGAAGAAGATATCGAGGAGATAACCGATTGATCATTTAGGATTTAGAGTCACAACGTTGTTTCCTCTCAATATTATTGTACCTATTCTTCTTCTGCTGTCTTCTTTTTTCTCTTCAGTATCTTCTAATACAAGATTCATGTGATCGTCAAATCCAATGAGAGTACCTTTTAATATACTCCCATCTTTCAAAAGGAGCTCGACTTCTGTATCCAGGTTCTCATTAAGAAAGTTTGAAGGTTTCATAATTACCATCCAACTAAATTCTTTTTACTATTTTAAATGTTTGGTTAATTTTCCCAAATCCTCTTCAACACTGCTCTTCCTTTCTAATAAATCAAGACTATCATATAGTTTTATCGATTCTTCCATCTTCTCTTTAGCCATTTCGTACTTGCCCAAGTTCATCTGTGCCTTTCCAAGTTCATGAAGTGCGTCCGAAAGATATCTAGCGACTTCTAACTCTCTGAGTACTTCCACTGATTCAGAAAGATACTTCTCAGCTTTCTCGTACTCTTCCTTCTCAAGCATCAATTGACCGTACTTTGTCTTCGCACCAGCCTCTCCGAACGGATCGTTCTGCTCTTCCAAAAGCTCCATAGACTCCTGCAGTGCCTTCTCAGCTTCATCGAATCTATCCATATAAATATACGATTCACCCAAATTGAATAGACACCATGCTCTGGTATTGGGATATTCGTACTCGTACGATTGATTCTCACACTTTTTATAGTATTCAGCAGCCTTCTCCCAATCCTTTCTCAGTGAATTGATCACTCCAATATTCATGAACAATACTGCCTTTTCGTACTCCATCCCTTCTTTATCGTAAAAATCGACAGCTTTTTGATAATGTTCTTCGCTCTTATCGTACTCCTCCATCTCCCCGTAGACATCACCAAGATTCTTATAGACTGAAGCCACGTCATCCTCATCACCGTGGTCCTCAAATATTTCTAGTGCAGTTTTAAAATATCCTATTGATTCTTCAAAATCTCCCTTCCTCCAGGAAGCTATGCCTGCTCTTCTTATACATTTCCCCTCACCTAATTCATATTTGGATTTCTTAGCTAGTTCCAACCCTTTCTTTATGGTCTCTTCAGCTTTTTGGATATCTCCTTTCTGAAGATACACTTTGGCCAATTTATCATAAGAATCGACCATCATATCTTTTTTATCAAGTTTATCAGCCATCTTCATCATGTCGTTAAAATATTTTTCAGCTTTATCCATATCACCAAGTTCGACGAATGTATCCCCTAAATCACGGCTTAATTCGAATTTTTTCATTATTTTTACGTTGCTTTCCCTTTCTTTATTCACATCATCTAACTTTTCTAACAGCTGATATTTTTTTATACTGTTCTTAACTTCCTTAGCCTTATCCACACCTCTAAAATACCTAACATCTTCCTGTATCCTATCCAACAACTCGGTAATCTCACCATTATCCATATCCTCTAATCTCTTACCGATAACGTTACACTCTTTATTCAGTATCTTTTCACCCTGATCCCCTAGTTCATCGAGCATGGTCCTTCTGATTTTATTGGCGGTATTCGGAAGCATGGTCAAAGAACTGTAATATGATACATTAATCTTTTCAATATATGTCTTTACGTTTCAAAATAAATTCTCCAATGAGAAGAGGAACCGCTATCCATATCATAAGGATTCCAAACATGACCCATGTATCATAGAATGAAGCTGCTCCAACTGGTTCATTTCCACCAAACTCAAGTGCCCAGGCTCTAAAGGTTGGTATGTTCAGGGCGAGTAACGTGAACCATATCAGTGTTGGATTGAGGAGCTGAAGACCGAAATACCATTTTGGAGGTGTTCCTGCTTCCATAGCGCTCCATCCAAAGGTCATCTCAGCTAAGGCATACATCATACCCAACCATAGGAAGCTGAACAGGAAAAGTACGAAGACAGAACAACTCATAGCTGACATGCTGTCATCGAATATCACAGACAGCATCAACGCAATTGAAATATAAACACCTCCGAGAACCACAGAAGCAAGTATAAATAGATAGTAATCACCCCAGTAGAGGAATGAGACTCTAGAACCTATTATAACGCCGCCCAATGCCAGACCAGAAGAGATACATACTGTGAACACACCCCAGAGTCCCAAAAATTTACCTGATAGGACCTCTCCACGATCCACTGGGTATGAAAGGATCAGCTGTAGAGAACCTTTTTCCTTCTCCCTCACGATTGATCCATATCCCAATATCAAGCCAAATATTGGTATTATATATTCCATATATGTACTCATCCAGAGTATTGTTTGCTCTAGATTCCTCCATTCATCTTCTCCTCTAGATGAGCCATAGAAAGAGACTAGAACGGTCAAACCAAAGAATATGAGTGCGAGTAAAATTATCCATCTGTTCTTCATGTTGGATTTGAATTCCTTCTTAGCCACCACAAATATCCGTTTCAACATACTCGACATCATCCTTCACCCGTCAACTTTACGAAAACTTCTTCTAGATCTGGTTTTTTAACTGTAAAATCGCTGATCTCGAATCCTTTGTCTAAAAACAGTTTTATAACATCCATTTTTCGCTCTTCCTGACAGTATAAAGTAAGTTTCTCATCGACTAATCTCGGTCTGTGGACATAATCCAGCTCTTCTATATTCTTGAAAGCCTCGATGGGTTGATTTATCTTCAGTTCAAGTCTAGGATACATATCAAGATCATCGAAGAACGTATCTACATCTCCTTCAGCGATCAACCTCCCCTCTTTTATGAACCCGACTCTATCGCAAAGCTCTTGAACTTCAGATAATATATGACTGGATAAGAATATCGTTTTACCCATTTTATTTAACTCCAATATCTTATCTTTCACCCATCTCCTAACTCTAGGATCCAATCCACTAGTAGGTTCGTCTAAGATATACAGGTCAGGGTTACCTATTGTCGTCTGCAAAAAACCTACTCTCTGGAGCATACCTTTGGATAAGGATTTTAATTTTTTATCTCTCCAGTCTTCTATCTCAAATTCCTCCAACAGCTTACCAATATCTTCATTTGGACACCCTTTAAGTTCACATAAAAATTTAAGATTCTCATTAACGGTTAGACCCTCATACATCTCCAATTTTTCTGGTAGATAACCGACCTTCTCTCTTACAGAGATACTGTTTTCCAACGCATCTTTACCATGGATAGTGATATCTCCTTTCTCCGGTTTGACCAGCCCCAATATTATCTTGATAGCAGTAGTCTTTCCTGCCCCATTCGGACCTAAAAAACCGTAGATCTCACCTTTTTCGATATCTAAATTGAGACCGTTCAACGCTTTATTTTCACCATAGCTTTTGTGAAGGTCATCTATTTTTATTGTACTCATCTGAACTTATATTGACCTCGTTGTAAAAATTTTTTTGCATCATACCCAAAGATAGAAAAGTATCCATGATATATCCATACCGATAACTAGACCGCATATCAAACCAGTTGTCAGCCTGATAGTATTATTACTTTCATAATCTGTAAATTCTTGTATGAGACCATCTACACTCATAGGAAGTAGACTGATTATTGAAAGAATAAAAAGAAACATAACATCGAAATCAAAAAATAAAGAGTGTAAAAAGAATCCCACCACCATACCGGAATAGAATCCCGTACATCTGCTGCAGATAGGTAACCTATGATCAAAGAACGTAAAACACCTATCTTTCTCACCGTGACAGATGAATTCTCTGAGTCTACTCATAACAGGTCTTCAAATTCCTCCACCAGCTCTGGATATTTCTTTTGTACACCTTTCAATATCGTACCTACACTCATTCCCTCTAGTTCCATTTCAGATAATGCGTCGATCACCTTATCGAACACTTCATCGTCCAGAGTGATAGCAGTCTCCTTTGCCATGTAGTTCCGCCAAAGCTTATCTGATAAAAGATCCTTCCATCTCTTGTCGTATATTTGAAGGAATTCTTTATCAAACTTACCTTCTTTGACTGCTTCTGCTATCACTTCACCAGCTATTTTAGCCTGTTTCAAGCCGTTAGATATACCTCCACCGGTGATCGGATCTACGACTCTTGCTGAATCTCCTGCAAGCATGAACCCGTCCATGACTGTTTTCTCAATTGGTGCGGAGACTTCTACTGCTCCAGCCACCATATCGACACACTGACCCTGGAGAAGTTCATCATGTTCTTCGATAAATTCGTCAAGATAATCTTTGGGAGATCTACTTCCGTCCAATCTAGATGCCTGAACACCGATACCTACGTTGGCGGTGTCCTCATCTTTAGGGAAAATCCATAAGTATCCTCCTGGTGCACAGCTGCCCATGTAGAAATGAGTGTAATCAGGATCCACATCTATGTTGGTCATCCTATACTGGAAACATGTCATGATATCCTTCGGGTCTACAGAGCCGTACATACCTGCCCATCGACCGACCTGAGATTCGAAACCATCGGCACCGACGACTAGGTCTGCATGAACTTCGAACTTCTTGCCCATCCTTTCAGCTTCAACTCCCACAACTTTTCCATCATCTTTGATAACATCAGTAACTGCCGTTTTCACCATGAAGTCTGCTCCTTCTTTACCGGCGAGAACAGCCATCTCTTTATCGAATATATCTCTTTCAACAACGATACCGACTTCGTCACCGGCCATCTCAGCACCTATCTTGAACTTATTTCCGGATGGAGAGTATATCTTGGCCCCTATCATTTTTCTAGCGGTGAAATTTTCGGTATCTTCAATTCCTAGATCATCGAACCACGACACAGAAATACCTTCAGCACATCTGACTGGAGAACCGATCTCCTGTCTTTTCTCGATAACCAAAACTTTCTCGACATCGTTCTTAGCAGCGAATCTAGCCACGGTACTTCCTACTGGACCACCGCCAACAACTACAACATCGTATTCCAACACATCACTGTCTTCTATATCTGCAAATGATATCCTTCCCATCTCTGATCACCTCATCTCCAAAGCCTGAACTGGACATATATTTACACACAATCTACATTCTGTACAATCATCACTTATCTCTAATATAGTTTCCTTCAGAAAAATCGCGTTTACTGGACAGGTTCCCACACAGGCTCCACAGTGCATACATTTATCATAATTCACATCCGGTTTCATCTGTTCTTCCTCCACTCCTCTAGAGGCACTGAAAATTTCTTTTCTACTTCATCTCTGTAAGTCGGTCCTCCATTGTAAGCACAGAATGGTATGATCCTTCCGTCTGGAGTTGCGTAATGTATAACGCACCTTTTAACTCTCTCTATATCGTAATTATAGTTATCCTGGAAATGCATACCTCCAACGAACATAGTCCTCCAGGCGAATTCACCTACTGATTTTTTGTCACCTAGTTTAACTATATCCTGCATGATCTCTCCAATGGTGAAGCCTCCTGGTAACTCTTTATCTTCAAGATAATCTCCAAAGTATTTCTGGAAGTTTTTGACCATACTCTTTCTCTTTCCTTTTTCTGTCTTCAACCTGCTGCCTAAATTTATAGCGGATTTAGCTAAGAAAGAGTTCCATTCTTCAGATTTGTTTTTAGCTTCTTTCATCAGTCCTTCAACATCTACATAATCGGTGATAGGACTTACATCTCCGTCATCTCCAATAACTATGTAAGAGGCTAGACCGCAGTGAGGATGTGATGTGAAAGCAACTTGAGGTTCGTTTTTGACCACTGATACCAACTGTGATATAGGAGTGACGAACGGAACGGGATAGAAATCATCCTTTGTTAAGAAATCCGTCTGTTCTGATAGCCCCTTAGCAAGGTCAGGTAGAGTATATCTTTGTTCTTTCCTTTTCTCTTTAGATATTCTCCCTGTGAAAGCAACTGGCTGATAGTTCACACCTCTGATCACATCGTGGTTCTCTATGGCGAATTTCAGTATGTCTCCTACCTGATCGTCGTTTACACTTTTCAATATAGTTGGAACTAACACAGTTGAAAGGGGTCTAGGCTCTGTTTTCCTGCAGTTTTCTATGACTTTTTTCTTCACATCTAACATAGGTCTACCCCTTGCCTGGATGTAGTTCTCTTCCTTCAAACCATCGAACTGTAAATAAACAGTATGAAGGCCGGCATCAATACATTTCTGTGCGTAATTTTCGTCTTTAGCTAATTTAATACCGTTAGTTGCAACTTGAATCTGTGAAAACCCCATCTCTGAAGCGGCCTCGATAGCCTTGAAAAATTTTGGATAAACCGTTGGCTCACCACCAGAGAATTGAATTGCTGGGGTTGGCACAGGTTTTTCTTCTCTCAGATTTATCAGCATCTCTTTAACCTGATCTAAATCAGGTTCGTAAACATATCCAGCCTCGCCAGCATGAGCGAAACAAATCGGGCAGCTCATATTACATCTATTCGTCAGGTCTATATTAGCTAAACATGTATGACTTTTATGTAGATTACATAATCCACAGTTATCTGGACATGAATCTGCATTTTTGATCAATGGATTTTCGACACCTACTCCGTCGAAGGCCCATTTTTCCGCCTTCTTGAACATATCCACGTCTGACCAGTATAAGCTTTCGAATTTACCATGATCCGGGCACTCCTTAATCATCACAACCTTTCCATCCCTTTCCACTATATCTGCGTCGATAATTTTTTGACACTCAGGACATAGTGATTTTGTTGATTTAGGTAGACCCTTCTCTAATGAGGACTCCTTTATTACCATATTATCTCTTAATGTGTAGATAAACGAACACTTAAATATTTTGTAGCGATTAGAACTAATTACTATGAGAGATACAACCAATATTGATGAGCTCAAAGATGAATACGATCATATAGTAGAAGGACTTCAAAAGTTCGGATTCACTGAATATCAAGCTAGAACATACACCGCATTGGTAGCGCATGGTGTAGCGGATGCAGATACAATCTCTTCTACTTCAGATCTTCCTAGAACATCGGTTTACAAGGCTCTCGATTCGCTTCATGAAATTGGATACATTGTCATCACAGAGGGCAGACCTAGAGTGTACAGACCGGCAGAACCTTTGGAAGTCAAAAGCAGACTTTCTAGGGAGATAGATAACCTTTTTGGAAGATTGAACACGATCTATGAAGTTCTTTCCGAAAAAGGAGAGCCTCAGTTGATTTATACTATAAATGGAAAAGATAAGGTCTTGGATAAGATTGGCGAGCTTTTAAAGAAAACCCAGGATGATATCGTTATATCGTCTCCAAATTTTTCTAAGATATTAAAAAATCTTGAAAATGAATTCAGATCTGCAAAAAAAAGAGATGTAGATATAACGATAATCACTTCTCCTGGAGAAAGGGTCATAGATGGTGCTGAAGTAGAGAGAAGAGAGAGGTTGATCGCAACCGACATGATAAGTGATGGTAAGAGGGCACTGCTGGCCTCACCAGGATTTGAGGCATGTGGTTACACTGAAAATCCTTCCTTATCCAAGCATCTTGTCAATTTTATGGATATACTTATGAAACGGTCAGATTGAAAAAACAAAAAAAATTGAGGGTGCAAAATATTAAACCCATACTAAATCAATATAACAAATCAAATTTTAGAAATACTGATAAGAAGGAAAAACCCTTCATATATTAATAAATGACACTATTATCAACATATATATTTTGCATTATGATGAAAAATTTTAATACATAATTCTTTTATAGAGTAAAATAATTGCTTTAAGAGAGCAAATAATGAAAAATGTGCTAAGGAGGTTTTATTAAATGACTTGGAGGATCGGAGTAGATATCGGTGGGGCTTTTACTGATTTATATGCTGTTGAGTCAGAAAAAGGAGAAACGGCTTGGACAAAAGTTGAATCAACACCCCCCGAATTCGAAAAAGGAGTTTTAGAAGGAATCGAAAAATTAGAAGAGCAAGGAATCGACCTTAACGATGCTAGTCAGATAATTCATGGTCAAACTGTTGTTATCAACACTATAATCACGAGAGATGGGTCCAATGTAGGTTTCATAACGACCAAAGGTTATGACATTATGGACATTCAGAGGGCTAACAGAAGGGATATTTTCAATTTTAGATACAAGAAACCTGAGCAGTTCATCAACAGGTACATGACTGAGTGGGTGACTGAAAGGACTGATGAGGATGGGAGCATACATCAGGAGCTCAATGAAGAGGATGTGCGTAAGGCTGCTGAATCTCTCATCAAGAAAGGCGCAGAAGCGATCAGTATAGGATTCATAAACAGCTACCAAAACCCAGAACATGAAAGAAGGGCAAGAGAGATAGTCGAAGATGTTTATGAAGAAAGGGGCATTGACGATCCGTTCATAACGATATCCAGCGATACCACTCAGGAATGGAGAGAGTATGAAAGATTCAATACAGCTATCTTGAATGCTTATGTTCAACCGACATTTGTAAATTATATAGAAAAGCTGGAGGAAGCTCTGAAGACAGAAGGATTTGACGGGACGTTCTACCTTACCTTGGCTTCTGGAGGTATGGCAACTGCCAAGTACGCGAAGAAGTTCCCTATAACAACCATTGAAGGAGGACCTATATCCGGTATAATGGGTGGTACATCCCTTGGCGAAGTCTTGGAAGAGGAGGATATAATAATCATCGATGGTGGAAGCACAACAACAAAAGCGGGATTGGCTGAAAATCTAACACCTAAGACTAAGACCGAATACTGGTTGGAACAGGATGAATACAATCCTGGATACCCTGTTAAAGTTCCCGTAGTAGATATACAGGAAATAGGGAACGGTGGAACAAGTATAGTTTGGGTAGATAAAGCAGGAAACCTTCAAGTCGGACCAGAAGCAGCAGGTGCAAGACCAGGTCCAGTATGCTATGGGATGGGCGGAGATAAGCCAACATTAACAGACGCATACGTAGTGACAGGTCATCTCAATCCAGAATATCTGTTAGGAGGAGAATTAGAAATCGATAAAGGATTAGCAGAGGGATCTTTGAAGAGAGTATCGGATGAAGTCGACCTCAGTTTACAAGATACTGCTTATGGTGCTATAAGGGTTGCGAACGATAACTCTTCTAGATTGATAAGACTGATCTCTATCAGAAAAGGTTTAGATCCTAGAGAATTTACATTGATAGCACATGGTGGGTCAGGACCTATGTATGCTCCGTTCATAGCACAGGATCTAGATATACCTGAAATTATAGTTCCAGCGATACCTAGCGGTGTGTTCAATCCATGGGGTATGGTTGGGTTGGATATAAGACATGAACTGGTCAAAACAAGAGTATCAAATGTAGAGACTGATGAAGAAGATATCGACATAATGAATTCTACTTTTGAAGAGCTAGAGAAGGAGATTGCAGAAGCCTTCGAAGAAGAAGGTATCAGTGAAGAGGAAACAATATTGAACAGACGTGGAGATATAAAATATGAAGGTCAGGCTCACACATTGAAAATACCCATACCTAACGGTGAACTCACGAAAGAAGAGATAAACGATCTAAAAACTAGATTCCATGATGCCCATGATAGAGAGTATGGATTCAGGTTATCAAATAGTGAAATAAAGATAGTCAACTATCATACTATAGGCTTGGTCAAAGTAGAACCACCAAAGATAGAGAAACATGAAGGTAATGATAACTCTGTAGAGGATGCTTTGATCGAAAAAAGGATGGTTTACGATGGAAAAGAGAATGTAGAAACTCCAGTTTATGATAAGGACGAATTCCCGATAGGTAAGGTAGCAGAAGGACCATGTATATTAGAAGGGGCTACAGCTACAACGATAGTTCCTAAAGGCTTCAAAGTAAAACATGATGTTTTTGGAAACCTTGTGATGAAACATTGAGGAAAAATATGTCACCAGATGTAAAAACTCTTGAAGATGAATGGGCAGAATCTATCAACAATGCCCTTTCTCTTTATGAAATCGATGATAATATAGAAGTAGGAATACTCACACTTGAACCGCAGACAAGACTACCTGAGGAAGGATACAGTGTACATGAAGGTTCACATGAATTTGCCTATGTTATCGAAGGGGAAGTAACGATAAACACTGAAGATGAAGAGAAAACGGTAAAAGAGGGTGAACTCATCTATAACTCTCCTGGAACCAAGCACTATACTTCTAATAAAACTAAAAAGGAAGCTAAAATATTGTGGTTCGTAGCTCCTCCGCTATAGCTTCTAAAATTAATATAATTAATTATTCTTCAATTATTCTGTTCCATGACTTAGGAGATCCAATAGCAGGTAGTATTTCAAAATCTTTCACAACTTCTCTTCCCATCAGGAATTCATGTATATATTGGTTGACAGATTCCATGTCCTTTTCCCAGAATCTAAGCAGAAGGGCCTGTCTTCCAACATATTTTGTAACTTCAAATATTCTAATATCTTGGACAGATTCCTCAACAAAATCGTTTAATGTTTCAATTGATACATTAGGATTTATTGTTACAAGACAGTCTGCATATGCATGATTAAAAAATATCAAAGTTATGATATATATATGGCCATTTTCCTGTAACTTAGCTCTTCTTCTTCTTGCTGTAGTTATAGATATATCAAGCTCTTCTGCAATCTCAGT
>JBKHIX010000164.1:0-3090 GCA_046538435.1 Thermoplasmata archaeon | reverse complement strand
TGAATATGAGTTCACCGAACCGGGAACTTATGATGTAACATTGACCGTTAAAGACGATGCTGGTAACACAGATTCTGACACCATAACCGTTACTGTGAATGATGTCACAGATCCCGTAGCGGATGCTGGTAAGAATATAACAGTTGGAATAGACGAGCAGTTCACATTAGATGGAAGTGGTTCTTCGGATAATGGTAAGATAGTAAAGTATATCTGGACTATACAGGGAACAGATTATCAGGGTGAAATGATCGAACATTCTTTCTCACCCGTAAGTACTTATGAAATAACGTTGACTGTAAAGGATGAAGCAGGTAACACAGATACAGATTCAATAACTATAACGGTTGAAGATCAAACGGCACCAACTGCAGACGCTAGAGGAGATAGTACTGTTGATGAAGATACAGTGGTGACTTTCAATGGTTCAGGCTCATCAGATAATGTAGGGATCGTTGAATACACTTGGACCATTAACGGTGAAACTAAGAATGGTGAAGAAGTGAAGTATACATTTACTAATCCAGGTGAGTATGATATAACTTTGAACGTTACCGATGAAGCAGGGAACTGGGATACAGATACTATCACAGTCACGGTTTTAGACGTAACAGCGCCCTCAGCAGTCATCGAGGGAGATACTGAGTTGGATGAAGATACGGTTGTTACTTTCAACGGATCAATGTCTTCAGATAATGTTGGAATAGTTGATTTCATATGGACTATAGAGGGTTCTAAATTATCAGGTGAAGAAGTAAGTCACACCTTTGAGGATCCAGGTACTTACACGGTTAAATTAAATGTAACTGATTCAGCAGGAAATTACAACGAAACTAGTATGGAAGTCACGGTAAAAGATGTAACTGATCCAACAGCGGATGCAGGTTCTAATACAACAGTATCAATAAACGAAAACTTTACTCTGGATGGAAGCGGATCAACAGATAATGTAGGTATCGAATCATACGAATGGACCATCAATGGAGAAGAGTACCAAGGTATGACTGTAACAGATTCATTCGATAAATTAGGTAATTATACAGCTGAGTTGACTGTGACTGATAAAGCAGGTAACAGCGATACTGACACTATAACGATCGAAGTGGTGGATGAGACACCACCAACAGCAGATGCAGGACCAGATAAGATCGTTGGTGTCGATGAAGAGATTACATTAGATGCATCAGGATCATCAGACAATGTAGAGATAGAAAGTTACGTTTGGACCATAGATGATGAGGAACTCGGACCAGCTCATAGCGAAGGTTCAGAGTAATAAAGGGAGATACTTAGAATTGCAGAATGAGGACCTCGATTATCTTCTGGAGATGGTCTACGAGGATATACAAGAAGAGATAGAAGAAGATTACTGGTAATTTTATGCATTTTCGAATCTTCAAAATTATGTAATAATGAACCAAATCCAACCCTAAACAATTCATTTGTTTGCTTCCAAATCAAGATAATTCCATTTTAAGAATGATCAATTTCATCAAGCCTTGATTTTTTCTTTTGCTTACAAATTCCATATTAATACCTTAAGATTCTTCTCTTTGATGTTTCCATATGTGATGGTCTAATAATCTTGGAGACATATTAACGTAATTGTAATCGCTTTTCAATATGCTGGAAGCTTCGATGAGTATATTTCTGGCGTCTTCTGCACTGATGTCTTTATCCAACATATCATTAATGAACCTTAAAATCATTCTTCCAGGCATTATGTACTCATCGTGTCCAGCCATCATGAAAAACAGTTCTAAAGATCTACCGCTTGTTTGACCTTTTATGTTCTTAATGTCCTTTTCAAAATTGTTATTACCTATGATATTTTCGATATCCTGAAAGTAATCAACATCATATTTATTCAAAACTTTTGAGAATTGATAAACAGCCTCAGTTTTCAAAATTCCGTGTGTGGGGGAAGTTCTTTGTCTATTATCGAAGATAGATTGAGTGAATTTTTGAATTCCATGTTCTTCTATTAGAGACATCAACTCCGATATCGGTTGTTGCTCTTCAACAGCTGGTGGACTATCATTTTTATCATTCCTAAACATCTTCAGATTGAAGTAGTTGCAATATCTCTCAACGGTGTTTCTCGTAGAAGTGTAGAGTACACCTATTGAAAATACAGCGTCTATCACACACAATGGCAAACTGTTGTAAAAGAATTCGTCACCCAACTCTATCTCATCTAGGTCTAGTATGTCTGCACAGTACTCAGCCACAATATTTGCATTTTTCATGATACTTATTCCCTTCAATTGATTTTTGAATGATATGATAGCTGTCAGTAACGTATTAATTTTTATGCTCGATAGAAAGCTAAGGTTAATAAAGTTAAATTAGAAGAATAACGGTATGATAAAGGAGTTTAGAGACGACAAAAAGAAAAAGATAGGGTATAATATACCTTTGAACCTCTTTTGGCTCTGAATACGCTCAAATATAATAAAAATATTTTCTAAGATGCGTTCTTTTCGAAAGGCTAACAACTCCACCTAAAAATTTATAGGCTTAAAATCTGCTTAATTTCCCTCTAACAAGTTATTAACCATATCTTTTACCGATTTAAGATCAACCAGGATGGTTATAGATTGTTCTCCATCATCTGTAGATTATAAACCCTAATTATTATATGTATAAAAACAATCTATTTTCTATGTCTAAAAGGTTGAACGAGACCATCAACGACAAGTACATAAAACTCTGGGAAGATAATGCCAGCAAAGTAAGTAAAATACCTTCGCTTTATCCTGAATTGAAAAAAAATAAACTTTTATTTGTAGGAATAAACCCATCTTGTCCCGATTCTAAGTTGAAGAAAAGGTTGAAGAGAATAGGTTCTAACCTGACACCAGAAGAATTCAAAGAATGGGATCCATCAAAGATAGAGGAGAAGAGGGAGGTCATAAAAAACGAGAGAGATGTCGCAAAAGGAAGATATGATAATAAAGATGAACCCTACCGGTATTTTAAACCATTCAAAGAGATTAGTGAAGAGGTGGGACTTGGATGGGAACACATCGATTTGTTTCGAACCATAGCGAAAACCCAAAAAAAGCTAAAAAATCTCATTGATATATC
>JBKHIX010000006.1:0-35857 GCA_046538435.1 Thermoplasmata archaeon | reverse complement strand
AAGGTAATTATAATTAGGATAGAATCTAATTATAAACATTTCGGGATGAAGCCGGTTAATATTTTAAGTAGGGGTAGTTATTTATATCTTATATAGACTATCCATATACACCATGTATGATAGAGTTATATTACCTACTGATGGGTCAAAAAATGCGATGAGAGGAGTGAAAGAAGGACTTGAGATGGCTAAATCGTTAGGTGTAAAAGCTGTTAGCATCTATGTAATAAATACTTCTGAATATGAAGGCCTTCATCATGCGAGTATAAAAGAATCAGCCAAGAGCGGTATGAAATCCAAAGGTCATGAAGCATTGGATGAGATAGAAGAGATGGCTGATGAACTAGTCGTTGAGCTTGAAAGGAAGATATTAGAAGGTAAACCTTATGCACAGATAGCTGCAGCAGCAAAAGACACAGATATAATTTATATAAGCAGCCATGGTCTTTCTGGATTTACAAAATTGTTCATGGGAAGTACCACTGAGAGGGTTATTAAGAATGCTGATGCAACAGTTGCTGTAGTTAAAGGTAAATATACTGTTACTGAAGAGAAAGAGGCAGAAGAAAATGTATAGATAGATATTTAAAAAGTATATTTTTTACTCTTTTAATTCTTTTTTCTTTCTGCAGGGTGTAGGCAATTTCATAGATGCTTTTCTAAGGGCTTCTTTAGCCACATCTTCATGTTCTTCATCGACCCATACCTTGATTATCTCCTGCATACTTTTAACTCTAGCTGCGTTACCGATCTTTTTACCGAAAGCACTCCTCATACCTTCGGATAATCTGTCAGCACCTGCACCTGTAGCCTGTTTATTCTCTCTCAATACGTGATGAGGGTAAATGAGAATCTTAGCTTTGAAATTTTGTTCTCCAAGGTTTTTTGTTAAAACTCTAGTTAATGTAACACGAGCAGCTTCGAGGGCACCATCTTTTATCTGGCATTTCTCTTCAGCTACCAGAGTCATCTCTAAATCGAATTCAGCGGTACGATTACCCATAGTAAATTGACCGACCTTCAAGTGAGGAATTCCGCCGATATATTCCTTTCTGGTATAGGCCTGGCCTTTCACTTCTCTGTACATACTGCCTGGTTTCTGTGCCATAATATCATCTTTGCAACAACACATTCTATTTATATGTTTTTCCCTTACACTCCGGAATCAACCCTCTAATATCAATTAACTGTATTGTAAAAAATTATATATAATAATGTTTTTATTTAGTATTCAAGAGGAGAGGATGATGTCTGATGAAGAAAAGAAATTTGAAAATCTAAGAAAATTCAATGGATTCATGGCAATATTGCATTTTATCCAGGGTGTTCTGATGGTATATTTGAGTACTGATTTCGCTATATCCATTACGAGTTCTTATATGAGAGGCCCTCCTGGTACGGAGGAAATGGGGACCACCGTGCTTTTCGACCTGCAGTTGGGTCCGGCAGTAGCGGCGTTCCTATTCATCTCAGCGATAGCACACTTTTCACTTTCTACATTTGCTTCCGATTGGTACAAAAGAAATCTCAAGGATCATATCAATAAAGCCCGATGGATAGAGTATTCATTCAGCAGTTCACTGATGATAGTTATCATCGCTATGCTGACAGGATTCACGGATCTCGCAACGCTGGTGGTGATCTTTGTAGTTAACGCCTCGATGATCCTATTTGGCTGGCTGATGGAAGCCTACAACCAGGAAACAGAAAAAACGAGATGGTCGCCTTTTATATTCGGATGTATCGCTGGTGCTGCACCATGGATAGCTATAGCTATCCGCTTATGGACAGCTATCGCTGAATCCCCTGTCGAAGTGCCATCTTTCGTGATATGGATATTCATATCGATAGGTATATTCTTCAATATATTTGCACTGAATCAGTTACTGCAGTACAAAAAGGTGTGGAAATGGCAGGATTACCTGTTTGGAGAGAAGATGTATATCGTCCTGAGTTTGGTGGCTAAATCCGCTCTAGCATGGCAGGTTTTTTCAGGGACTCTAGTTGGTTGAGTTTTCAAAGTTCCAACAAAAAAACCATTTTTCTCTTTTTTTAGGGAAAAGATTAATAAGGAGCTGTTAGTGTTTATGTATTAAAAATACAAAACCGTGATAAGATGTTTAAAAAATTGTCTTTATTTCTGATAATTGGATTACTATTACTCGCTTTTTTCCCAACTACTTCTCAAGCACAGGATGATGAGATAAACTGGTACCAATACGGAGAAGGGATGCAGGAAGCAAAATCTCAGGGAAAACCGATATTCATAGATTTTTGGGCTGAATGGTGTGGCCCATGTCAGAAGATGGAGGAAGAAGTATATCCAGATGAAGATTTGGTTCAAAAGTCTTCTGAATTCATCAATATAAAAGTGAATGTTGATCACAACAATGATCTTGCAAAACAATATAATATCGAATCCATACCCACACTTATGTTCTTAAACTCGGAGGGAGAGGTGTTGATCAGAGAGATTGGTTTTATGAGTTCATCAGAGTTGATAGATACCATGGATCAAATATTAAATTCGGCACCTCCTGCTGATGAAAATAATGATGGAACAACCGATGAAACGGTATCCTCAGATGCAGCTTCTGAAAATGATCCCTTCTGGAAGAGTTTGATATTCGTAGAGATAGTGATTTCTATCTTCATAGCGATTGGTGTGATAGTGTTTTTAAGTAAAACTAAAGGTGGGGAGAGTAGTTGATCAAGATATCATCTTAGTATAGACCATGTCTATTATGAACACAACTCCAGCGAGGATAACGATTGTTGGTCCTGCAGGTGTATTCATCTGATATGATATGAACAGCCCAGATAGAACAAAGGTCAGTGACAAGAGAAATGAATAAAATATTATCCTTCTCATGTCATGGGTCACACCACTTGATATTGAAGCTGGAATTGCAAGCATTGCTATGACTAATATGATCCCTACAAATTTGATCAAGAATACTATTGAGAAAGCTACCATCACAAGCAGTAGATAGTAGAATACTGTGGTGGAAACTCCAACAACCTCTGAGAATTCTACATCAAAACTGATCGCCTGTAATTTATGATAAAATAGAGTAACTACAACTAGGGTTATCAAGGTCATTACCAATAATAAGTATAGATCGGAACTTCTTATCATCAGGAGATTACCAAATAAAAAACTGGAAGGACTGGGTAGATATCCTGGAGTTATGTAGTAAAAGAATGCACCAAGAGCCATACCTACTGCCCACACGATACCTATGGCAGTATCTTCCCTCTGCAGTGTTTTTTTACCAACAGCTCCCACTCCTAAAGCTGAAACCAAAGCGAAAAGAGACGCACCTATTAACGGTTTTATACCTAGATAGAAAGCTAATCCGACACCTCCAAAAGATGCGTGTGCGATCCCACCACTTATAAAAACGATCCGTTTTACCACCACAAATGTACCTATTATTGAAAATATTATAGAAGCCAAGATACCAGCTATCAGAGCGTTCTGCATGAATTGATATTGGAACATCTCCAGCATCTTTATTCCTCCTCTGAAGAAGGCATCTTGTGTTCGAAAACTCTGTGAGGATGACCGTGTGCTACTATATCTACTGGGCATTCATATGATGCCTCTACCATATCTGGTGTTAATTCGTCAGACCCGTGATATATGAAATATTTATTCAAGCATGCTATTTTTTTGACATAAGATGAAATTATACCTATGTCGTGAGAGACTAGTATTATCGTTATATTTTTCTCTTCATTCAATTTTTTAAGAAGGTCATAGATACTTGACTTGATCTTTTCATCTATACTTGCTGTTGGTTCATCTAACAACAATATTTTAGGTTCAGTGGTAAGTGCTCTAGCTATCAACACCCGCTGCTGTTGTCCACCGGATAGATTAGAAATCTGCCTATCTTTATATTCGTACATATTTACTAATTTAAGAGACCTCTTAGCTATCTTTTTATCCTCTTTAGAATAAAATGGTTTCCATCCGAGCTTTCCAACTCTCCCCATCAGAACGACGTTCCAGACGTCTATCGGAAACTGATCATCAAAATTAGAGTACTGTGGAACGAATCCTATATATTCACCCGCATTTTTTGGGTCTTTACCAAATATATTTATCTTTCCTTTGTTCGGTTCATGTAACCCCATGAGAACCTTGAGTAAAGTCGTCTTTCCACCACCATTTGGTCCTATAATACCCAAGAATTCACCAGCATCTATCGAAACACTCACGTCTTTTAGAACTTCTGTATTTCCAAAACTAACGGTCACGTTATCTAATTCGATAGATTTCTCTTTCATATCATTTCCCTCCCATTTCAAAACCAGATATCAATTTTTCTTTTAATTTTCTCATGTTATCAAGATAATTTTCTGCCAGTGGATTCAACATTATTACTTCACCGTCAATCTCATCTGCTATGGTTTCTGCATTGGACTCATCGAACTGGGGAGATACGAAAATCACTGAGATATTATTTTCCTTTGCCTGTTTGATTATATTTTCCAATCCTTTTGTACCCGGTTCTTTACCCTCATCTTGGATAGGAATCTGTGTTAGATTGTATTCGTTTGCAAGATATCCAAAGGATGGATGATAAACCAAGAATTCCCTCTCCTCATATTGAGATAGTCCCTCTTTCAGCTCTGAATCTAATTCACTAAGTTTATTTTTGTAATCTTCTGCATTCTCTTTATAGAACTCTTCATTATCTGAATCTTTTTCTATCAAACCATTAACGAGATTATCAACCATTTTGATAGCATTTTTTGAAGAAAGCCATATGTGAGGATCGACATCTTCATCGTGTTCATGCCCATCGTCAGATTTGTGTCCATCCATGGTTAAAAGTTCTATTTCCTTCGCTCCATCGATGATCTCCATATCAGGATTATATCCTTTCATAGTGTCCATCCATGTCTCTTCGAATTCTATCTTTGATCCAACTTTGAAATATATATCAGCTTTAGCAAGTTCACGCATCTGACGTGTTTCTGGTTCATAAGAATGTGGATCTTGACCTGGTGGAACCATCAAAGTCACTTTAACATTATCCCCTCCAACTTCCTCTACAAATTCCTTCTGAGGTGGGATAGTTACAGCAACATTCAGTTCATAATCCCCTGTATCTTCCTGATTATAGTGATCATTAACAACATATACGCCGATGTTCAGTAACAATATGCTAAATATTATGGCCATGATCTTTTTATGGATCATGATGTTTCCTCCTTTTCTTTCCCTTCATTAAGTAAATTCCTGCACCAGTGACAATCTTTCAATTTATTAGGTGGATATGGTGGTTCTAAACAAAGACCGCACTCACAAGATATATCATCTCCTAGTTTTTCTTTTATAGAATTTATAAAGTTCTCACTGATTATATCACCTATTTTTCCAGACTCTTCACAGGCTTCTTTGAAGTCCATGTCTAAAGATTCTTGAAGAAAGTTTTCGATCAAGTGATGATTTTGTATGTCTTTTTCAACAATTTCCTTTCCATCTGTATTTAAAATCAGGCCTGATTGTTCTATATATTCTCCCAGACCGAGATCTGCTATCCTTTTCATCTTTCTGAGAACACCTACTCTGCTTACACCAAACCTTTTTGCTACTTTAGAAGGACCAACAGGATTTTTAGCTCCGCTCAGAAGAAAAACAGCTCTCATGTATTCTTTATCCCTTTTAGTTAAGTCGTCCATCATATTATGTTAACATCAGGTTAACAATTATAAATACTTTTTTACTTATTTTATTAAAGAGTTTATTAAACATGACTATATTAAATCAATATATATGTAATAGATATTAATGGACAAAAATTATATATCTATAAGAAAATAGGGGTTAGAACAAAAATTGGTGATATGAATGATGGAAATACCAACTCAAATTGCATTATACAACGGAGAACTTGCAGGAGGTCTACTGGCAGGAACAATGTGTTTGATACCAGTAATCTTTTTCATAATTGCAATATTTATTGCAGTTTGGGTATACAAAGATGCTGAAAAGAGAGGAAAAAGTGGAGCTTTATGGCTTATAATTGTATTGATTACAGGAATAATAGGACTTATCGTTTGGTTACTAGTTAGACCAGATATGTCTGAAGTTAGAAGGGAACAGGAACAGCAGCAACAATATCAGCAACCACCTCCACAGTAATTCAAATCCTTTTATCTTTTATTTTTTACTACCTCCAAACAAGTTAATTTTAATATATTTTAAAATAGATTTAATCATAGTTTAATCTCAGTTATTCAGGGTAAAATTATAAGTGTGTTATTACAAATTAGTAATCATGACATATGGTATTGGCGAAACTCCGTTGATCCGGGCGGATGATATAGGAGAAAGGCTAGGAATAGAGAATCTTTATCTAAAATTAGAAGGCCATAATCCCACTGGGACCCACAAAGACCGTTTAGCTATCCAACATGTCGATGATGCTATTGTTAGGAATTATGATACTATCACGGTCGGTTCATGTGGTAATTATGCACACTCGATGAGTTTTGTAGCTAGAAAAACTGATCTAGACTGCAAGATATTCACTCCTGAAAAATACACATCTAACTTGGTAGATAAGATGAAAGAGAATGGGGCTGAGGTTTTGAGAGTTGAGGGTGGATATGAGGAAGCGGTTGAAGAAAGCAGAAAAATGGCTGAGAAAAATGATTGGTACGATGCAAATCCAGGCAGGAAAAATACTCCCATATCTTTAGTCGCCTACGCTGACATATCTGAGGAGATACAAGAGCATCTAGATGAAAAACCTGCAACTGTGTCCGTATCAGTTGGGAACGGTACTACGATAGCAGGAGTACATCTTGGCTATAGATTACTGTGGAGAAAAAAGAGAGCAGAGGGAATTCCCAGGATGATAGCAGCATCAAGTTTGGGAAACAATGCAATTATTGAAACTATAAGACAAGGGAGTAAGGATATATTGGAACTACCGCCTGACAGCTTGAAAGAAACTGAGATAAATGAACCTCTATTGAACTGGAAATCATTAGATGGACAAGAGGCTGTTAATGCGATATACGATACTGATGGAACAGCTATTGGATTAACAGATGAAGAGATTGTGCATTATTACGCATTATTAAAGGAGGAAGGAATCGAAGCACTTCCTTGTTCGTGTACGGCTATGGGTGCCTTGGATAAGTATTTAGAGGAAAATAATTTAGAAGGTAAACATGTAGTAGTTATCACTTCAGGAAAGTTTGAAAGGGAGCCATCTTGATTCAAATCTAAATAGAGTTGTCGATCATGTTTGGAATAGAAAAGAAGATACCAGCGTTAGTATATGCGGAAGGAGAGTTCGGCAAATTAGATGGAAAAACAGCTAACGGTTTAGTTCGATTTTCTGAAAAATACGATATTGTAGGCGTTATAGATAGTACAAGAGAAGAAAATCATGTTCATGAAGTCCTCCCAGATGTGGAGAAAAATATCCCTATATTTGATGATCTGAAAGATGCATTAAATAATTTAGAAGAGAAACCAGAAACCTTTATCAACGGTATCGCTAGAGATGGTGGTGCTTTTCCGTTCGATCAGAAAGACGTGTTCTTCAAAGCCATGGAGAACGGTATGGATATAGTTCATGGAGCACACGACCATATATCAGAGATGGATGAATTCAAAGAGAAAGCTGAAAAGTACGATGTCGATATATGGGATGTTAGAAAGGAACCAGAAAAACCTCACTTCTTCACAGGCAAATTGAGGGATATAGATTCCCCTCCTAGAATACTGGTATCAGGGACAGACTGTGCGATAGGAAAAAGAACTTTTTGTATAGAACTTTACAAGGAATTTAAAGAAAGAGGATACAACCCCGCTTTCGTCGCTACTGGACAGACAGGCATGATTCAGGGAGCAAGATATGGGTTTCCATTGGATGGCATCAGAGGAGATTTCCTGAGCGGTGAAGCAGAACATGTAGTATGGAAAGCCTCGACTGAAGGAGACTACGATGTGATAATAATAGAGGGTCAGGCGTGTATTGCCCATCCTCAAGGCGGAAATCCATTAGCACTTATGAAAGGAGTCCATCCTCACGGTGTGGTATTACTACATGCTCCTGGAAGGGAACACAAAGAAGGACTTCCAGAATTCGGACCACCTGATATTGATGAGGAAAAAGAGACCATCGAATTTTTTTATCCTGATTCTGTTATTGCATTAGGTATCAACCACGAAGAGGGAATAGATGTGGACAAATATATACAGAAATACGAGGAAGAATATGGACTTCCTACTGAAGACGTTTTACTTGGTAAACCAACTAAAACTGCTGATAAGATAGAAAAGGAATTTATTAAGAAACTAAAACCAGAAGAGACAAAGTGATTTAGATGAGTGATGAATCTGAAATAAAAGGTAGGATCGAATACAGACTAATCGATGAAAATCAGATCAACACTAATGAAAAAAGAGTGTACTTTGACCTACTGTATGAATACCTTAAACAATTCATTTCTAGAAAAACACTTGAAGAAGATGTGAACTACTGTTTTGAAAATGGTAGAGTCATAGGTGCTTATTTAGACGAATCGTTAATAGGCGCAGTTTCAGGTGTCTTTACACCATTTTTCGACAAGTTTCACATCGCACATCTAGCTGTTGAGGAGGAATACCAAGGCAAAGGTATTGGTTCTGAATTAGTAAACAAAATAATCCCGGAAGACAAAGGTGCTTCTGTACACCTAAATCTTGATAATTCTGGTTTAGAAAAATTCTATAAGAAGCTAGACTTCGAAGCTACACATACCAGATTCAAGAAAACGTTTGGAAAGAATAAAAAACCTAGTGATTAAAAGAGAAAAAAGGTTTTTTTGGATTTAGTATCCATCGATTCCTTCATCGACGGACAGTTCGTCTTCGATTACTACCTGTGCTGCTGCTATTCTGGCTACCGGTACTCTGTATGGTGAACAGCTTACGTAATCAAGTTCATTTCTATAGCAGAACTTGACTGATTTTGGTTCACCACCGTGCTCACCGCAGATACCAACACTTAGGTCCTCTTTAGTCTCTCTTCCTTTTTCGGTACCCATCTTGACTAATTTTCCTATCCCGTCTTGATCGAGTATTTGGAAAGGATCATCTTCTAGGATTCCTTTATCAAGGTATTCTGGTACGAAGGTGCCTACATCGTCTCTGCTGAATCCGAGTCCCATCTGTGTTAAATCGTTTGTACCGAATGAGAAGAAATCAGCTTCCTCAGCTATCTTATCTGCTGTCAGTGCTGCACGAGGTATCTCTATCATCGTTCCAACTTCATAATCTACCTCCTTACCTTCAGAGAATACTTCTTCTTCTACTGGTTTTACGATGTTTTCTTTAACTTCTTTTAGTTCAGTAACATTTCCTATCAATGGTACCATTATATGCGGTTCGACCGGTGTTCCTTCTTCTTTAACTTCGATTGCTGCTTCGAGTATGGCTTTTACCTGCATCTTGTAAATATCTGGATAAGTGATACCTAGTCTGCATCCTCTGTGACCGAGCATCGGGTTTGCTTCTTCCAATCTAGCAACACGTTTCTGTATCTCTTCTACACTGATATCCAATCTTTCGGATAGATCTTCTTGAGTTTCTTTTTCGGTTGGTGCGAATTCGTGAAGTGGTGGATCTAATAATCTGATAGTAATCGTTTTGCCTTCCATCACTTTGTACAGTTCTTTGAAGTCTTTCTTCTGCATCGGTAACAGTTCATCGATGGCTTTCTGTCTGTCTTCATCATCTTTAGCGATGATCATCTCTTGAACGACTGGTAATCTTTCTGGATCGAAGAACATGTGTTCAGTCCTCGTCAATCCGATACCTTCAGCCCCGAAATCAATAGCCTTTTGTGTGTCTTCAGGTGTGTCTGCGTTGGTCCATACACCCATCTTTCTGATATCATCAGCCCATTTTAATAACTCTTCGAATTCAGGTGTAAATTCAGGTTCTACTAATGGTGCTTCACCTAGGATCACGTCACCACTTGTTCCGTCGATCGTTATTATATCGTCTTTCTTAACTACAGTATCTCCGACTGTGAATTTCTCGTTCACTAGGTCTATGTCTATCTCTTCTGCACCAGCTACACATGGTTGTCCCATACCTCTTGCGACAACAGCTGCGTGGGAAGTCATTCCACCTCTGCTGGTTAATACACCTCTTGAGGCTGCTAATCCGTGAATATCTTCTGGAGTTGTCTCTGGTCTAACTAAAATAATGTCTTCGCCTTCATCGCCTCTCAAGGCTGCTTCATCTGTATCGAATACTACTTTTCCAGAAGCTGCGCCTGGCGATGCGTTAAGACCTTGTGTTAGTTCATCTAAATCCTCTTCTGGATCAATGTGTTTGTGAAGTATCTTTTCTATTTGGCTTCCTTCAACTCTTAATAGAGCTACTTTTTCACTGATCACGACTTCTTTGGCCATGTCGTGAGCGATCTTTACTGCAGCATTTGGTGTTCTTTTTCCTGTTCTTGTCTGAAGTATGTACAGTTCTCCATCCTCTACAGTGAATTCTAAATCCTGCATATCTTTGTACTTTTCTTCCAAGATTTCACAGACTTCTTCCAGTTCTTCGTATATCTCTGGCCACATATCTTGTAAATCTGAAATATGTAAAGGAGTTCTGATACCAGCAACGACGTCTTCTCCCTGAGCGTTCCTCAAGAACTCACCATAAATTTCATTTTCACCTGTAGATGGATCTCTAGTGAAGGCTACACCGCTTCCAGAATTTTCTCCGGTATTACCATAGACCATCGTCTGCACATTCACTGCAGTTCCCATATCATGTGGTAGATCGTTCAAATCTCTGTATCTTCTAGCTCTCTCATTGTCCCAGGAACCGAAGACAGCTTTTGTAGCTTCCATCAGCTGCTCCCAAGGATCATCTGGGATATCTCCTACTAGATCTTTATAAGCTTCAGTGACCTCTTTCATTCCTTCAGCATCGAGGTCGACATCATTCTCTGCACCCCTATTTTCTTTAATTTTATTCATCTCTTCTTCGAATTTGCGGTGTGGAATTCCACGTACAACTTCTCCGAACATGTTGACGAATCTTCTATAACTGTCATAAGCGAATCTTTCATCAGTCTTTTTAATCAACCCTTTAACACTTTTATCGTTGAGCCCTAAATTGAGAACAGTATCCATCATACCCGGCATAGAAACTGCTGCACCTGATCTAACGGAAACAAGAAGAGGATCTTCAGAATCACCAAAAGTTTGTCCCATCTCCACCTCTAATTCTTTCATCTTTTTTTTCATCTGTTCTTCTACTTCTTTGGGCATGTGTCCTTTGTCAAGGTATGTTAGACAAGCCTCTGTAGTTACTGTGAATCCTGGTGGAACATCAAGTCCAATCTGTGTCATCTCAGCAAGATTGGAACCCTTTCCACCTAGCAGATCTTTCATATCTGCGCTTCCTTCTTCAAATGAATATACGTATTTAGTCATATTTACCAGTTTAATCGACAATAGCACTAGTATAAAAAAATTCTGCTTATTTATAATACAAAGATATTTACCAACTATATCGAATATAAAAAGATAAAAAAGAGAATGGGGTTTTTAATTCAGCTCATCAATTGGTCCCAAGACATGACTTCTATAGATGTTGGCAATTTTGGTATGTTGCCTACTTTTCTCCCTATCAGTTTTTCAACGCCTGCATCGGTAGCTATATCAACTAATCTCTGGGTTATGATTCCATTGAATATTACAGTTTTTATCTGTTCATCCATATTGTTTAATTCGTCTGCCAATTCCCTTGTCTTTATTTCATCGATGGTTTCTTCGTTCTCATCCAACAGTTTTGCTTTTTTCTTGTTTTTTAAGCTGTTGATCACTTTCCTGTAATTGTCGTACTCGGATTTTTCTTCAGGTTCTTCCTTTTTTTCTTTCTTTTCAACTTTTCTCTTTTTCTTTGTTTTGTAATCATTTTTTTTGTAACCAGTAGGTTTTGATGGAGTTTTTCTTTCAACATCGATATCATACATCTCAACGTACTGGTCCACTGGTATTTTACTTCTCAATGATTTCATTATTTGTTTCTGTGTCAATTCTTCTACTTCACTATTATCTGGTGCTCTAGCTACGTAATCGATTTCTGCTGTTTCAAGCAGTTCTTTAAGTATAAGTGAACCTCCACGATCACCGTCTACGAAAGCAGTGGTAACTCTCTCTGATGAAAGCTGTTTGATGCCTTTGGGTATGTTGGTTCCCTCTACTGCGATGGCATTTTTAATACCGTATTTAAGTAGATTAAGAACATCGGATCTGCCTTCTACTATTATGATCGCATCTGAATCTTTGACATTAGGACCAGCTGGTGATTTATCTTTACCAAAGTTGCTGATCTCTTCCATTTGAACTTCCTGTCTTACAGATTCTGTTATGTTTCCTGTTGGAACTTTGCTCTCTTCTAATGTGCTTGACAGCAATTCTTTAGCTCTTTCAACTATCCTTTGTCTCTTCGATTCTCTGACATCCTTGATCTCATCTATTTCGATGTTGGCTTTACAGGGTCCTACCCTGTCTATCGTCTCTAGAGCTGCTGCTAATATCGAAGTTTCTACTAAGTCTAAACTGGATGGTATCGTTATGGTGCCACTAGAACGTCCTTTGGAAGAGCTTACCTCAACTTCGATTCTCCCCATCCTACCGCTTTTTTGGAGATCTCGGAGGTCTAATTCATCACCTAATAAACCTTCAGTCTGGCCAAAAATGGCTCCAACGACGTCGGGTTTTTCAACTATACCATTAGCTTTTAAGTTGGTTTTTATGACGTATTTAGTTGTACTCGGATCAATATCCATATTTAACACCTTATTGAATCTTTATTATCACAGAAAACAGTTGAAAATTTAATCATCGAACCCCTTCATATGAGTTCACTATACTGAGTAGTGATTATTTTTTTCACTATTCAGGGCAAGCGAACTAATCCCTGATGGGAATAATACTGGTACTCATATTCTTTAATTCCCATTTTCTTATTCAGAGTTACCTAATATTCAAATTAAGGTGATTTGATTTGAATCATGCATATTTTGTAAGGGGGTAATAGTGATGAGTAAAGTGATAAGCTTACTCAACTTATACTAATATTAATTTCAACTGTTTTCTACAAAACTTGATGAAAGTTTCAAGTATATAAACCTTCGGACATAACAATCTAACTGTGATATGCCTTTCTTACTTTACCTATAGTTTGGAAATGAATTATACCATCTTCAGAGAGGGCATAAATATCGAAATCTTTTAAGTCATCAACATCTTCCAGTATTTCTGAAAAGAAATTGTCTGAATTTACAATATCTCTCCCCTCAGCCATAGGACTGAAGGCTGGTAATACTACTATACTGTTCTTTTTGCTGTGCAGAAAGCATGGTCTTTTCATGATAGCCCCTATCTCATCTCTTATTTTTAAAGAGGGATGTTCATGACCCATTATCAGAATTCCCTCATAATCCAGCTTATTGTGTCCGTGTGTGATAAATAAATTTCCTATTTTGATAGATTTTTCATAGAAGGGGATTCCCTTGTATTCAGTCAGATTCTGTAGGTAGTTATCATGATTTCCTCTAACTATCGTTAGATTACAATCTTGAAGTATATAATCCATGATATCTAAAATATCAGAAAATTCTCTCTTCTCACTCCTACCGAAGTCATGTTTAAAATCACCAGCAACTACGAAGATTTTAGGATCATACTTATCTTTTATAGTAGAGAGCTTATCCAACACTTCATCTTTCTGAAAGAGTGGTAAAGAGAAACCTTCATCCTTCAGCCCCGATTCGTAGCCCATATGAATATCTGCTAAAATGATGATATCCTTAGGTTTATACCATGCACAGTAATCGGATGTTAGAAAAAGTCCAGGTTCAACTTCTATTCTATCCATTTTAAGTTAATAAACGATTTCCTTGAAATAATCTTTATCCCTAACTATATTGAATGCATCCTCTTCTTTCGCTCTCTCTTTCAATTCCTCGTTTATTTCAGTCGCTTTTTTAAGGAAAGGCTTGACAAGTTTATTATCGCCCTGTCTAGCAGCTACTTTAGCTTTATAGTACCATGCCCTTGCTTCGTGTTGATTATTTTTTACAACTTCATTGAAATACATCATGGCTGGATCATAACGACCCATCTGATAGATACACGCACCTTTGTTGACTTTTGCATCGATATCATCTTCATTTCTTTCCAAAATATTATCAAAGATTTTTATTGCTTTCTCATATTCATCAAGATTGAAAAGACATGCACCTTTGTTGTGTAAAAGATCGATATTGCTCTCTCCAAGTTCCTGTAACTTATTATATATCTTTATAGCATCTTCAAATTTGCCTTTTTCATACAGAGATTGGGCCTTTTCATATAGGAGATCGACGTCATCAGGTTTATACTCTAATGCTTTGTTGTAGTATTTTTCTTCCTCACCGGTAATGGAATAAAGTTTTTTGTATATTTTAAGAGCTTCTTCTTCTGCCCCTAATCTTTCGAGCATATCGGCTTTTCTTTTTAAGAGTTTTACATTTTCAGGCTCAAAAGAGAGAACTTTGTCCATCAGGTCGATGTTTTTAGGTTCTAATTGCAGTGCCTTTTTGTATAATTTTTTTGAGTACTTTTTCTCTCCTATCTTATTCAGTCTATCTCCCTGTTCTTTTAGAAAATCTGAATCTTTTGGTTTAAGCTCGATGATTTTTGAAAAAATTTTTTCATTATCTGGCTCCAAATTGAGTATTTTTTCATAGGCTCTAGCAGCCCTTTTAATTTTACCTCTTTTTTCAAATGCCTCAGCTTCTAATCTCCAAAGGTCAGAATCATCTGGATTCTGTTTAACTATCCTGTGTAAGTATTTGAGATTTTCCTTATCCTCCCTAAGCAACTCTCGGAATGATTCCATAGCCCTGTCTCTCCATCCTAGAATCCGAAATACATTTGCCTTGTTTATCATCGCTCTTTTGTTGTTTGGTTCTTTTTTTAATACATCATTGAAACACATCAGGGCATATTCACCCATCTCATCCATGCTTACATATGCTAACCCTTTATGAAGTAGTGCATCAGTGTTGTCTGGATTTCTATTCAATGCTTTTTCAAAACATTCCAGAGCTCTGCTGTATTCCCCAAGTTTATACAATTCAATACCGAATTCAGTCAGCAAATCAGAAGCTGTGTCTGGGTCTTTAAAAATATCGTCACTTTCTTCCAATAAATCAATGATATCATCATAGATTGAAATGGCTTTTTTAGTATTACCTTTGTTCTTTGCACTCTCTGCTTTAGGTCTTAGAGAATTTATTTTTTTCGTCAGTTTTTCTTCTTTACCTCTTCCAAAAATCAAGTTGATTCCCCTTATATGTCAGCCCTGAATTTAATATAATCGTATCATACAAATCTAATATAAAATCTTCGGTGAATATATAACTGATGAATATTTATCATAAATCAGGTAAGAATTTTCCCGACTTCTCTATCCATGTTATCAAGAAACTGTTCTAAATTCTTCTTAGGGAAGGTGGCTCCAGCTGCTATATCATGCCCACCACCGCTACCACCATGTTTTTCAGCGATTATCCTACATAGTTTTCCTAAGTCTAGACCTTTTTCTATCATACTTTTGGTACCTCTAGCTGAAAGGTCTATCTTGCCATCTACTTCTGTCATCCCAAATGTAGGATATCTTTGATCAAACAGATAAAGCATGCCTAACCCGGCTAATTCTCCCTTTCTCTCTTTCTTTTTTTCGAGGAAATACTGTATATTGTTTTTCTTTTCTATACCTTCATCTTCCAGCTGATTTAGTCTTTCGATCATTCTTTCTCTATAATCTTTCCTTATGTCTCTTCCTTTTTCGATAGATGATCTATCACCGAGACATATCGATAAACCTAGACCTGCTTTGTTGGTTCTCGCACATGAATTAAGTAATTTATAAAGAAGTTCGATATCTATATCTTCGTTATTATTTAAATAATGAGGTCCTTTTATCGATTCAATAACATGATGGGGTATGTTTCTTTTAAGTAGGGATAGAACCAGTATGGATGTCAATCTCCTATCTTTATCACTAGAGAGGTCTAACACAGATGTTTCGGGATCGAGATCAATTTTATCGATCAGCTTTTCAATTTTAAATTTTCTACCTGAAATCTCTGGAAAATATGGATCTCCAGCTTTCATCAACGCATCTCTTAATCCATCACCATCTATATACAATCCTTTTTTCTTATTTAGAACACTTTTTTCTATAGCAGTATCCACTATCTGTTTATTGAGACCTATGAAACCACCTATATTCTGTTTATCAGCAGCAGCACCAGCTAATCCATAGAACACGTTTGGCCAATTACTCTTATTATGGTAAATCGTTAGTAAAAATGTTAATGTTCCTCCACTTACTTCTCGAGCTCCATCGATACCATAACTGTGAGGATTGATAAAAACATGATTTTCATCCCCTTCTACATCATCTTCAATGTTATGATGGTCTAGTACTATAGCACTAGCTGTATTATCTTTTATCGTTTTAAGATGACTGTTTCCGATATCTGTAAAGATGATAGGTAACCCCTTTGGGATTTTATCAGGAAAAGAGCTAACAAATGTGGTATGAAAACCTTTTTGTTCCTTCATCAAAGCTCTAACAAGAACAGCTGCTGAGGTGATGCCATCAGCATCATAATGAGTTATAATTCTAAATTTATCATTATCTTCTAATAAAGCGGATGCTTGTTCTAGCTTCTCTTCCATATCTTCGGGGAGAGTTAACAATTTACCCCCTTCTTCAAAAACTTTTATTATTGTGTCAGCATCTCTGCTTTGTCTATTGAATATTTCCAGTCGTCAGGTAGTTTTCCCTGTTTTTTATAGTATTTTACCAATCTTCTTATTTTTGATTCAACAAGCTGTAAACCTCTTTTGTTAGATACATCTTTATGGTTCCTTTTTAGGTGTTTATTTAAATTGACAGCTTTTTCTAATAAAGCCATTAAATCGTCTGGAAATTCTGGAGTTAAGTCATTTTCTTCTATTATATCCGTTACACTTTTATCTGTTGCCATCTGAACATCTGGGATACCATATTGATCTCTTAATTGTACCCCAATCTCGCTAGCGGTATAACCTTGTTTAGCCAACTGAACAACCAGATCTTCTACTTTACCTTCTTCTCTTTCAGCCCACTCTGGAAGTGAGTCAATATTTGGACGTGTTGAACCTGACTTACCTTTCGTGGAATTATGCATTCTTGCCATATTTTACCTCCAATATATGATGCTGTAAACTTAAATCAAACTTGGACTCGATTCATATAAGTTATATTACTTAAAAGTGACTATGGGGTGATATATAAATTGATTGGTTTTCTAAAAATGGAGGAAAGGAGGGGAAGGGGTGTTCTATCTTTTCTTTTTCTTGATAGCTACGTATATAGAAACCATTATTAGAGCTATCATTAGGGGTATGAATTCTAGACCAGGTGCATATCTCCAGGATGGACGTGCTTTCACAACGTCAGATTCTGGACCTTCCCCTGCATTATTTACCGCACTTACGCTGTAGAAATAATTGTTTTCGTTCTCTACACTATCATCAGTATAATTGGTGATATTTCCATTGACACTTGTCAAATATTCAAGTTCATTTCTTTTCTCACCTCTGTATATCCGGTATTCGATTATATCTTCACTACCGCTCTCTGGAGGAGGTGACCATGATAGGTTGACTGTACTGTTTCCTGGTTCAGCTTCAAGGTTCAATGGAGCTGAAGGTGTTGTTACTAATGATGAATTTACTACGTCTGTTGGATTACTTTCACCTTTATCGTTTACTGCTGTAACGTAGTAATAATAAATAGTTTCATTGTCTACATCTGAATCGTTGTACTTTGTAGAATTTACATCCTGGTAAAAGCTCATATTGTCAGGACTTATTCCACGATAAATGTTGTATTTTAATATCTGTAGTCCACCGTCATCAGCAGGTTTTTCCCATGAAATTGAGATGTTTTTTTCGTATCCTACTGAAGTTAGATTGAGGGGAGGGGAGGGTTCTGTAGTCACTTTTGCAAGTACACTCTCGGAAAGTTCGCTTTCACCGATTTCATTAACTGCAGAGACCTGATAGTAATATGTAATTCCTTTATAGATCAAGTCATCTAAGAAATAGGTTTGATCAGAACTTAAATTCTTGTAGTAAGTGATATTATCAGATTCAGTGCCTCTGTAGATACGATATTCTTCTAAAGCACACCCTCCATCTTCTTCAGGGGGAGCCCAATCAATTTCAATATTTTCATCAAAGGGTGAGGCTGTTAAATTTGTGGGCGATGAAGGAACTGTACTTGTACTTTCATTTACAGTATTACTTTTCTCACTTTCATTGATTTCATTCACTGCAGTAACGTAATAAAAGTAAGTTTTACCTGCTTCAACATCGGTGTCCTCATATTGAGTAGAAGTCGTATTCACGTATAAATTTAGATTTTGTGATGATTCGCCGCGATATAAATTGTAATATGTTATCTCTAGTCCTCCATCATCCAGAGGAGACTGCCAATTAAGTGATATATTTTGATCATCCTCTTCTGCTGATAGATTTCTTGGTTGCGAGGGTCTAGTGGTTATCTTGATACTCTCTAAATTACTAGGATCGCTTTCACCAACATTGTTCACAGCGGTAACATGGTAGTAATAGGTAATGCCTTTCTCTATGTTTGTATCAACATACTCAGTTTTATTCGGATTTCCTATTTGATTTAGATTTGTACTGTTAGTTCCCCTATACACATTATAATGTGTGATTTCACTACCACCAGCATATTCAGGAGCTGACCAGTTTAGATTTATTTTCAAATCACTTTCTGATACTGTAAGATTGGAAGGAGGAGATGGTACTGTATCATGAGGGGTTGCGTTAACAATATCACTTTTTTCTCCTTCCACATCTTTATTTACAGCGCTTATTTGATAATAGTAAGTTTCACCATTTGTGACGTTCAAATCATTGAACTCTCTAGAGGAAGAACTGACAGATGTTAAAGATGTGAAGTTATCATTTTCTTGGCTGCGGTAGATTTTGTATCCTTCGATTTCACTTCCCCCGTTTTCTTTTGGTTCCTCCCAGGTAAGTTGAACTCTTTCTGGATGGGACTCTGCATTAACATTTTGAGGTTCAGAGGGTGATCCTGTGAAGGCGTAGACTTTGTGGTCATGTGAAGCTATGTAAACAGTACCATCTTTACCGATAGATGGACTAGATGTGATGGTATATTCTGTTTTATATTTCCATCTTAAACTACCTTGAGAGTTAAGTGAGTATACATTATAATCTTCTGATCCAAAGTATAAATTTCCAACTGAATCCACTGCTGGACTTGAACTTATCGCATCATTTGTTTCAAATGACCATCTTAGAGTGCCATTATCATTGAATGAGTACAATTTACCATCTTGAGCACCAACATATATGTTACCATTTGGTCCTATGGCAGGACTTGAAAATATTTTGGAACCTATTTCGTATTTCCACTCGAGACTTCCGTTATTGTTTAAAGAATAGAAATATCCATCCCATGAACCCACGTATATTTTTCCATCGGAACTTATAGTAGGACTGGAGAAAATTCCATCACCTGAAGAATAACTCCATACTTCATTACCACTTTGATCTATCGAATAGAAATTTCCATCGTAGGAACCAACGTAAATATGTCCTCTTCCATCTACAGCAGGAGTGGATTTGATCCAGCCATCAGTTGAAAAAACCCAATTTGGTGTTCCATCTTGACTTACTGAATATAATTTGTGATCACCACACCCAATTATAATTGATCCATCGATAGATATTGTTGGAGAGGAATCTAAGGCTCCTTTGGTCCTGAATCCCCAATTTTTGGAACCATTGGAATCAAGTGAATACAGGTATCCATCTCTAGATCCAAAAAACGTATTATTATTGTATATAGCAGGTGTTGAATAGATGGCATCAGAAACATCTCCTCCTGCATCGAATGACCAATTTTTATCTCCATTTTCATCTATCGAGTACAAAACATTGCTGCTCGTCCCGATATAGATATTACCATTCTCATCTATCGATGGGCTTGAATAAGCTATCAAAGAACCTGTATCGTATTTCCATTTTAAAGATCCGTCTACATGCGATGAGTTATATTTGCTTTGATGCGTATTTCTTCTATCGTATCCGAAACTAGGCCATTGATTTTTCTCTTCCTCCTCTAGATCATTCATTTCAGAGATGCTTTTATCATCAGGTTCAATAAATTCTGAAGAGGATTGTGATGTTGCTAAAACAGCAATTGATACATTGATTAGTAAGAATGAGACTAATGCTATGGCTTTTACTTTATTATTAATGGGCATTTTCTCTCCTCAAACCTTAAGATTCCGAATAAGATTATTAATAATTTACCCAAATTTATCACGACATTGCCCGAAGTAATTATGAAAAATGATCATTAAACATTATACTGGATCAATTCAGACTTAAGATTATTGAATTCCTTCTCATCTAATGCCTTTGGAAATACAGGGAGAAGCATAATCCCATCATTTACTGCAGTTAGGTCTTTAATTTTTTGTATTAAATTGAAAATATCTTTAAACTCATTATTTGATATCAAAAATTCTATGCCGTGGATCATAAAAACCCCGTGTTGACTCTGTAAAAATGAGGTGATTATCTTAAGTAATTCTTTATCGTATTGGTCTGGTCTTATAGTTCTAACTTCGTCAGAACCCTCTATGTTACTCATCCAGAATACTGGAAAATTTTCTGCATTTAATTTCTTATGTATCCCTGGTGGGAATATCCTAGTGAAACATAGAGTGGGCATATCACTTTTTACAGCTTCGATAAACATATTGAAGGTGATCGGAGCGTTCTTCTCTTCCTCTGAAATTAGATAGGATTCTCCTCTTTTGAGATTTTTCAGGGTACCAGATCTACCAAAAGTTTCTCCTTTAAGTTTTGATAATTCCATCTGAGCTCCTTCATCATGTTTGATCAATTTGTAGTGATTCTCTTCTATTCTAGCTATATAATTTTCTTCCAATAAACCAGAAACTATTCCTGAGAAATATCCTGCTAAGAAATATTTGTCCTCTATTTTGGAGTTGTAAGGTTTTATTTTTATATCATCGTTTATGTCCACATCTATATTGGTCAGTCCAGAGTGAACTGATATGAGAGTTGCTTTTACTCCAAGCTCATCTAGGTTACATATTTCTCCACTTATCTCTATCGTTTCAATACCCCACTTTCTTCCCAGCTGATATATGGAAAAGCGAGCCTCATCTGACCCACTGGTTTTATTGATAGTCTCTTTTAAATAGGGTACTATATCTACAGGCATAGACACTAAATCAGTCATTTTTTTCACCTTCTACAATCGATTTTGCAAGAGATCGGAAGGATTCTTCCACATTTTCACCTGTTTTAGCACTGGTCATGAAAAATGAGAAATCAGATTTCAGTTCATCCTTCTTTTCTCCACCCCAGTCAGATAATCTAGCATAGGGCACTGCTCTAAACTCGGGGATGTTGTCATATACTTTTTTGTAATATTCTATTACTTCTCTATGATGTTTTTCCATAAATTCCTGAAAATCTTCATCTGTTAGTTCTTCTACATCCATTTCTTCCCAGTAGTCAACTAACAGATCATATTTGTTCCCGAGCACCACTACCGGGATTTCACCAGTTACGTCAAATAGCTGTTCCATCCAATTATCGAGGCTTTCGAAAGTTTTCATCCTGGTTATATCATACACTATCAAAGCACCATCTGCACCTTTATAACTTGATTTTTGAAGAGTAGTTTTGAGTTTCTGACCGTACATATCCCATATCATCAATTTGACGTCAAGATCAGGAATCTCTTTCTTTTTTACATTGGTCCCGATGGTTGTGATATATTCATCTGAGAATTTTTGTTCAACGAAACGTTTAACTAAAGAAGTTTTACCGACTGCCCCGTCCCCGAGTAATACTATTTTTAAGCTACGTTTCGTCATGGTAAATCAATATAACGAGATTATGGTATAAATAGCTAATGAGCTTAAACTAATCACAAATCTACACAATCTTTATTAAATATCTAAATCATTTTTTTAATGGATATGGAGAATAAATTAAGAAGGAAAGTAGTAATTCTTATTTTAGTTGTCAATTTACTGTTGTTGAATTCTAATTTTATGGTTATTTTTAGTCAAGGTTTGGATTCTGGCAAAATGACTTTGGAAAATGATCTCAAAGCTAATCAACCTCCAAATGAACCAACCGATCCTTCACCTGAGAATAATTCATATGGGTTGGAAACATCTGTAGAATTGAGTGTGTATGTATCAGATCCAGATGGGGATTCAATGGAAGTTACTTTTAGAAATGCGTCTGACGACTCTATAATAGAATATAAGTTGGATGTTAACTCCGATAGCCGGGTATCAGTAATTTGGGACAACTTAACTATCAATAACAGGTATTACTGGTATGTTGAGGTCACAGATGATGGAAATAATTATACATATTCCGACACCTGGACCTTCTCAACTTCTTCCATAGATTCTATAGATATAACCGATACTCCTGGAGGTTCGTCGATATCAGATAAAAAAGTTTCAGCAGGATTCGAAGAAAGTATAAACTGTTCAGCATATAACCAAACAGAAGGGTATATAGGGACAGTATTTGCAAATTGGACTGCAGAAGAAGGCGATTCGTATTTACTTCAGGGAAATGGAACAGATGAAAATACGATAAATGTTGGATCTATAGGTGGCGATGTCTGGCTGAATGCTTCCTACGACAACCAAAAATTCACAGATTCTGTTCAATACACAGTTAAATCACCTACGATAGATTATATCGAGATAGTCGATAAAGCAAATAATGGGTCAGAAACGATACAAAATGTTTCTATACCTATCTTTTCATCACTAACAGGATACTCTGCAGCATTTAATAATTCGATAGGGTACATGGAAGATGTTGATGTAAACTGGACTGTTATGAATGAAAGTACTAATGCTGCTACAAGCCCTAATATTCAGAGCAATACCAGCACTCTAGATTCTGGTGATTTACCTGGACAAGCAGTATGGACTGCAAAATATAATGAAACTATAAACGAAACTGGGAACATCACTATTTATGATGACATACCACCTGAATTGAGTGATAAAACCACCGATGAACCTTCAACAGGTGATATATTTCAATTTAAAGTAAATGTAACTGATGAAGTCGATGTTAGCGATGTTTTTGTAAAATATAGTGTTGACCATGGAATTTATTCAAACGGATCGATGGTAAAAGATGTGGATGATTGGTTTTATGAATTTGAGGTTCCATCTTCCGCTAACACATTAAATTATAGCTTCAAAGCAAATGATACGTCCAATAATTGGAATTCCACGATAGAGAAAAGTTTAACCGTAATTGATAACGACCCTCCATCAATCAATATAACTACTACTGAGACCCCTTCCACAAATAACACCTTCAACGTAACAGCTGATGTGAACGATAATAAGAAGGTAAATGCTGTTTATCTAAATTATTCTATTTCAACTGTCGAGGGGGATGTAAAGAGTGAAAATATAACAATGGTGAAAGGATATTACAAAGAAATATATGTTTTAGAAAATGCAACGGATTTGAATTACAATATATCAGCAGAGGATGAAGAGGGTAATTGGAACAACTCTGATAATAAAAGTCTTGAAGTCTTGGATGATATCTTTCCAACTATATCTTTGAACATGGATTCCAAACCAATCTCAGGTCAAGAATATACCTTCAACATCACAGTTGATGAAAATATTCAAGTAGATACTGTTACGGTTGAATATTGGACTGATGTCACAGATGTTAAGCAGGAGACCATGTCAGTTCAAAACGGGAAATTCTACATCAGTACGGTTCAGATCCCTTTGAATTCTCAGGTATTACATTATAATTTCACAGCTGTAGATTTCAGCAGCAATAAAAATCGAACAGAAGATTACCAGAAAAACGTGTTGGACAAAACATCTCCGGAAATATTATCATCAAACGTATCACCTGATCCGACTCATGTCCATTTAAATACTAACTTCACATGTGAGGTGTCAGATAACATAAACGTATCATCTGCTTATATCAATATCTTTGGTCCAGATAGTGAAAACGTTGGTAATTTCTCAATGTCTTCACAAGAGTATTATTATTATACTTATAGTTTCCAAGACGCAGGAAAGTATTCTTATCATATATCAGCTGTGGATTCCTCGGATAATTGGGTTAAGAGTGAAACTAAGGATATCAAGGTACAACCGCCTAAAATTGATTATGTACAGATTAGAAATGAAAGTCATAATCAAGGCAGGGCTTTAAATAATATAACCCTAGAAATTGAAGACAGTGTAACATTGTATGCAGCAGGTTACAATGATACCTTCGGTTATCAAAGGGACCTTACTGTAAGCTGGGCTTCATCAAACAATGATGCTATGACTGTTGATACTGCATACGGAACTTCAACTAACTGCACTCCTATAAGTTATGATACTGGAAAGATCTATGCATTTTATGAGGATATAGAGGTATCAATCGATTTTCAAGTGATAGAACCTCAAGATCCTTCAATCACCCCCGAAATACCTAATATTCAATTAGAGGAGGATTTTGGAACTCATAGGTTAAATCTATCGGGATATGCATCTGATATCCAGGACAGTAAAGGTTCGTTAAAATGGTACATAATGGGTGTGAATGAAAGTATAATCAGTGTGGTAGGTGAAAATCTTACTGGAAACCACGTTCTCACTTTGATATCTCAGAAAGATAAGTACGGAAATATGAAGGTTGAATATGTATTGGTGGATAGTGATGGAAATAAAGACTCACAGATCGCCTGGGTTAATGTGACCTTCGTTAATGATCCTCCTAAATTCAAAGATGTACCGGATTTATTTGTACGGTATGGTAAACCTTATACTTTTGATTATTCTCCTTACATCTCAGATCCAGACACCTCTAAGTCAGAAATAGAATTGGAAACTGATGATCCAGAGCACACCGAAGTTGATGGACTGAAGATCACATATTTATATCCTGAAGAAATGGTAAATGATACAATTTATCTCACTCTGAAAGCGACGGATGGTTCCAGTACTACCAGCAGAGTAGTAAGAATTACTGTAACTGCAGATCATCCGCCAGAAAATGTGAAACGTTTACCTGATATAGTTCTTAAAGAGAATGAAACTAGAAAGAACGTTTTTGATTTGGACGATTATATAATGGATCCAGACAGAGATAGTTTGTACATGAGTTATGGTTATACCAATCTGGATATCACTATCCAGGATAATCACTCAGTAGACATAAAAGCACCAGAATTTTGGAGTGGGGGCGAAAAAGTAACGTTTAGAGCAACAGACCCTATCGGTGCAATCGTCGAACAGACGATAAATGTAACTGTTTTACCAGTAAACAGCCCTCCAGAGATAAGGTCATTGCCTAATTTTGTTGTACACTATGATTACCCTTACAATTTTGATTTAAGATGGTATATTTCTGATCCCGATAACAGTATAGATGAATTAGAGATATCGACCTCTGACCCAAATAATGTCAGTGTTGGAGGTACAACATTAAAAATGGAATATCAGAAGAAATATGGCTCACTCAGTTATCCCTATACTGTACCACTGACCATTTATGTATCCGATGGAATCAATGAAACATCTTGTGTTACCAATGTGAGTGTTACTGATAATTATCCTCCTGATATATTGGTCCCACTCAACGATGTGATTTTTAATGAAGATGAGTCAGTAGAAAATGCTTTTGATCTCGATGACCATTTCCTGGACAGGGATAGCGATACTGTCTATTACACGTCTGGTAATGAAAACGTGATAGTGGATATCAACGATAATAATACTGTAGATTTTTCTGCTCCCTCTAATTGGTATGGTGAAGAATTGATAACCATTCGAGCTACCGATGATGAAGATGCTTTTATCGAAGACACCTTTAAAGTCTATGTGCTTCCTGTGAATGATCCTCCAGTTATAAAAGAAATACCTGACCAAGAAAGTGAAATGGGTGAGGACTGGGTTTTAGATTTAGAGGAGTATATATATGATGTTGATAATGAATTAGAGGAATTGACAGTATCCGTTAATACATCCAATATCGTTGTGGCAGGTCACAAATTAATATTTACATATCCAAGAAGGCCTATGAAAGAAACTGTTCAGATAAATGTTAGTGATGGAAGTTTGGAAAATAGTACTTCGATGAATGTAACCATATTAGAATCAAAGGATGAGAAAAGCGCCTCTATACTGGATTCACCTTATATCTACACACTTGTTCCTTTGATGATGTTATTGTTTGCTCTCCTTTTTTATATAAAGAAGAGTGAATATACTATTGATGATATATTTCTTATACATGGTTCAGGTAACCTTATCAAACATACAGCTAGAGAAGCTAAAGCTGATAGAGATGAAGATATACTGGCAGGGATGTTCACAGCTGTTCAGAATTTTATAAAGGATGCCTTTGCTGATGGGGAGGACGAAACCTTAAAAAGGATGGAGTATGGCGACAAAAAAGTACTCATACATAAAGGAAATCATGTCACCCTTGCAGTGTTCTTTACAGGTGATGAACCTAAATGGGCTTTAGAAAGTATGGAAAATCTAGTGAGAGATGTGGAAGAACGTTATAAAGGCGACATAGAGGATTGGAGTGGAAGTACTGATGATTTACCAGGGATCACCAAGATGCTGAAACCCATGTTAAAAGAAGGTAAATATAAAGAAGGAGATTGGAAGGATTTAGAATAAAATGAATATCATCCTTTTTCTAAGATTTCTTCCTCGATCTTTTCGATGTATTCTCTCTTGTTTTTTAATTTTACATCGTTTTCTTGGGCAACCAGTAAAAGAGCTGTTTTAATATTAATATTGAGAACGTCCTGTTTCTTGTTTACTTGTGCCATGATTTTCTGTCTGTTCAGATCTGTTTTCTCAGTTATCTCATTAAGTATAATCGGGAAAATGTCCTTTTTGACTTCTTTTTCTAATAAATCTTTTGGAGGTTCAAATCCCATAGGTATCTGGATACTGTTAAAATCGAAATTAGCAGTAACAGTATCTTCATTTATCGATATCAGTCCAGATTCTTCTGATATCTTTAGTAATTTTCTAGCTTCTTCAGAAGAAAACCAACCTAGGTCTGCTGAAGGGATGTAGATAAAATCGTTTTTATCGAAACTCTTTCCTTCACGCTGAAATAGGAAAGCAACTGTCCTTTTCAATTCCTCTTGTATTGTATCGCCTCCTTCAAACCTAATATGAAACCAGAAAGGTTTGGGTGATGCATATCCACAATTCTCTCCTTTGAAATTCCTCCTATGTAGACCTGGTAATCTCCCTCAGGTAGCATATCAAGAGTTTTTCTATCAAATTCACTTTCAGAAAGATCAGCTATTACAAACGTATCTATACCGATATCCAATGCATCTCTTACTATTTCTCTTACTGACATTTTCCTTATTTTTTCTGAAGGTGAAACAACACTTTCATCTATATCGATTCCCATGATGAGCTTATCGCTCATGCGAGCAGATTTCTCAAATACATCCCATTTATAAGCAGTTTTGGTAGAAAGTACAGCTCTGTGGATCCCAGCTACAAAAGCATCTGTTATACCATTCTCATCTCTCGCACCTGTGTCACCCCATAATTCTTTCCTCAAGCTCAACTCCCTGATAACGTCTATCTGTGGTTTGTTTTTGTTAATCCCGTCGATATCTAGATAATATATCTTATCATAATCTCGTAATTTCGTTAGAATTTCATCTAGATTTAACACTTGGCCATCTTCTGAGTAATAATCGTAGTTTCCATCTTTAACGATCACAGGTTCTTCATTTTTAAATGATATAGACGGTATAATCTCCATAGTTGACCTTATTGAGGAAGGGTTTAATAAAAGGATTGATTAGTATATTATTTATATGAGGAAGATAAGGAAGGTAGAAGAAGGAGATATCCAGAAGGTGGTGGATATCGAACTTGAATCTTTAGGTCCCGTGTATGATAGTGAAGATATCGATTTTGAAAGAGATAGATTGAAGAAATATCTGAGAGAATTTATGGATATGGACAGGATGATATTGATCGAAGATGAGGATGAGATACTCGGTTTTCTTCATTCAAGAAGTTACGATGATGTTGTTTCTGGCAAAAAGATTAGAGAGATTTTGACGATAACTATACATCCGGAATATTTTGGAGAGGGCCTTGGGAAGGAATTGATGGAATACGAAAGGAAAGATGCGAAAAAATCTAACTGTGATGTTTTAAAATTAGAAGTTTTATCTTCAAATGAAAGAGCTATCGAGTTCTATGAAGAACGGGGCTTTGATGAAAAGAAAAAGATAATGACTGATGAGATATCAAAGGATAAGTAATATGTATTATTATGATATGTATCATACTGCAATGAATCGATTTAAGCACCCTCTTATTGATTGGTTGATTGAGAACGAAGATATACTCTACAATTTAGCATCGAGTTCTATACCTGATTATGAACTATCTGAGGACTGTAGTATCCAGAAGAGTAAACTTTTAGGACATGATCATGAATTGGAAGAAGAATTCATCGGATTAATATCGTCTTTTTATGAAGATGATGTTTATCCAATAACTACTTTCGGTGCACAATCAGCTAATTTCTTAGCTTTACTGACAGTATTAGATAAAAAATCGAACATCGTTGTCGAAGACCCTACTTATCTTCCAATACAGAAAATAGCTGAATCGATGGATATAGAAGTAAGGATTTTTAATAGAAGATATGAGGATGAATTCAAGATAAATATTGGAAAAATAAAGGAAAAAATCGATGAGGATACAAAAGCTGTAGTAATGACAAATCCTCACAACCCAAGTGGATTATACACAGATATAGAAGAATTTAAAGAAATTCAAGAATTTTTGATGAATAACGATGCATATCTGATAGTTGACGAAGTCTTCAGAGATGTATTGAACGGGACTGATTCAGCAGTATACTTAGGTTGTAATGTGATATCTACAAACAGCCTATCCAAGGTCTATGGAATGGGCGGATTAAGGATGGGATGGACTGTAACAAAAGATGAAACCCTAGCTGAAAATATGGATTCAACGAAATTGCTATCGCTAACAGCTATATCTGCTGTTTCTTTAAGAATTGCTCTATGTGAAATGAAGAAGAGAAAAGATATACTGAAGAGATCAAAAAGAATATCTGATGAAGGAAGATCTATTGTAAAGAAATGGATTATGAGGACAGATAATGTCGAATGGATAGAACCACCAGGTGGTATAATATCATTTCCAAAATTGGATATCTCATGTAGTGCTTTTAAATTCGCTGAAAGAGCTAGAAAGGAAGGGGTGCTGATTTCACCGGGACGATACTTTACCAGAACTGATAAATTCGAAGGTCATATACGTTTAACATTTGGTGAGAACCCTGATATAATAAAAACAGGGTTAGAAAAACTCTCTAAGGTGATAGATGAATGCAGATAGGGGGGTTTGGAAAAGGCGGAATAAAAACTAAATTGAAGATAGCTTTAGTTATAAATATAGGTTTACTAGTTGCAGAGGTCTTTGGTTATTTTATATCAAACTCACTTGCTTTATTAGGTGATGCAGGACATGTTCTAACAGATATTTTGGCTATAGGAGCATCTATCACAGCGATAAATCTAGCTATGCTTCCACCACATGAAGAGGCAACGTTTGGCCATCATAGAGCAGAAGTTTTGGCAGCATTGTTCAACGCTGTCATACTTTTATTCGTAAGCGGTTACATATTCTATGAGTCATACAACAGATTTGTTTCTCCAGTGACCATCAAATCGACTGAGATGCTGATAATCGCAGTGATCGGATTGATCGGAAATTTATATGCTACTTACATCCTTCATGGTCATAAAGATATCAATGTTAGAGGAGCTTATCTTCATCTTTTAGCGGATACTTTATCTAGTGGTGCCGTTGTGGTCGGAGCAGTGATCATATATTACACTGGATACTTCACTATCGATCCAATTTTGAGTGTAATAATAGGTATTATGATCGTATCAGGTTCAATAAAACTGCTTAAAGAATCTATTGGAATCATAATGCAGTGGACTCCTGAGGATTTAGAACTGCCTGAGGTGATTGATGCTATCAAGCAGTTAGATGAGGTAAGGGATGTACACGATGTTCATCTATGGACTTTATGTTCGAGTATCCATTCGTTTTCTGCTCATATCCTTGTTGATAATATAAGTATGAGGGAAAGTGGAAAGATAAAATCTAGGATAAGAGAGATATTACATGAAGAATTTCACGTATACCATTCTACTTTGGAGTTAGAGTGTATAGAATGTGGAGACGACACAGTTCAGATGATATGTCATCCTGAAGAGGAAGAAGCAGATCATGGCCATTCTCATTGAGTCAACATATTTTTATACAATCATACGAGATGGGTTTTACCGATGATCACTATAATAGGAGTAGCACACGTATTTGATATATCAGAAAGAGTTAAAAAGGAGATAAAAAGCAGGCATCCCTCAGTGGTAGCTGTAGAGCTTGACAGAGCACGATACGAATCATTAAAATCCGGAGAACGGGGTGGGGATCTGCCATTAATGTATAAGTTATTATCAATTATCCAGAAGAAGATAGCGGAGAGATACAATGTAAAAGTGGGAGAAGAGATGTTATCCTCAATAGAAGCGGCTAATGAGTTAGGTTCTAGCATAGCTCTTATCGATCTTCCTGCTCAGAGAGTATTCAAGAAATTATTGGAGAGTATGAGTTTTAAAGAAAAAATATACCTCATTGTTGGAAGTATAATTGGATTGATCGGCGGTAAAGGAAAGATGGAGAAAGAGATTAAGAGATATCAGGATAACGAGGAAAAGTACATGGATGTTATGGAGTCTCAGATGCCTTCTATATCAAAAATACTGATCGATGATAGAAATAAATTCATGGCGAAGAACATAAGGGAGTTAGAGGAAAGGTTTGGGAGTGTAGTAGCAGTGGTTGGTGATGGTCATATCTCAGGACTGATTGAAGAATTGGATAGAGAAGAATTAGAGGTTATAAGATTGAAAGAGATAATGAAAGAAGAAAAAAATACTGATATTAATTTCTCATATACTTATAAGGTCGAAAGTTAGTAGTATCTATTCTCATCAGATTCTTTATTATCGTAGCCATCATGTTGATTAAAACTGTTCTCATTTCTAGTGTAAGAATCTTTTTCATTCCAGTATTGATCATTTCTAACGTGTTGATTGTTTGGATTTCTGTAATAATATTCTTTTTCAGGTTTGATAGAGAGTGATATCCCTACAAATATCCCTACCTCACTGATGATGGCTATGTAGGTGAGGTATTCTTCCAGACCCAGTCCTATTTCTTTATTTTTGATCTCTTCTATATCCTCTTGGCATAAAGAACAGAGATCAGTAGGGGGCGCTTGAGTGAATTTTCCTATATTGACTTCTACTGACGAGGCCATTACACATGAACCTTCTTCTTGACTACAGTGATGATTTTTAACTTCATGATCTGAATCATAATTAATACCGACTAGCGAGAGAAGATGTCCGAATTCATGCACTATCACGGATTTTTCAATGTCTAAAACTTCTAGATTACTTTTGTTCGAAATACCCATGATGGCTTGTTTGAAAACAACAATCTTATTTCCGCCGTATGAGAGTCCTAAAACGTCTTTATCTTTTTCCCAAAGACCGTCTAAAAACAAAATATGAATGGTCATTGTGTCTCTGTGTCTGGTCACATTCTGGTATTCATCGTTCAGATTATAGATATCCTCCTCGGTATAGAAATTTCTTCTATCTTCATCTTTGATTTTGTTATCAATCCGGTCTTTCACCTCATCCTTCTCACAATATTTGTTGATTATATATAGAAGTTGATTTCTAGAACCGTCATCTGGATCATAACCCTCCACATAATCATATTCGATCTCTAAATTTTTATATTCATCATCATTGAGAAACATCTGTGCATACTCAGTTGAATTATAAAGATCACCTTTTTCCCTAATAAATCCAGGGAAAAAAGAATAAGTCATTGCGATTAGAAGGACTGCAATTATCCAGAGTGTTATTATTATACCTACATATTTCCTATTCATCTGTCATTCACACTATAAAGATAGTAAGAATAAAGGAAAGTAAGGTATTAAAAATGTTTTCTATTCTTTAACACTTTCTTTTTCCAAGTCCTCGTAAGCTGTATCAGCAGCTTCAGCTGCCTGCCCACCTGCTGTGATCACCTGCTTCAAAGGTGAATCTATCACATCTCCTGCAGCATATACTCCAGGTACATTTGTTCTTCTTTTTCTGTCAGTTTCTATATAACCGCCATCAGTTATCTTCACACCTAGATCTTTAGCCAGTTCATTGTTGGGTATGGAACCGATCTCTATAAAGAGTCCGTCCATTTCTATTTCTTCCTCATTATCAAGAGTTACAGAAGATAACTTTTCATCGCCATTCAATTCCTCAATATTTACATTGAAAATAGATTCTATCTTATCGTTCTTTTCTACCTCTTCTATTCTGATCGGTTCAGGTCTGAAGAATTCCTCTTTTCTGTATAAGATATAAACTTTATCAGCATATTTAGATAGTAGTAGCGCTGAAACTAAAGCTGAATCGCCACCACCGACGACTCCGACAGTTTTTCCATCATAGAATGCAGCATCGCAAGTAGCACAATAGCTTACACCTCTACCTGTTAATTCTTCTTCCCTTTCAAGGTCAAGCTTTCTTTTTTCCTGTCCAGTTGCTAGAATTATTTTTTTTGCTTCGTATTCGTCTCTGCTTGTTTTGATTTTGAAATTAAGATCTTTCCCTTCGATATTCTCTACTCTATCATAAACGACCTCAACTCCAAGTTCTTTAACCTGTTCTTCCATCTTATTAACTAATTCCATACCGCTTATACTTTTAAATCCGGGGTAATTACAGACTTCAGGTGATTCTGATATCAATCCACCCGGCATTTCACCTATTTGAATAGTGTCTAGCTTATATCTACCTGAATAAAGCGAAGCTGTGTAACCTGCAGGTCCTATACCAACAACTAATACATCATACATATTATCAATAAAATCAGTAAAAGAGGTATCATTTAATACTTTTGGGCAAATCGTGCAAAAACGATATTCTATTATTCGTCTAGAGGAATACCTTCGATTTCTTTATCATTTTCTTTAAGATAGCTTTTTATAGCTTCTTTCAGAGCGTCAGCAGCCAGATTTGAACAGTGCATCTTCACCTCTGGTAGACCTCCAAGTTCCTCTGCAATGTCATCTCTTGAAATATTGTACGCTTCTTGTAAAGTTTTGCCCTTAGTCATCTCTGTTATCATAGATGAAGTGGCGATGGCTGCAGCACAACCAAATGTTTTGAATGATATATCCGTTATTATTTCGTCTTCTATGATTAAGTAGATTACCATCATATCTCCACATACCGGATTTCCGGCTTCACCAACTGCATCAGCATCATCGATCTCTCCCATATTCTGTGGATTTTGAAAATGTTCAATCACTTTTTGGCTGTATTCTCTTTGGCTCATGGTTGATCGATAGAATCTAAGAAGAGGGTCGTAATATAAATTACGCCTAAAACCGCATGAATTATATAATCTGCATTTAATCTCCAACTTGGTGTATCTATGAAAGAAGACCTTGTAATTTCGATCGGCGGATCCATCGTGCTTCCTGATGATAACGATCTAACTTATTTGAACGATTTGATCAAGATGCTGAAGAATATTTCTAAAGAATACAATCTTTACATCGTAGTTGGAGGGGGGATTACAGCTAGAAAGTATATCGAGTGGGGAAGAGAATTAGGTGCAGATGAAGCAACTTTAGATGAATTAGGAATAAATACATCTAGGTTGAATGCTAGACTAATGATAATAGGTCTTGGAAAGAACACCTATCCCGTACCTGCTAAAAACTTCGATGAAGCAATATCTGCAGGAAATCACTATTCAGTAGTGGTGATGGGTGGTACTCATCCAGGACATACGACTGATGCTGTAGCTGCCATGCTTGCTGAGAGATTGAAAGTTAACAGATTGATAAACGCGACTTCAGTTGATGGTGTTTATACATCGGATCCTAAAAAAGATAAAAATGCTGAGAGAATAGATGTTTTAAATTTTGATGAATTGATAGATATAGTCTCTAAAGATCCGGGTGGTGCAGGACCAAATGTTGTTTTTGATCCCACTGCTGCGAAGATAATAAAAAGAGCAAATATCGAAACATACATCGTGGATGGTAGGGATTTAGAAGAATTCGGAAAAGCCATAAATGACCTCGATTTCCACGGAACGAAGATTAAAGAGTAATCTTTTTTATACCTTAAATTGCCTGTGTATATAGTCTAAATAGTTTATATAGGTAAACATAAAATATGTACACTATATTCTAAGAAATGTTGTTAATATGTTCGGTTTATCAGCATTCGAATTGACGATTCTTTTGGCAGGACTGGTCGCAGGACTGTATATGGCATGGAATATCGGAGCTAATGATGTTGCCAACTCCATGTCTACAGCAGTTGGTGCAGAATCGATTACTTATAAGCAGGCGATCATAATAGCGTCAGTTCTTACGGTAGCAGGTGCAGTTCTAGTGGGAGGACATGTAACAGCTACTGTGAAAGGTGGTATTTTTGATCCCGCTGATGTTTCGAGTAAAAAATTAGCCATCGGCGGATTGGCAGCTATAATCGCCTCGGGTTTATGGGTAACGATAGCTACATGGCAGTCACTACCGATCTCAACTTCTCATTCTATAATAGGAGGTATGATGGGATTTGGTCTGGTAGTTGGTGGGCCTGCGATAATATCATGGTTTACCCTCGGTAAAGTTGTTTTGAGCTGGATAACATCACCCCTACTTGGAGCACTACTCGCCTATATCATATTCAATATAATAGTTAAGGTCATTTTTGATTCTGAAGAACCTTTTGAAACCGCAAGAAAGACGACACCATTTTTTTTGGGGGCTACTTTTTTAATTATCACGCTTTCATTATTTTTTGACACCGCACTAGATAACAGGATTTTTGGTTATGATTTACCTTTTTTAAGCGCTTTTGGCATATCCCTTGTTATAGGGGTAGTGGTTGGTCTTTTAGGACAGTTTTTAGTAGTTAGGGGTATAGAAAAAAACGAAGAGGACGGCTATGAAGATGTTGAGAACATATTCAGTAGGTTGCAGATAATGACATCATGTTTTGTGGCTTTTTCACACGGTGCCAACGACGTAGCTAATGCCATCGGTCCTCTTTTACTTGTGGTTAAAAATACTATTGGTAACAATATGCCCTTCTTTTTGGGCAATGATTATCTATTAATGATGGGAGGGTTAGGAATAGCTGTTGGTATCTCTACTTGGGGATATAAGGTTATCAAAACTGTGGGTTTTAGAGTCACAAGATTAACGAATACTAGAGGATATTCAGTAGATTTTGGAGCGGCCACCACTATCCTAGCTGCGAGTAAATTAGGCATGCCCATATCTACAAGCCATACCGTAGTTGGAGCAGTTTTTGGAGTTGGATTGGCTAGAGGTGTGGAAGCGATAGACCTTTCGGTTCTCAAAAAGATAGTTGTCTCCTGGATAATTACTGTTCCGATCGCAGCAATTACTTCGATAATTTTATATTTGGGAATGATTCAATTTGCAT
>JBKHIX010000163.1:0-3106 GCA_046538435.1 Thermoplasmata archaeon | reverse complement strand
TTACAGTACGCAGTCGCAGTTATATTCACACTCTCATTAGTGATCACAGTTGAGGGAGTTACCTCAAAATTGTTTATAGGTATATTTGGTAAAATTAGCTCTATTATCACGCTTTCATTTTTGGTAACATTCCCGATCATTTGAGGTATACTACCGCTAAACTTTACTGTATATTCACCTGGCTTCAATCCTGTAGTATCGAAGGTGCCAGTAAAAGTACTATTTTCTAACTTTGGTGAGATTTCAGCTACTACCTCATCCGATGAATTCAATAATTTTATCGAAGCTGTTACTTCATCATCTGCAGTCACATTTCTAGTCATATCGTGGGGATAATCTTCTTCTATCTGTACAAAGAAAGACACGTCTAAGGGCTGTGGTGGTGGTACTGTTTCAGGTACATGATGTCCAGGAACTATCAAATTACCAATACGTGGAGATCTCCAATGATCTTCAGGCCACGGGTATCCATCTTCCTGTGTAAACCTGACCATCTGCGTTTTCTGGTTCTCACGATCAATACTGTTCAAAAGGAACGGACCATTTGATACAAAGAGATGTTCGTGTTCATCGTAGAAGTCTATCGATCGCTGCATCTCGCTATTCAACTCATCCTGCGAAACTGTGATCGGAGCATTGTTTTCTTCTTTCATGAACCACGGGGTGTACTCTTTTTCTATCATGCTCTGCAGGGTTTGTGTTATATTCTCTCCCTGATCTTTCGACAACCAGTCCACCCAATTCTGTGCTCCTGAGCTCCAGCTGTACGTTCCTGTTCCATCTGGAACATACTTATCATCCTGATTGATCAAAAACTGTACAGCCTGATACTGGTAATATGGCACTGCGGGCCATATAGAATAGTAAGTACCTATTTTAGAATCAGCCGGGAAAGTATAGTTCCCCCAGATCATATAGGTTTGATTCTCTTCATCCCACTTCTCGCCAACAATACTGTTAAAGAAACTTCTTTTCTTGCTTCCAAACTCTTTGTGGTAATACGGATCATCCCCACCATCTTCAAACGCCATCTCCCATGACCAGGCATGCCAACCCATCACATCTCTGAGGGGCAGGTTGGCACTAGAATGCCATTTACCAGTAACAACATCATATTCGGCCTTGACCGCAGATTTCTTATTTTCACCCACATTCTCCCACTGGTCAGAAGATGAATTGTACACTACAGCATCTGAAGGCACTTCTATATTTTCCTGCAGTGTTCCATTTATCCAATCATAATCCTTCTCTACCATCGGTTCTTGATCATTTTCTGTCCAATCAGTTCTCATAGGCATTGGTTTTCCATTGGTTGGATTAAAAACACTACCCTGATCCATCAGCATCTTTTTCTGCCTTTCTTCATTACGATAGGAGGATCCACCTAATTCATTCCAGTTCCCATTGAACGGGACACCTTCCGGATAATATTGAGCTACTTTCAAACTTCCATCAGTAGTTCTCATGGTTCTTGGTGAAAACACATCAGACCAACCTGTCAAAACATCTGTAGCTGCTGATATTATCTTTTCCTTATCATACGGATAAAAATCATATTTAGAAACTAGGAAAATCCTCACCGATTCATCAAGACCGATCTTTGATGTTTTAACCATCTTGTTCCAATATTCATCCATATCCTCGATATGACCGTTGACCAGTTGTTTAGTTATATTCTTTAAAGTGTGATTTCCATAGAATTTTCCATCTATTTCGTGTCCATACCTGTAATCAGGATCTGGAACGAATTCCCCTGGCATGTAACCATACCATCCCGTGTACATCAATGCAGCTAAAGTTTCCTGATATTTCATAGCTCCTGAAGAGTGCCATGCACCTGGATAAAAATGCCATTTTAAATTTGCTGGATCCGTTTCGTGTAGGTAACTTATTGCTAATTGTCTATATTTTATATCGACTTTAAATCCACAATCCTCCAGCAAATCACCCTGATATTCACTGATATTTATAGTCAAATCTGTTGGACCAAGAAGACCCCCCAGTTCGATATCTTCCCAGGACCCTTCAGGAGGTTTATATTCCCAAAAACCATCATCGCCCTTTCGTAACTCTCCCTGTAACTCAGATGAATTCATCGCTTCTTCCATCGCATCCTGAACCATCTGAATACCTTTCTCTTTATCTCCTGATCGGTTATATCCATATTCACCGACTATTTCTTCAAAATACTCGTCATAACCAGGTCCTCTCTGTGATATCCAAAGATACTGTGCTTCTGCATAACCATCGTATATCTCATCGATGATATTCCCTCTATCGATCAGGTAGTTCTGCGCCTGCCTAATCTCTTCTATTGCAAAGGGATTGAACTGAAGTTCACTGGACACGTTACATTCATATGGTGATACTGTATGAGCGGGATTGTACAGCATCGTGTTGTATGAACCAATACTCCTCCATGTATCCATCTTTTCTTTCCATTCATCACTTACGTTTTCATAAACCTTACCAGGAACTGGATATAAAAACACATCTAGATTACCATTAGCTACATCGTCCATTGCAGCAGTTTGATCAGTTCTGACTTCTATAGTTATCGAATCTACGAACTCAGTCTGAGCGGTTGAAGAAGTGTTTACTACAGATAAAGAGCTCACTAAAAATACCCATACTATTATTACAGATAATATCCTTCGAGATTTCATTCATAATCCCTCCTGAATAACACAAATTTTACTACACTTCCTGATAGCTCGCGCTCATCAAACTTCAAATGCAATCTATCACCGGATATACATCTAACTATTTAAATTTAAGGGGAAATAATAAATAAGCTAAGAATCCTTGATTTTTTCGTGGTATTAGTGAAGATAAAACGTTTTCTAATCCTACTGGTATTATTGATACTTGTTTTCAGTACAATTAATTTTCCCACTACACGAGCATCAACTCAAAACCGTGTTGAATGGGAAAAAACCTTTGGTGGAGATGATAAAGAAAGTGCATATCAAATAATCCAAACAGATGATGGTGGTTATCTTGTAATAGGTGATACAGAATCATATGGCGCTGGAAAAGAGGATTTCTGGATACTAAAATTGAGCGCAAAAGGTTCTATAGAATGGAACAAAACATACGGTGGAGA
>JBKHIX010000056.1:0-11568 GCA_046538435.1 Thermoplasmata archaeon | reverse complement strand
CCTAACACTGTTTCTGTCACAAATAGACCTTGGTACATGTTTTTTACAGGTTCTGTCATTTTTCTTCACCTCTTTTTTCAGATTTTAAAATATTTTCACCATAATAGCCGGAAACTATGGCTATCAAAACATCTGAGAAGGATTTTTGTTTGAAAAGATTGTTTAGATTATCTGCCAGTATATCGAAAACAAACTTTGCTTTTGGATTTGATTTCTCGATATAATATATTTGTCCCTGTAGTATTTCTTCGGCGAATCGCTGCTTAGCATTCTTTCGGTTCAATGACTCCACAAAGTCACTGAATATACTGTTTTTGTTTCCTTTTTTGTAGCGAAAGTCATCGATATTCCCTATAAGTTGTCCGATTAGATAGTAGACTAGCAGTGAGTTGTCTTCCTCGTTGACAAGTTCTCTTATCTTCTCTTTCGTCTCTGGTTCTTCAAACTTATCAAAATACTTTTTTAGCTCTTTTGTTTTATTTTTCATATTTGACTCCCCATATATTTTGGAACATAAGAAATAATAGTAATTCAAACCTTCGATTATTTTTGATCTGACAATACTTGGATCGAAATTATTTCCAGTATCGTGGTCTCTAAATTCATATCTTAAGAAGTTTTCAACAATTTCATTAAGACTTTTTTTCGGAAGAGCATCTAAATTAGTTTCATATATAAATGAAAAAAGTTCATCTCTATGAGCATACAATTGGTGTTTAAATTTAGAGTTCATCTTTTTTGGTAAGTCTGTATTGTAAAGCTGATAGAAATGAAATGTTTGTCCATATAAATCGTCAAGATAGTAATTTCCTTCATTAACAAAATAGAATTTTAAAATATTTTCTAAATCAAAATAATTCTTCAAGGTTCTATTTTGTATATCGATTCCTGACTGAGGATAGTATTTTAACTCATCATCTAAAATTAGATGTTCATCTTTAAATTTTTTAGCAAAAAGGTAATAATTTGAAACTGATTTTAATATATTCAATTTTGATTGTTGTCTTTCAGTAACAAGAAATCTAAATTCAAGAGTTTCGTATATCTCTTTCTCAAAAATAAGATTGTTTAATTTTTCAAAATCAGTAGCGTTCGCTTCAGCAATATCAACAAATACATCTAATCCTTCCATCGATTCAAAACGAGGTTCTGGGATCAAAAGGTAGTTGTTTCCAAATATGTTAGAGAGATATTTCCACCCAGCTACCACTTCTCCTTCACATTCCTGACACAATTTTAAGGGGCCCTTATCTACCTCATTACTAGCTAATCCAAAATTATAATTAGTTACTTCCAATGAAAAAAATGGTAAACGTATATCTCTCATCTCTCCGGATTTTCCACAAAGGCTACAATTTCCTTCTACCCATTCGATACGTTTATTTTGCGGAGCTGTAGCGTAAGTTTTAATAAAATACTCATATCTTTCTTTAGTTTCAACACCTTCAAAATATTTAACATATACCCAGTCAGACTCTAATTTTTGAAATTTCTCCTCATTATCTTTGTAAAAATCTAATAAATTTTTGACTGTATTATCATTATATTTTCTTTTATAATAATCATTAAAACCATCACTTCTCTCTATTTTCTTTTGTTGAATTTTTGAAAGGTCTATAAAAAATGGACTGACACCCCCTATACCTAAAGCACCCCCAACTAGAGCTGCATTACCACCAGCATAAAAATATTTGTATTTATCATCTGAATTTTCCTCATATTCTATTTTTTTTATTTCGTTAATCTCATCATCTTTAATTTTGATAACAGAAATCTTATTTCCCTCTCTAGGGGCGAGTAGATCATCTTCGAATCCTTTTTCAATACCAATACTTTTTCCTATTTGTTTTAAAGCTCTAAGCACCATCAACCACCTCTACACAACCGAATCCCATCGCGTTCTTCTCCCCAAGTCCAGCATCATATGCAAACTCCAACAGATCCTCACTTCCTTGCACATCGAACTTCATCTCAGTACACCTTCTGTAGTCACCTTTTACAGTATATCTTCTCTCCTTCTGACGATGGATATTGGTTATTTCGAAGAAATCTTTTTCTGGTTTCTCCCCATAAAACTCTTCGTACCTATCCACCAAATTGTTATGAACTCTCTCGTAGAATTTACCGTCCGTAGGATGAAGATCCCATTCTTTTAATTCTCCATCGATCTCCCTCTTTGTCTTAACATATATAGGAGATAGTGTCTTCATGGTACATTTTTCAGAGATTTCAACCCCATCCAATATCTCTACAGACTTTACCATGAATTCTGTATGACCTAGATTGAACTCAGGTTTTTGTAGCAACCCGGAAGCAAATCCTTCTATGAAATCCTTCTTGGGAGATGTCAAAAAGAAATGAGCATTATCGAACTGCAATCCATCATTAGAATTCCTGTGATCTTCCAACCTTAGATTTGAAAAAGTGTAGTACTTAAAACCAGTATGAGAGTGTAAGAAATCAGCAAGGTCACCATCAGCCGTATCCAAACGATCCATCAGCATACTGGCTAACCAGTATTGATAATCATAACCAAGGGGCATCTTCGATTTCTTCTGAACGGATATTTTTGCCCTAATATTAAGTCCTCCATCTATATCGATTAGCAAACAATATCGATTTTGATTATACTCTTCTCCCGCGGGTTAAAACCCTAATCATAAGAATATTTATAAAATTTACCCTTTATTAAAATATCAGTAATTTAGTAGGATAATCCTAGAAAATTAAAAAGGTAAAACTTAACTAAAACGATACAGATAATATAATATGAAAACAGCATTAACTCCGCTGGGTTTCGATACATCTCAACTAATCTCATTTATCACAAAGGACGGAATAAGCAAAGGAGACCACGTTATGATACTCAGACCAAAGGAAAGTCCAAATGAACAGAGAGGTGATACGGCTTTCAACGAAACAAAAGAAATTTTGAATAAGATATCAGACGATATCAAAATAAAAAAGATCGTCCTAAATACAAAAAATTTTGAAGAAACTGTCCTAGAAATATCAAACTTAATCGATCAAATAGAAGGAGAAATAGTTGTGAATCTATCAGGAGGGGTTAGAAGTATAATAGTGGCTTTGACGATAAACTCTATTTTCTACCATGAAAAGATTGATAGGGTGTACAACCTAGAAAAGATAGATAGGAATATGAGAGAAATAGAATTACCTTTTATCTCATTTGAACTTACAGATAATGAAAAGAAGATATTCACAACAATCTCTGAAGAAGGCCCATTAACCTACAATGAACTTGTAGACAAACTTGATCTATCCAAATCTACCGTTTCAAGACTATCCAAGATTCTAGAAAAGAAACATATAGTAACTATAGAGGAAAAAGGAAAACAGAAGCAGGTATCATTATCACTAACTGGAAAACTTATTTCGACTTAATGCACCTACTTACTTCCAAACATCTCATAATGATTATTCACAACAACATTCTCGTCAAATTCTTTCCCAAAGAATCTGAATTTCCTTCCAACCAGATGTCCATGCATAATACTCTTCATATCCTCTTCCGGGATCTCTTTAGCCTTTTCCAATGAAATACCCAACAGCTCTTCAGCAACCTCACCGTTAGCAATAGCGATCTTATCTTTATTTTTTAGAGAAGCTTTCACCCTTATATCTTCTACTGGATCGACTTCTATATGTACCGGACAGTGATTATTGACTAAAACTCTGTTACATTCTGGACATCTTTCTATATATCCACTTTTAGGAACAATCCCTATAATCCTATCAACAAAACCTTTGTTTTCTTCAACTTCGATCTCCTCATCCAACTCAGAGATAGAAGTACGAGAATTAAGATTGACTTGATAATCACCGTTCCAGGAATCTACGACTGCCCCTTTGATCAGATAACTCTTACCTTCCTCTAACTCGGGTAATGCTGCCTTTTTCCAGGATACAAATTTGATTTTTCCTGATTCACCACCCAATAAACCGACTTGATTTATCGAATCAGAATTTGCATCCCACAATTGAAGAACTTTTGTTTTGATAGAAACCCATTCTCCCTCTTGGGAGAGGTCATCGACTCTATTTTTTGCTACACTCATTTTTCAGACTTCCCCGTGAAATATTGATTGCCACAACATGCAACTTTATTATAATAAGTTTTACTATTACAATTTTCTAGGTAAGGATAAGAACAATGATCAAAAGATTTTGCTGTTAGGAAAAAATTAATAATAAATGGACAAACAAAAATTATAAAAACCAAAATCAAATACTCAATTGATGGTGAAAAATGATCTTAGTAAGTTAACGACCTACCTTTTAGCACTGATCTTATTCCTAAGTATCTCAGCAGCAGGTCTAAGCACTGCTGAACGTAATAGATCAGATCATTCAAACTTAGACTACACCACACATCAACCGATAAAGATAGACAACGATACAGATCTCACAAATACAGCAAAGGAAGAGAACTGGAGAGGTGAAGGAACAGAACAAGATCCTTACATCATAGAAAACTACAGTATCGATGGGGAAGAAAAGGAATACTGTATCTGGATAAAGGATACAACCCAATATTTCGTAATAAAGAATTGTTTTTTACATGACACTTCCTATAATAAATCATATGATCCTTGGGACAATAGAGCTATCCATCTACAAAATGTTGAAAACGGTTTCGCATCAAATAACTATTTCATAGATAATAAGTACAGCATCTACTTAGAGGAATCTAGATGCGAAATTGAAAACAACTATATCAACAATAATGAATATGGTTTTTACCTCAAAGATTCTGATTCAAATATTATAAAAGATAATCAGATTTATAATTGCAATTTCGGTGTTTATTTTACAGATTCCAAGTTCAACGAGTTTTTTGATAACTTTATAAACAAAACCTATTATGCTATTTATCTCGATGGATCTGCTTACAACAACCTCAATAACAATAATGTAACAAGATGTGATTTTAGTTTTAGGATAATTTTATCTGGGTCCACAAAATTGAAAGAAAATGTTGTTCACGATAATGAAAGAGGGATCATCGTTGATAGGTCCAATGATACAGAGATAGTAGGTAACAGGATATCGAACACCAACGAAACAGGAATTGATGTTTTAGATTCAGACAGAAATATTTTCCAGAAGAATGAGATAACTAAGGGCAGTGGATACGGGATATATCTACATACCTCCGATGACAATATCATCAAAAGAAATGCTATCTCAAATGGTAAGATGGGTGAACTTCCAGATTGGGAAGCTACAGGTTCCGCTGTAGGTCTTCATGAATCTGACAACAATATTGTATCCCACAATAATTTATCAAAGAGTTATTGGGGAGTATTTCTGGGAAAAGCAGAGAACAATAGGATAGAGTATAACACCATCAAATTCAGCAGTCATTCAGGGATCAAGGTATGGGGAGATCACGAAAACACCGTTGTCAACAATTCGATCTCATCCGCTGATGATAGTGGGATCATACTGGAAAGAGCTTCTAGTATAAACATCGAAGATAATACGATCTATGATAATAACGGAGAAGCAATTCAGTTATTAGATTCAAAATATAATATGATCACAGATAACGACATGTACAACAATCATAAGGGATTATCCATAGTCAGATCAGAAGATAATACTTTCTCAAAAAATATGATCAACAAAAACAACTATGGGATACTTATAAAAAATAGCGAGGAGAACGTTCTTACTGATAATCGGGTAACAAAGAGCAAGTACCGCTGTTTTAAACTTGAAAGATCTACCAAGATCAAACTCGAAAAAAATAATTTCCAGAACGGCAGTATATACATCTCCGGTGATATGAGGGATCATTGGGATACCCACACTATACCAACTTCAAACACAGCGAACGGTCAACCAGTATATTATTGGAAGGATAGAGCTAACGAACGCGTGCCTACTGATGCGGGAGAAGTTATACTGGTCAACTGCTCTGACATAAACGTCGAAGACCTAGATATACGAGAAGGGAGTGTTGGGGTCCTACTCGGATATTCTGATAACACCACCATAGAGAACAACGAATTGGCCGACAACGATTACGGTATCTACTTATGGCACTCCGATTCAAACAGGATAGAAAACAATCAAGTCGAACTCAGCAGGTATGATGGTATCGATTTAACAGGATCTGACAATAATGTGATAACAGAAAACACAGTCTTGAACAAAGAACGGGAATTGGGTTCAAACAGTGGTATAGATCTTATCGATTCTCACAATACAACGATAAAAGACTGCATCATAAAAAATAATGATGAAGCTATAGAGATAGATAATTCAAACTACAGCCTTATCGAAGGGAACGAGATATCTTCAAATATCTTTTCCGGTATCTTTGCTCGAGCTTGTAAGGGTAACACCATAGTAAAAAATACAGTGATACACACAGAATGCAAAGGAATCTACTTCGGCCCGAATACGAAAAATAACTCGATCTATATGAACAATTTCATAGATAACAGAGACGACCCGATAGATAAAGGAAAAAACCAGTGGGACAATGGAGAAAAAGGAAATTACTGGTCAGATTATGAAGAACCTTACCCTTGTGCTTCCGAATTGAGGTTTTCTGATACTTGGGATGCAACCATAGATATTAAAGAAGGTAACAACCAGGACAATCATCCATTAGTAGAACCTGTGGGTGATATGGACGAAGATATGGAGTCTAGTTGCATTTACCTGATGAGTTTCATAATCATCTTAATAATAATCACATCTATAATCGCATACAGAAAGATCAAAAATACTGAATGATCATAACAAAAGATGACAATAATACGTTTTTCCAGGTTGATAATCTATGCATAAGTATCCATTCAACTTTCTATTAATATTAGACGGATGCTTCTAATCTTGTATAAAACAGATTAGTCTATTTCAAAATAGTCTATTCTAGATTAGAAAACTTTATTAATACTTTTCTTCCTTTTTATAAACATGAGATTCCTAGATCGAGAAGAAGAGCTCGCTTTCCTTGAAGATGAATGGGAAAAGGATAGAGCATCATTCATACCCATATACGGAAGAAGGAGGACAGGAAAGACCCGATTGATGCATGAATTCTTAAAGGATAAAGAACACGTATTCCATCTTGCATCACAGGAATCGAAGGGAGAGCAGGTGAACAGTTTCAAAAAATCGTTGGCTAAGAGTTTAGAAGACGAGTTTTTGAAACAAACTGAGATGAGAGATTGGAAAGACCTTTTCAGTTACTTGAAAAAGAATCTTGATAAAGAAAAAAGATTTGCTATCGCGATAGATGAAATCACTTACATAACCAAGCGAAATAGATCATTCCCATCATATTTACAGGATCTTTGGGATAATTTTCTTAAAGAAACTAATATCATGCTTCTATTTTGCGGTTCTCTTGTAGGTCTCATGAAGGAGAGCGTACTTTCACATTCTTCACCATTGTACGGAAGAAGAAGTGGTCAGATACATCTCAAACCTTTATCCCCTCAAACATTGAACGAAATGATCATGAACGGAGAAAAAACAGTACAGTTATATTCGATCTTAGGAGGTATTCCAAAATATTATGAGATTATCAACTACAAAAAGGATTTTAGTGAGATCATCAACACAATTCTCAAACCAGAAAGCCTTTTCTTCGAAGAGGGGACTTTTCTATTGGGACAGGAGTTCAAGGAACTGGGAAATTATAACTCAATTCTAAAAAGCATCAGCAAAGGGAATACGGAGTTATCCGATATAGCCAACGAGATAGGCATGGATACTAGAAAATTGAGCAATTATTTGGATAAACTCTACGAACTTGGATTTGTTATAAAAGAAAAACCAATCACAGTAACAAAAAAGAGATATCGTGGTTATAAATACCGTTTAAAAGACAATTTCTTAGATTTTTGGTTCAAGTTCGTATTCCCAAATCGTAGTCAGATAGAGGAAAGGAGTTTTAGTTACTCAGAAATTCACAACAAGATGAAAAAATTCATCAGCAAAAAATTTGAAGATATCTGTAAAAAAGAGGTCGCTAAAGACTATAAAAAAGTCGGTAAATGGTGGTTTAAAGAGCACGAGATAGACATAGTTGGATTAGATAAAGAAAACAGAAGTATAGCCTTCGGGGAATGCAAATGGACCAAAAACAAAGTAGATAAAAATATTTTAAAAGATCTCAAGAGAAAGAGTGAAAAAGTCAGATGGCACGATGAGGATAGAAAGGAAAAATATTATCTATTCTCCAAATCTGGCTTTACACAGGAACTACGATCTATTGGGCACGATGAAGTAGTTTTACACGATCTAAGTTTTTTGAGGAAAGAAGATTAAAAATTCTTCTTGTAGAAAACTAAGTTTTCCTAGCCCTATTCACTCACTCTAACCCAATAGTACACCATCCCAGCTAACACAATTATCAACACCAAAGACAACAATAGAATCGACGTAAACCCACTTGACCCCTTACCATCATCCACCTTAACAGTCTTTGTCTCATCCCCTACTTCCACAATATATTCACCTTCCTCATCAAATCCATGATTATAATTAATCGTTCTCTCTTCACCAGATTCCAGTGTGACACTTTTAACCACTTCACCAGAGATCATCAGATCTATCGTACCTTCCGCATCACCGATGTTCTTCACATCGATGGTAACCGTGATCTCCATCCCATCCACGAAGATATTGAAATCATCAACCCTGAACACTGAAGCAGGCACTTTTTCGAATCGAGCAGTGATATTTTTATCATCATCCATTGTCAACATGATCTTTTTCTCTTCACCAACAACATCGCCTGACCATCCAACGAAATGCCATCCTTCTTCTGCCACTGCAGTGAGATTAACAGTACTTCCGTTAACATATTCAGTCTTATCAGGTTCTATATCAACCGAACCTTCTCCTTCTGTATTTACTGTTAAACTATGATTTTCTGGCCCCTCTTCAAAATGAGCGGTTATCTCTTTATTTTCATCTAAAATTATAGTTGTTTCTTCTTCCTCCAGATCATCTACATCACCTGTCCAATTCACGAAGTGCCAACCTTTATCAGCGACAGCTTTCAGCACGACTTCAGTTCCTTCGAAATACCTCTCTCCTTCAGGTTCTTTATCAACATATCCCTTTCCCTCTGTGTTCACAGTTAGATTGTAAAGAAGTTTCATCTCCTTCCTCATCCAGGGATAGTTATCTTGGTTATCACTGTTCATCACGAAAGGCTCATCACTGACACCGTCTCCTCTGTCCTCTCCCTCATAGCCTGACCAGTAATTACCTCCTTCACCTCCTTCCGCAGGATCTCCCGCATCCCATTCATTCTCACCTTTAACGTTAGCCCCATATTCTTCTCTAGCCAAGAATTTATTATTATAGAAAAGATTATTGACAGATCCCTTCCTTATTTTGAATTGGTTAATATAATAAGGTGGTTTCTCCCTACCAAAACTGTTGTTAAAAAATACATTCTCTTCAGATCCTTCCATCACAAAATCACAGTAATCCGATGTCAATCTATTATCTTCGAACCTATTCCCATCACAGGAATATAAGATCAAACCCCTATTAACGATCCTCAGATTATCATTCTCTATGATTTCATTATCATCTGAACCGAACATGGATATACCGGTCGAGTGTCCATCCAAGAATGAATTTTTAGTTACGAGGTTAGAACTAGAATTTAATAAAACTAGACTGGTATCACCGGGCGAAACTGTGTTGTTTCTGAAAACACAATTTTCCGAAAAGCCAACCAGTATACCGTCTGTGACCTCACTAATATTTAGATCTTCGACAGTCACTCCAGTCGTATTTGCGAGGATAACCTGGCCAGCTTCTTCAGGAACCACTTCTCCCTTTCGGTCCTTCCAATATATTATTGGATCATCACCTATTCTATTACTAGTATCTATTTCATGCGTATTCCAATATTTTTTCTTTGATCCGAAAAACTCCAACCCTTTATCCATACTATTGTTGATCAGAGTAACATTCGTAGCTTGATAAAATCGCACATCGTGATCATAGGAAGAGAATTTGTTATTCTTGATCGTGATTTCGTTATCACCAAATAACGAGATCCCGATAGGGTTATTTTTGAATATGTTGTTGTGGATGAATGCATTTTTCACATCATCTAATGCAAGACCAGTATTTCCTGGAAATGGATTGGGATTTACGCTGCGGAAATCGCACTCTCGTATCTCAAAATAAACTGTTGTGTTTTCTATGAAGATACCAGCAAAACTTGAATAACCACCTACTTCATAACCCTCTATAATATATGGATCATTTTTAGTACCACTTCCCACCCAGTTCTCCTGAAAAGCTTTCTCATGGAATTGACTATTATTATGGATTTCAAAGGGAGATATTTCTTCATAATCATCGTATGTACCTGTTGAGATAGAAGATTTTTTTACTATTTCTTCAGATCCCTTATCCCTCTCTGAGCTTTCCAACTTGATAGGTACGATAACCATACTTATAATCAATAAAAGAACAAGTGAAACTATGAAGATCTTCTTACCCATTTATTTACGCTCCTCCTGAATAAATATGAACATGATGATATATGTTTTTTTCCTATATACACAACAAGAAACTGGGTTATTTACAAGAGGGTATGGTTTATTTCTATAAATCAAGACCTAACAAAAACATTACATACTTTCCAACACAACGGTAATGAGTATGATACTGATTACTCTTGTATAAAACAGATTAGTCTGTTTTAGATTAGATAACTATACTACTCATCTAAACAACAAAAGGTCGGAACAACTCACGCAAGCATACTCTCAGCCTTAGAGAATTGATCAAACCAAACTTTCACTTATCAAAATCCCAACTTCTTTCCATAACGTCTCATCTTATACTACAAAAAGCCAACCCCAAATGTAAGCAAAGCACATATTGTCCCAAAAACTAGTACACTATGGCAATTACTTGCAAAAAGTATAAATTTAGACATGTTTAGTAGCATACCGATTAAATATAGAGCGCAATGTTACTTGTTATCTTTTCATAAAAAATTGATATGTAAGTAGCATATACTCATCAAAAGTAAGTTTTAGATTATAAAAACTAAAAGTAGATCACAAACCCAAGCTTCAAATATTTTATTACAGATATATTAAATCGATGAAGGAGATGTTGAGAGTATTGGGAATAGTCATTTTATTATTATCTTCCATATTCTTATCTGGATGTCTATCTGAAAATAACACAGAAGCTGAAACTAATACAGAAGTTGTAGTCTCTGAAAAAGATTATGCTGAAGATCCTGACTCTCTTCCCTGGCGTGACGCTCACAAGAATGTTTCTAACGAATACTCCGGAAGTGATCTTTCTGAAGAACTCAGAAACGAGCTCATGGAAGATATGAAACAGCAGGTGGAAGAGCTGGGAGAAGATCCTGAAATCCTTTTTAAAGCGATAAAAACTATCTATAATAATAGCTGGGAAAGAAAACCTAACATGATACCGTCTTACGCTGAAAAGTGCTATTTTGATGGTGAAGAGGTATGGGCGATAGTTTTCAACAGAGCGAACAGCCCAGATGGAGATCTGAGTCATTAC
>JBKHIX010000162.1:0-3127 GCA_046538435.1 Thermoplasmata archaeon | reverse complement strand
TAGATGGAGAGGTAACAATCAGGGAACTGGTCTGAGCCCATATAACACGAGTTTTGTGAATGGTACGGAGAAATGGAATTTTACTTTGGAAGGTAAAATTACATCTTCGCCGACAATAGGACCCGACGGAACTATTTATGTAGGTTCTAATAATGAAAGTCTTTATGCGATAAATCCAGATGGCTCACTTAAATGGAAAGAGAATATTGAACATAATCTATATTACCCACCGACAATAAATAAGAATGGCACTCTTTATTTTCATTTATCAGTTGATAAAGAAAAATTGTATGCTTACAGTGAAGAGGGGGAACAGATATGGAACATAACCCCAGAGTCTCTACATGGGGTTGAATCTAATTTTGGTTACTCACCAGTTATTAACTCGAACAATACAATTTTTATTGAAGAGTCAGGTGGGCTCTCTGCAGTAAATCCAAATGGTACAATAAAGTGGAAAGTGTATCAGGATGAAATTATGGGCTTCATGCAACATTCTCCTGCAATGGATTCCAACGGGATAATATATTTTGTAACTGCAAATGGTTATTTGAATGCTTATTATCCGAACGGTACCAAGAAATGGGAAAAGGGATTACCGATTCCAGGTGGAGATTACTCACCTTCATTTTTTGTACTTTCACCAGTCATATCTCCAGATAATTCAATCTATGTGATTGGAGGTACTAGTAGATCTCAGTATTTTGTATCAGTTAAACCTGATGGAGATATAAAACATAAAAAAGAACAAAAAACATCTATCTTAAGCCAATTAGTATTGGGTCCTAGGGAAAATCTGTATTATGGTAATGGTGGTTTTAAATCGATATATAAAAATGGAACATTAAGATGGAGTATAAATCTAGAAGGAGAAACTATTCGACAGGGTGAGTGGTTTGTACCAGCTATCGGTGCTGACGGGACAATTTACGTGAGAACAGTCAATAAAACGATAGGTAGATTTTATGGTATAAATTCAGACGGATCCATTAAATGGATGATTTCAAAAAATGATAATCTTACAAGCCCAGCTATAGGAAGCGATGGAACTATTTATGTTGGAAATGAAAACGGTAAGTTGTATGCCTTGGGCCCTTCTTCACCAGTATTAAATATAACATCACCAAAACAGAAAGAAATCTACAATGATGGTGTAACCGTTGAATGGGAAAGCAGCACAGTTGGCTCAGACATTGATCATTATGAAGTTAAACTAGATAACGTATCATGGACAGATGTAGGAAAAGTTACATCATATAATTTTGATGATTTGAAAGAAGGAAAACATGTTTTTAAGGTGAAAGCAGTAGCAGAATCGGGAAACTACGATATCGATGATTTAGAGATCACTATTCACACATCACCTGAATTGGATATTCTAGCACCAAAAGAAGACGAAATATTCAATATATCTTCTGTAACAGTAGAATGGACCAGTAGTGACGAAAGCGGTATAGATCATCATGAAATCCAGCTGGACGAGGATAATTGGAATGATGTTGGAATCGATTCAGAATATACTTTTGAAGAAATCTCTGATGGAGAACATACTGTTTATGTTAAAGCAGTCGATAATACAGGAAAGAGTACTGAAAAAAGTGTTAACATTACTGTAGATACAACACAACCTACCGCAGATGCAGGTGAAGATATCGAAGTTGGGATCTCTGAGCAATTTACTCTTGATGGAACAGGATCCACAGATAATATAGGGATAGAATCTTATAGGTGGATGATAAACGGTGAAACCTATAATAAAAAGGTAGTAGAACTATCTATTGATGAAATCAGTGAATATACCGCTGAATTAACAGTTACAGATATTGCAGGAAATACTGGTACAGATTCGGTTACAGTTACAGTAGTGGATAATGTAGACCCAACAGCAGATGCAGGTGAAGATAAAAAAGTCAAAGTGGATGAAGAAGTCACCTTCGATGCATCTGATTCATCTGATAATATAGAAATCACTAACTACGAATGGGATTTCGGTGATGGAGAAACTAAGAACGGTGAAGAGGTAACATATACCTACGATGAAGCTGGTACATATGATGTAACGCTGACTGTAACAGATGAAGCTGGGAACACTGACATGGATACTGTAACAGTGACAGTGGAGAAGGAAGATGATAATGGTGGAAGCGGTATTCCCGGATTCACGTTGATGATACTTTCTTTCAGCATATCTCTGACAGTCATATACAAGCATAGAAAGAGAAAATAATCTACCAAACTTTTTCTTTTTATCTTTCTTTACAGATCTACGGATTCTAGAGATAATAATATTTAAGTAAATCAAAACATAATTGACAATAACAAGAAAAAAGAGCCCCTATCTGGAGTCGAACCGGAGTTTCCTCCCTAGATTGACTATAAAAAAATGCTACCGTAGCCATTTTTTAGTGAGGGAAGGAAGATATCCTCTAACTCATAAGGGCTTATTTTCTTCTATTTTTATAGTAGTACAAATGGGTTATTTATTTTGCGATTTTTAAAAAGCTATATAATTGACTGTATAAAATACACAGGATATCATTCCCTCGAAACATCTTTCATATTTCTAACCAAGTTGGACCTGCTCGGTTTTGATAGGTAAGGTTTGATAGCTTGTTCATCCTAATGACCATGTTGATATCAGAAGCAACTTCAGGAGGGATATAAGCCTCCCTCTCTTTCTTTTTTCCTTGTCCTTTCTTCTGCTTCGTCTGTTTACCTTTAACCTCAAGGAAATACTCTGTATCCCCTTCTACATCGTTTGTAACTAGATCTTTTACTCTCACGCCCTTCCCTATTATAGCTTTACCTTCCAAATTAAAAGTCTATTCTTGGGGGAGGGGCACCTTATTAGATTGATTATCGGGTATTGGAGCTAGATAAGGTTATTTTCCTTGCTAATAGTGATCTTAGATAAATAAAATTAAAGAAAAAAGAGGTTTTAGTAAAAATGGTTTTACTCATATTTAGTGTAGAATCCCTTCGTCATCACTACAAAGTCTCTTTCTTCAAATCCTGGTATTTGATAAGGTACATCGAAATTAACTGTGCAGGATTCACCAGGTGTTAGGTGCATTACTGCATTATCGTCCTCGGTTAGGCTTCTATTCAGATATTTCGTGTTTCCATT
>JBKHIX010000161.1:0-3132 GCA_046538435.1 Thermoplasmata archaeon | reverse complement strand
TGGATTAAAAAAATTTTACCTATAAAGTTAAAAAAGTTATGTCAATAACTATAATGGTGGGTAATCTTAAATGTGTGGTAATACATATAATGATAAGGTGTGGTCAAATGGCGAAAGTAGGTACTAAGCGTACGGAGTTGTTGGCTGAGATACAAAAACTTACTCAAGAGGATCAATATAAGTTGTTGGAGGAGTTAGTTTTATTGTTAAAAAATAAATCTAAAGAAAAACATGATATAGAAGAATTAAAAGGTCTTGGAAAAGATGTCTGGAAGTCTGTCAACTACCTCTACCTGAAGGAAGAGGACTCCTGCCTGTATTAAGGTGAATATAGACGAGTATGTTAAAAAAGAGCGAGAATCATGGAATGGATAGATAAATTAGAAGGAGAGATTCTTGGTTTAGATACAGCTCCTTTGATATATATATATAGAAAATGGACTACATACGGAAAAACTCAATCCTCTTTTTAAGAAAATATCCAACAGAAATATCGATGCAATTTCTTCACCCATAACGTTGTTAGAAGTGCTTGTACACCCTTATAGATATGGGGATGAAGAATTAGCAAATACTTATAGAGATATCTTACTCAACTCAGAGAATTTTTTGATTATACCTGTTGTTGAGGAAGTATCTGAAAAACCTGCTGAACTTAGAGCAAAATATGGTATAAAAACACCTGATGCCGTTCAAGTTTCTACTGCAATTTTTGGTGATTCTATTATTCCAACCCGTCCTTCCTCCTCCCCAAAAATCTCCAGTAAATCATGAGTTCTTTGAACGAGTGAGTGGTTATATCAACGATAAGTTTTATTAGATAGTATGAATCTATCATATAGTATGGTATGAATGATCCGATTGAAATCAAAAATAGGTGAAAGGGGTCAGGTCGTGATCCCAAAACCGATAAGAGAGATGTTCAATTTGAATTCTGGGGGTACTGTATCTTTTCGGGTAGAAGACGAGAAGATAATAATTGAGGCGAAAGAAGGTGATGAGATATTGGATGAATTTTTGTCGGAGATAGAGAAGAAGGAAGAGCCTGAAAAGATCGACTGGGATAAAGAGTATTACTCACAATTCGGTGATTGAATTGTATTATTTTGATAGCAATGTCTTCATTTTGCCCGCGCTGTATGAGGGGGACAGATCTCAGGAGTCGTCTGATTGGTTGAAGAAGATGGTCGAAGGGGAGATCGAGGTGTGCACCTCTGCTTTGACTCTCGACGAAGTCACTTGGATCCTTTCTCGAGAAGCGAGTAGAGAAGAAGCTTTGAAGGAAGGTGAAAGGATATTAGAATTTCCTCATCTGAAGATCTTAGACGTAAAATCCGAAGATACGGTGAGGATGATAAATTATCTTAGGAAGTATGACGAGTTGAACCCTAGAGACGCTATCCATCTTTCCGTTGCAGTTCGAAACGGTATCTACACTATTGTATCCGATGACGACGATTTTGATGGATTGAAGGAGATCGAAAGGATCGATTTGGAGTGAAAAGTACGATGATGTCTGAAGAAAAACCTTATCCGGATGATTCTGAGTTGACCGAGGACGATATCATAATTAGGTATGAATAAGGGGAGGTCGTTGGTCTTACAGTTTTACACGCAAGTAAAAGAAAGACTTCAGTTGGTTTGGGGTTTTGACTAATAAACTTCGACCCAGCACCCTAGGATGCCCAGTAACATTAAGTAGGTGAAGATAGAAATATTGATTTTACGGAGGAAATGAAAGGTCGTGCTCATCCTGCGAGGATACAAGAACAAAAGGTATTTAAGAAGGATTCACCTATAAAAAGATAGAGATGGTTAATATGACTGAAAGCGAAGTTATCAAAGAAGGTATGGATAGTCTAATCCGGTCAGGGTATTACAAAGATAAGGAAAACCTTCAGGATGAGGCTTTCAGAACATTATTAGAGGTCAAACCAGAACTCAGGACAGAGGTAGCGATAGAACTGTATAAATCAAAAAAAGTATCTTTAAGCAGGGCTGCTGAGATCGCTGGTGTATCATTAGAAGGGATGAAAACTATCCTGAAATCAAGAGGTATAAAATTAGAAGTTGAACCTCCTTCAGAAGATGAGTTAGAAGAAGGGGTTGAATTTATCCTTGGATGAGCTAGTAGTTCTTGACTCCGATATCTCATCCGCTTTCGCTAAAATAAATAAATTAGATGAATTGAATGAGCTTTTTTCTAAGCATATTTTGAAGATCACTCCTGAGATTTACCAAGAGCTCACAGTATCTTTGGATTATGGATATACATTTCCTCTGAAAATATTTGAAGAATTTGATATTGTTTCCTTGGATGAAAAGGAAGAGAAAGAATTCGAAAGAATACTAACTGAGGAAAGAAGGAACCTCGGCAAAGGAGAAATAGAGGCGATAGTTGTTTGTGAAAATCGTGATGGTGTCTTTTGCTCGATAGATAGGTCTGCACTCGATTTTGCTGAGGAAAAAGGTGTTCGAACTCTCGATCTTCACATGATATTGAAAGCTTTTTGGAGATCAGAAATTTGTACTAAAAAAGAAGTCAAAAAGATGATAAAGGATATCGAAGAAAAAGATAACACAAAGATATTGGAGAAGAACGTAATATTCTCCTGATTTGAGTTGGTATTGAAAGTGTGGGATCGAGTGTATCTTTGTAAGCTTCCAATATTTCATTCCCTTTGTGGGATTTGTGTATTGATATCTCATATGGATCTAGAACGCACCATCTACTGAGTTTTGAGAACCTGGATAACTTGTGGCAACGGGAGGAAGTGTTGGAAGGAAGCTAAATTAAGTATCTGCGTGATTCCCGTGCCGATTTAGACCGAGCCTGTATAGGCGATGAGGATAGGATCGGTGGGAAGAGGGTGTGTTATGTGGAGATGCTTTAGAATTATAATACTATTTATCCCGACCTTCCCGCCCATGAGCAGAACTTGTTTCTGCGAGTAAAAGGAACTCGTTCCTTTACACGAACAAAATTTATTTTGTGATTTGGAGTAACAGTTGTTACTCCTTCCGCCACTTCAAAGAAGGTGGCGAGTGAGGGGAACCTGTTCCCCGCGACCTCCGTTCCCCTAAAAATTGATTCTTAAAGATATCTTATGCGGTCATTTCGGCTTCTTCTTT
>JBKHIX010000055.1:0-11608 GCA_046538435.1 Thermoplasmata archaeon | reverse complement strand
CGTTTTTCATTTTTTGGTATATTTTGATGTCTTTTTCATCTAGATTATCCCCTACTATCTTTTTCAGGAACTCAAATTCCTCTTCTTCATCGACCATTGCTTCCATATTTCCCACTTTTTTAAAATTACATATACCTTAATATACCTTATTCTGTCGGTTATCTCATCATATATTTAAACATATATTAAATTTCTTTTTGATTTTGTTAACTTCAAACCTTCCTTTTGAACTACTATGTCATCTTCAATCCTGACACCAAATTTGTCAGATATATATATCCCTGGTTCGATAGTAAAAGTCATCCCCTTAATAAGCTTTTTCTCATTTGTACTTGTCATGTAGGGTTCCTCATGTGCTTCCAATCCTATTCCATGCCCAACTCGATGTGGGAAATATTCTCCATACTCTGCATCTTCAATCACTTTCCTAGCACTGAGATCTACATTTTTAATTTTTGTATTTTCTTTTACTGATTGAAATGCCTTTTCATTGGCTTTTTTGACAATCTCATAGATTTCCACTGCTTGTTCTGGACATTTATTTACAGCTACAGTTCTTGTGATATCAGAGCAGTAACCTTTGTATTTTGCACCATAATCCATGATCACCATATCGCCTTTATGGATTATTTTATCAGTTGGTGAATGGTGAGGGTTCGCTGAATTTTTACCAGAAGCTACTATTGTATCGAATGCTGTATCATCTGCTCCATTTTTCATAATCAGATTGTCAATTATCGAAACCAATTCTTTTTCAGACTTACCTTCAAATTCTAATTCAACCAGTTCATCAAAAACCATGTCAACTATCTGGGCTGCCTTTTTAAGGTACTTTATCTCTCCTTCGCTTTTAGTTACCCTCATCTCAGTGGTTTTGGAGCTGATTGGTATGAGTTCAAAATCTTTTATAAAATTTTGAATTTTCATCAATATTGAAGCATCCATATTATCCTCTATCAGCAATCTATTTTTCTTAATAGTGATATCTTCAAGATATTCTTTAAATATCTTAAATGGGTCGTCATTATCGCCCCAAAATATGGCTTCATCGAATGGTCCATCTTCCACCTCATCTTCATATAATTTAGGTGAGATCAGTACCTTTTTCCTGTCTGGATAAACAATATAAACAAATAGTCTTTCCATCACACTTTTTGGATCCAATCCAGTAAGATAATAAAGATTAGAACCAGGTGTGATTAAAGCACCATCGTACTCATCGGCGACGATATCACAAAATTTTTCCAGTTCCTTTTTATTTTGCATATTATATCCTCCTTTTATTAACCTTCAACCTTCATTTCTTTTCTCAATTTCTTGGTTTCGTCATAGTCTATTTCTTTATTATCGTCATCAAAAACCACTCCGTATTTCTGTTTCGCTTTTTCTACTGATACCAACCTATTTTTATAATCTTCCAATACTCTTTTGGGATCACGATTCAATGGGTTTCCCCATCCTCCACCGCCTCCCGATTTGATTCTTACCAGGTCGTTTTTCTTGAGAGGGAAATTAAGCTTTCTCCCGCCTTCCCATATTTTCTTCTCATCTCTGAATATTGACATGCTGTTACAGGTTCCTTCTTCGCCATCATCAATGCCCCATGGTGGATATTTCACTCGGTTAACAGAGCAAGTAAAACTACCCCCATCAGCTAATATTCTATAATCTTTGATTAAGCCGAAACCCCCTCTAAATTTACCATGGCCCACACCGTCCTCCTGGTTTAATTTCATAGATTCGACTCTCAAAGGATACTCTCTTTCTAGAATTTCAACAGGATGAGCATATGTTTCGCCATCAGCAGCTGCAACTAGACATGATTCACCGTCTTTATCTATTCCTGCACCCCAACCTCCAGGGTTAGGTTCACCAAGGATCTTATATTTACCATCTCTAGGATCATTCATTCCAATGTTTTCTGAACAAACGGATAGAAAATGACCTGCAGTGAATTTATCGGGAAGTTCTTCTGCTAAAGCTTTCCAGATTATGTCGAATACATAAGTCATGGTTTCCCAATAGCAGCTAACTGGTGCAGGAGGATTTGCATTCAAGATTGAACCATCTTTTGCTTTAATTTCTATAGGGTCTAAATAACCTTGATTAACGTCAACATGAGGATCAGTAGCCGCAACGAATGCAGTTGCAACTGCAGCGTATGTGCCTGAGAATGAGCTGTTAATAGGTGCTTCGACTTGATCTGGATTATCAGTAAGATCAGCTATAAATTTATCCTCAGTAATCTCTACATCTGCAGTCAAAGTGATATCCTTTTCCATATGTTTATATTTCATCAAATTTACTTCTGAATGATATTTTCCTTTAGGTAAATTTCTAAGTCTCTCATGGGCAATTTTTTTCCCATCATCTATCCTTTCATTCATAGCTTCTCTTATTGTTTGGGGGCTATATTTTTCACAAAGATCTTGGACTCTTTTATAAGCGTATCTGACTGAGGCGGCTAATGCTTCTAAATCACCATAAACATATTCAGGGGTTCTACTGTTATTTTTAATTATATTAGCCATCTCTTTATTTAGTTCACCTTCTTTATAAAAGTGAGATGTTGGAATCCTGAAGCCTTCATGAAATATCTCTCTAGCGTCTGGACCCCAGCTGCCTGGATTCATCCCACCTATATCCATCACATGAGCCCTTATATTTGCTATAGTGATTATTTCATCATCGTAAAATATCGGCATAGAAAGGGCTATGTCATTTAGATGGGTTCCAATTTTGTATGGATCGTTGCAGATGAATATATCTCCTGGATTTAAGTCTAGACCTTGTTCCTCGATATCCTCTAATACAGCTTTTGATATGTAGGGCATAACTGTAATAAAACTAGGTACGCCCATGCTTAGGGATATCAGGTTTCCTTTATTATCAGTCAATCCAGGTGCAAAATCATATGATTCATACAAAATACTACTCTTTGCAGTCCTTATAGCTGTCCAAAACATTTCTTCCGAGATATAATCTAAAGCATTCTTAATTATTCTTAAAGTAACTGGATCATTTTCCATTTTATCAGCTCCTATTATCTTTTTAAAATATTAATTTCTTCGACATTATTTTTCCAGATTCTAGTTCCAATTTCTTCTAAAATATCCCAATGTGTTTGAGGGACTCTAGCAAAAACATTGACTTTTAATAAACCCTGAGGACCTCGAGGGATCTCTGGACCATAGTACAATGATATAGCTTCTGATCTATCCTCTTTAGGTTTATCCCATTCCTGCCAATAAGTTATATCTCCCTTGTTTGTATGCATAGTTTCGTTTTCTAAAGGGATTGTTGGGTCTATTTTGATTGGGGTATAAACTTCTCTACCAGACCATCTAGTGTGAAATAACTTATTTTTTATAGGTAATTTTTCCAAAATTCTTTCACATGTCGAAGGCGCTTTATCGGTTAATAAATAAGCAGGGAGTTTTTCTCCCCCGCTTATTTCTATTATTAAATCGGGTTTTCCTTCTAACCAGGATGGTTTGTTCGTCATCATCTATTCTCCTTTATTCCTGATATCCTCTGTTTTTCCCCAATCGATTTCTAGATCATCAGTTATGACCACACCGTATTCCTGCTTTGCATGTTCTATAGAAATATAATCATCGATAACATCTTGTAAAACGTTTTCTGGTTTCCTTTCGAATGGATTACCGTATCCTCCTCCACCACCACCTCTGAAACTGACTAGCTCAGTTTCTTTCAATGGTACATCGGTAATTTTTCCGTATCTCTTTTTGTTACCATCTTCCTTGAAGAATAAAATATGGTTTGTAGCTCCAGCTTTGCCACCACAAACACCCCAAGGTGGAGAGTATTTCTGTCTATCAAAAGTGGCAGTGACCCTTGCATCATGATTCATAGGTGTAAAATCTCTTTTTACGCCTAAACCCCCTCGATATTTACCAGGACCCCCTGAATCTTTAATTAGTGAGTATTCACTGACTTCTATAGGATATTTTGTTTCAACAACCTCGATGGGGGTGTTATTTGTATCACCTAATTCTTTGCAGAAAAGTGCGCTTTCACCATCACGTTCAGGTGTAGCGCCCCATCCACCTGCATCACCTTCAATGAACATATAATTTGAGTTATCTCTTGGATCTTTTCCATAAACAAAACTAGCACATGGTGTTCCAAAATGACTTCCTGTGACCTTTTTGGGGATTACATCCTCTAGAACTTTTTGCATCAAGTCGGGAATACCACCTACATGTATCCAATTTAATGCTGTTGAAGCAGGAGGTTCAGGATTTAGTACTGTTCTCTCAGGTATCGAAACGCTCAAAGGTCTGAAATGCCCGGCATTATTTGGTTTATCGGGAGTAGTTAAAGCCTTAAATCCCAATCTAGCCAAAGATTTTGTTGTAACTGCAGGGCAGTTCATTGGACCATTAGTTTGAGGGCTAGAACCTTCAAAATCAACGTGTATTTCATCGTTTTTAATTATCATCTTCATTTTAACTCTTATTTTATCTGTGATTTGATTGTCGTCGTCTCCGTCACCATCTGCGAAATATTCACCTTCATATTCACCATCAGGTAAATCACGGACGGCTTCTCTTGCAACCTCTTCTGCATTATTTCTCATTTGATTAATAGCATTTCTCATCATCTCTACACCGTAGTGATCATAAAGTTTACTGACTCTGTCATCGCCTACACGTACAGCTGATACCATTGCCCTTATATCACCTAAAACAGCGTCCGGGTATCGAGTTGATCTATGAATCAGCCTGAAAATATCTTGGTTTTTTTCTCCACCTCTGTATAGTTTTACTGGGGGGAAGCAGACCCCGTCTTGATAACAATTTTCTGTATTATTGAGCCATCCACCGGGAGTTCTAGATCCCATATCCAATGTGTGTCCTCTGAAACAACTGAAGGTTTCGAGTTTACCATCTATATATACAGGTTTCATTACAGTGATATCAGGATTATGGGAGAAACCCCCTGAATATGGGTCATTACAGAATATAATATCTCCTTCTTCTAAATTGTCGAATCCTATGACTCTATCTGTTTCTCTGACAGCTTCTGAAAGTGTTGCTAAGAAAACAGGAAGACCGGCAGTTTCTGCTATTAATTCTCCATCTCGACCTATTATTGCATTACTATAATCAACAGTTTCAGATATTACTGTGCTGTAGGCAGTACTTTCTACAGTCACCTTCATTGTGTCGCAAACATTCCCTAGTGCATTTCTAATAACTTCGACCGTAACTGGGTCTACTTTTTTACTCATCATTATCACCTCTCATTGGGATATGAATATGTCCATGTCTAGTTATATCAGCTTTATATTTTGGAGGAATTACAGTAGTTGAAGTTGTTTCCTCTATAATCGCTGGTCCTTCTATTTCGTTACCACTCTGTAGATTGCTGCGCTCAAAAACCTTTGTTTCAACGAAACCTACGTCATCAAAATAGACATCTCTAGAGCTTTTTATAGCCTCTTTAGGGGGATTTTTATCTCCTAATTCGGTTTCTGGTAATTCGGGTGATTCAACTAAGCCCAAAGTAGTTACTCTAATTGAAACTATTTCTTTTGGTTCTTCAGGTGCTGAATGTTTGTATTGCCTTTCGTGTTCTTCATCAAATTTTTCTGTAGTTTTTTCAAGCGTTTCTTGACTCAATTTGTTAGAAGGTAATTCTATGTTTAAAGTATGTTCTTGACCAATATATCTCATATCTACTGATAATTTAAATATTCTATTTTTTTCAGGAATTTCTTCTTCTTCTAATCTCTTTTCACCTTTATCTCTAAGGATAGAAAATAGTTCTTCGAGTTCTTTAATATCAACTTTTGAAACTGGTTTAACGTAGGTTTGTACATAGTCATGCTTTATATCTGTAGTCAGCATACCCCATGCAGAAAAATTACCTGGAGAATTAACGATATAGACTTCAGGAATTTCGAATTGACTTGCAATTTCGATCACATGAGTTGGTCCTGCTCCACCAAAAGCTGCAATTGAAAATTCCCTTGGATCTAATCCCTTTCTCAATACGTTTGTTCTTATCGAACGGGCCATGTTTTTATTTGCTATTTCTATAACTCCAGAAGCTGCTTCTATTGGACTTAAACCAAGCTTCTCTCCTAAATCCTTATAAGCCTTTTTTGCAAGGTCCTTTTCGATTGAAAGATCTCCTCCTAATAAAAATTCAGGATTTAATCTTCCTAAAATAACGTCTGCGTCTGTGATAGTAGGATCAGTTCCACCTAAACCGTAGCAAATAGGACCAGGTTCAGCTCCTGCTGATTTCGGTCCAACATGAAGACCTCCACCTTCATCTACCCATGCAATAGACCCACCACCGGCACCTATCGAATGTACATCTAGAGTGGGAGTCATTATTGGATATCCATCATCACCAGATGTTGGAGTTTCAACCTTGTAAGAGGGCCGTGTGTGCGATTCTCCATCATAAATCAACTCAATATCACAGCTAGTACCGCCCATATCGACTCCAATAATGTTTTCTTTTTCTAACTCTTTTGAAAGAGCAAGCAGCCCAGCTACACCACCAGCTAAACTAGATTTAATAGTTTTAACTGGGACTTGTTTAGCGACATCAGCACTCATAATTCCTCCGTTTGATTGCATGATGTATAATTGTTCTTTTAGATTCATTTTCTTTAATTCTTTTTCAAGGGTAGTAAGATATTCATCTACAACTGGTATTATACCTAAATTAATCACGGCAGTGGATGTTCTTTCATATTCCCTATATTCTCTAGAGATGTCAGAGGATAAAGATACGAAAAGATCAGGATATTCTTCATTGATTATCTCTCCAATCCGTTCTTCGTGTTCAGGATTTGCATAAGAATTTATTAAAGCGACTACAACTCCATCCACATCCATATCGTTCAATTTTTTTATTGATTCTCTCACTTCTTTTTCATCTAAAGGTTTGATTATTTCTCCGCTGCCAGATATTCTTTCAGGAACCTCTAAACGTGCCCTTCTTGGTATCATTGGTTCAGGTTTTTTGTAACAAGGATCATACATATTACTCCGATTACCTCTACCTATTTCAAGAACATCTCTAAAGCCCTCAGTTGTGATCAAGCCCATATCACACAGATTATCTTCGATTAGGGCATTTACACCAACTGTTGTCCCATGACTGAAAAATTGTATATTTGACAGATCATCTGTTATCTTTTTTATTGAATTCAGCACACCTTTAGAATAATTTTCTGGAGTAGAAGAAGATTTAGATATAGAAAGTTCACCAGTTTTTTCGTTTAGAAAAACTGTGTCTGTGAAAGTACCACCAACATCTACCCCTACGCGTATCGGGATTTCTCTCGGCATATTAATTTCCTCATTTTAGACTAATAATTTAATTAATATTTGTTATTTTTGGTCAAAATCTTTTATATATGTAAAAAAATCAACTTATATAAGCAGATTACAATTAAATATTATTATTTTATAAATTTATTTGAGTAAACTTTAAATAGTGAGAAAAAGATTTACTAATTGAGATATATGGCAATAAAAAAAGCAATACCTATATTGTTGGTTTGTGTAATGTTGATATCAGTATTTTCTTTCAGTGGATGTGTTGATAACGGTGAATCCTCCGAAGGAACTCTCCTTAGGATGGGTTTTGCTTTTCCAACAGAAACAGACCCATGCACGGGTACGGATTATTCCTCCATGGTATCCCAATTAAACTTGTATGATCCACTTTTATTCCCTGGTTCCGATGGAATGGAACCATGGATAGCTGAAGATTGGGAAATCTCGAATGGCGGTAGAACTTGGACATTTTCATCTCAGAGATGATGTGAAATTCCATAGCGGCCGCGATCTACAAGCTGATGATGTACTGTATTCTATGGAAAGATATGTGAGAATGGCTTCTGGATTCGGTTATCTGTTCAACGGCTCAGTAGATATGTCAAGTTCAGAAGCTGTAGATGATCATACAGTCCAGTTTGAACTTACGAGTGATTTTGGTGCTTTTGAATATAAACTGAGTAGGTTCTACATCTTTGACAAAGAAGCGATACAAGAGCACTCTAAAGAAGATGGCGAATTTAGCTATCCTCCACATGGGGATTTTGCTAGAGACTGGCTCAAAGATCACGATGCTGGATCAGGACCATATGAATTAAAAGAGATTACACAGGACCATGTGATAATGACTAGATTCAAAGATTACTGGGGACCAATGCATGATGAAGCAGCAGATGAAGTAAGGATGCTTGCTCTTGCAGAACCGAGCACAGAACGAACGATGTTTGCAAGTGATGAATTAGAAGTCACTTCAGAATGGATACCTGAGAGAGTAAAAGAACTGATTGTGGACAATGAAGGAGGAGTGTTAGGAACATATAAACACTCAGCTATGCCTTATATTCTGATGCATTGTAGAAAAAAGCCTTTGGATGATGTGCATGTAAGGAAGGCACTGGCCTATACCCTCGATTATGAAACTGCAACTGATGATATATTACCAGCAGGAACTACGGCTACAGGTATTATCTCATCTACATTAGCTGGAGCAGCAAAACTGGATATGCCGATCCAGGATTTAGATAAAGCGGAAGAAGAATTGAAAAAATCTGAGTATTATCCAGATATCGTAGAAAATCCAGAGGAATATGAAATAGAATTCGCTTGGAATGCCGCTGTTTCTTCTACAGAAAACTTAGGATTATTATTAGCAGGAGATGCTGAAGAGATAGGACTCAACTTTAACCCAGTAAAATACACTTATGGAGAATTGGTTGATATGATGCGTAAACAAGCCACTTCACCTGACATGGTCCCGATGTTCAACAGTGCTCAGTATGGTGATGCAGGATCCCTCATCGAGGCAATGTATGGATCAAGTAATGCCCAAACAACCTTCCAAAATTCATGGCTACTAAACGATACGTTAGATAAACGGATTGAGAACGCAATGAATGAAACTGATGAACAAGAAAGGTTTACCAGGTATAAAGATCTTCAGGAAGAGATATTACAAATGTACCCAGCAATCTATACCTGTGATTTACCATCTACTCACGTTTATCAGCCTTACGTAGATTGGCCGGCTATGGAAAGTGAAAACAATATACCCGATGTTCAGTATTACTTCGATTGCAGAAAAATAGGAGTGACACCGATTGGAGAGAGATAAAAAACCCTTTTTACCTTTATTTCTAGTATTTATATTATAATGATAATTATTAAATAACAAGGTGGATCACAATGGATATGAAAAAGTATATTGGAAAAAGGGTTTTCTGGGGCGTAGTCGCTCTGTTTGGGTTATCTATTTTCATATTTTATTTAGCAAGGATATTACCTGGGGACCCAGTACTTATGATGGTGGATCCTCGTACACCTCAACCAGTTATTGATGACTTAAGAAGTAGGTTGGCATTAGATAAACCAATTTATGTGCAGTATTTTTACTGGTTAAAAGATGTTTTAAGCGGAAATTTTGGTTATTCGTTTTACAGCAGACACAGTCTTACTATTGATATTCGAAAATATTTGCCACAATCTTTAGAACTTATAGCATTAGCTGGTTTAATTCAGATCGGCGGTGCATTTTTCATAGGTATTTCCGCAGGTTCAAACATCAATAAATGGCAGGATCATGTAGCAAGAAGTTTTGCATATATCGGATGTTCAATACCTGCTTTCGTTTGGGCAATTTTTCTCCAGCTAATTTTCGCTTACTGGCTAGGATTATTTCCTATTTCTGGGGCATTGAGTGAAGGTTATGTAGCACCTTCTGGACCTACCGGATTTATCTCTATTGATTCATTACTTCATGGAGAAGTAGGTACTTTCGTAAATTTCTTACAACATTTAATTTTACCTGCTTTTGCCTTAGCTATTTTAGGTATGGCTCAAGCAGCAAGGATACTTAGAACGGGAATGAATAGGATAAAAGAAAAGGAGTATATCTCTATGGCTCACGCTTATGGTTTTCCTATAAGAACTATAAGATATAAGTATTTATTACGACCTTCAATAATACCTGCAGTTACCGTTATGGGTATGCAGATTGCTATAATGCTTGGAAATGCATTTTTAGTAGAGATGGTTTTTAGATATCCTGGATTTTCAAAATTTGCAATTAATGCTATGTTACAGAACGATTTGAATACCATCGTTGCCACGGTAGTAATAATAGGATTTCTATTTTTCGTAATAAATTTGATTGTAGATGTAATTGTAGCCTATATAGATCCAAGAATCAGGTATGGTGAGGATGGTGGATAAAATGGATAAAGAACAAAATGATGAACAGAGAGATAAACGAGATATTGATAGAAAAGTGGACGAAGAGATCTTAAAGAAAGATGTATCTCCCTGGATGGATGCCATCAAAAGAAGATGGTATAAATTCCGTGCAAATCGTTTGTCAATCCTCGGTTTGTCAATAGTCTTGATTTGTGTATTTTTAGCTATTTTTGCTGATTTTATAACCCCGCATCCATCACACGTTGGATATTACCATAATTATGATGCTGCTTTTATTGAGCCTTTTAAAACTTTGAAGTATCCATTGGGAACTGACCAATATGGTAGAGGAATTTTAACCAGAATAATCTTTGGATTTAGATACTCTTTTAGAATGGCAGCTGTAGTTTTAACTTTAGTGGTTCCAACTGGAACCATTTTGGGACTTATTGCAGGCTATAATAAAAATACATGGATAGACACATTAATAATGAGATCTTCTGATATATTTGTCGCTGTCCCCCCACTTGTATTAGCATTGAGCATAACATCGATGATGGAAGCGTCAGCAGAAAATGCAATGTTTGCTATCTCACTTGGATGGTGGCCTTGGTATACAAGAATCACCTATAATAATGTATCATCGTTAGTAAATGAAGATTATATACGGGCCTCAGAATTGATGGGTGCAAGTAAGCTCCATATAATGTTTAGGGAACTTTTCCCCAACTCAATGGGGCCAATTCTTACGAAAGCAACTTTAGATGTTGGTTTGGTTATCCTGATAGGAGCATCATTGAGCTTCGTTGGTTTAGGAGCACAGCCACCGACACCTGATTTAGGAACAATGGTAGCTAAAGGTTCTGAATGGTTACCTAGTTACTGGTGGGTTACAGTATTCCCAGCTATAGCTATTTCATTTATTATATTTGGAGCTAACCTATTAGGTGATGGTATCCAGGACGCATTTGAGGAGGGTGGATAGTAATGGCTGATCCTGTGCTGAAGATTGAAGACCTGAACGTTGGATATGAAACTTATCGGGGTCGATCAAGTGTCATAAAAAACCTGAATTTAGAAGTTCAAAAAGGAGAAAAAATCGGTATAATAGGTGAATCAGGCTGTGGGAAAACAACAACTATGAAAACTATAAATAGGATATTACCGAGAAACGCTAGGATAACTAGTGGAAAAGTTTTTTTCAATGGTAAAAACATCCTTGAAATGAATAAAAAAGAATTAATAAATTTAAGGAGAAATAACGTAAGCATGGTTCCTCAGGACCCTACAGCTTCTTTAAATCCTTTGTTTAAAGTTGAGACTCAGATGAGAGATGTTTTGAAATATTCCAAAAAAGAAGAGGTTTCCTTGAACATATTGTTAAAGATAAG
>JBKHIX010000160.1:0-3134 GCA_046538435.1 Thermoplasmata archaeon | reverse complement strand
CGAATGGCTTCGGAAAAGGTATGAGGAAGGTTCCTAAAAATCTAAGATAAAACTTTCTCTTTGTATATCCAATGATCTGAGAGGAACTGACACTGTTCGTATACGATCAGCGTTTGTTAGCAGACAGCGTTCAAGTATGAGTTAACATACGTCGTTCGTAATATTTTGGGGGAAAACAGATGACGATCGTAATGGTTTTGAGAGAGAGTTGAACCGTTTAAAATGTTTTCTGGATGTACAGGATTTCATCCTTACATCCTCACTACCGTTCCGGATGGGGGGATGCCTGACGGTGATCGTAATACAATGGTCGGTAGGTGGTATAAAATTGGGTTTCATAAGGCCAAAGAAAATCATTTCTCTTAGCGTCGTCACCTTCACAGATTATGTCAAATCGAAGCTTTAACTATCGATCAATTAAAATTGATAGATTTGTCAGAAGAAGTTTCTAACTATTGATGACTCGTAGAGTCATAAATTTAAGCTGTTTTTGTGGATTTTTCTCTTTATGATCTACGTTGGATTTAGTTATTATCTACGGTGGACATCAACCGCATTTGATATATGAACTATCCACCGTAGTTGATAATGAAATAGGGGAAATCAACCGTAGTTGATATATGAGTTGCGGTGGATAGAAGGTGTGAAAAAAGATATCTGGATGAGTGTTGTGTCACCCGTTCTTGATAATTATGAGATATGGTGGATGATGAAATATCCTTTCTCTTAGCGTCGTCACCTTCACAGATTATGTCAAATCGAAGCTTTAACTATCGATCAATTGTTAATCAATAAATTTAAGATGTTTTTGAGGAGCCTATTCTTTATGATCTACGGTGGATTTAGTTATTATCTGTGGTTGATCTTTTTATGATCTGCAGTGGATATCATTATGACGTGCGGTTGCTGTCCACCGCAGTTGATATCTACTGGAAAATCTTCGGTCCGGACATATGTCGGTTTGCTTTTATAGAGGAAAAAATTGTAGTTATGGAGGAATACATATGTCCGATATCAATCGACTGAAAACAAAAACATCAGAACAGGGATTTATATCCGAGATGGAGGATGAGTTTGAATTACCTCTAGCGGTATCAAAAGCTATACTGAAATCAGTTAAAGATCATTTCAGTTCAACTCTGTTTGAGGGTGAAAGTTCTACCAAAGATAAGATCGAATTCATAGCCGTAGCAGAACATGAACCCGCTGGAAAAAGTCTAGATGAATGCAAACTGATTTCGGTGAGATTAACTTTCAAGGCTGATTCAGATCTTGACGTTCTAAGAGATGAAGGTATTCCATCTCTCCGGAGAGTAAGACTTCTCCGTTTTACTGAGGAAGCATTAGAACAAGGAGCCCTTCTTACCGTAGAGGATCTTTCTTTACTGCTCAACAGTAGTAAAAGGACAATAAGGAGAGATATAGAATTCTATAAAGAAAAGGGTATAACTGTTCCCACCAGGGGATACATGAAGGATATCGGCAGGTCTTTATCACACAAAACTAAGACTATTGAGTTCTATTTGAAAGGTTATCAACCTACTGATATAGCGAACAGGTTACACCATTCCTTGAAAAGTATAGAACGATATATCGAGACGTTTAGTAGAGTTGCCTATCTGAGAAATAAAGGTTTCACGATCCAGGAAATCAGATATGCTGTCGGCATATCTGAAAAATTAGTTGGGGAGTATCTTGAACTCATCGATGAGTATGCTAACACTCCTTTGGTAGATGATCTCATCGATGATATATCGAGCAATTTCGATACAGACGATTTTAAAAAAAGGGTGATAGAGTGAAGAAAGATAACACTCCTTATACTGGGATGAGGAGAAAAAACTTTGAGAGTGCTTTGGAGCATCTGTTGAACACCGAATATGGGTTCTTGGGAGGTAAGAAGGTGATGGAGTTGATAGTAGATGATGTGAAAACGCTCGTCCAAAAATTCTACCCAAAGAATCTTTCGATAGGGCAGGTGGTTTGGCCCGCGATAAAAGCAGAATCTAACAGCCATCAATTCGATAAGATTGAAAAACATGAGTTAGTTCCAGTGGTATTAAGTCTGATAACAAGAGAAGAAGTGACAAGATTATCTAAAGGAGAAAAGAAAATAAAGATATGGGAAGAAAGAGGAGCTAGATTAGTCAATGAGGCATATGATCAGGGAGGTGTATTAACATTAGCAGATGTGGGGATGTTTCTTAGTGTAGCTCCAAATACTGCTTGTAGATATCTAAAAAGATATCAAGAAGCAAATGATACTATATTGCCTATCCGAGGGAATATACATGATATGGGCCGAGGAATGACACACAAGAGAACAATAATAGAAAAAAAGTTAGAAAATAAATCTACTGGTCAAGTAGCAAGGGAAACCAGTCATAGTCCTAAACAAGTAGATCGATATTTTGGGGACTATCGGAGAGTTAAAATGCTGCTAAAAAGAGATCTAGACAGGGATGAAGTTATCAAAGCAACTGGTATGAGTGAAAGCCTTGTGGAAGAACATGCTCACATAGTTGAGGAAACGGAGGGAGAAGATTTATGATTCAGAAGGTAAATAACTTTCAAAAGAGTAAACCAGCAAATGTCCTTATCTTTGATTTTCCATCGATATTTGGAATTCCGGAGGAATTCCGAAACATATGAGCTGTAATTGACGTAAGGGGAGAAAAAATAACTCTAGACGGTCTGGGTATCAACCGTGTATGATAATTATGATGTGCGGTTGGTGGAATGTTAGGAGGGTGGAGGGGTGGTGGTATATTAAAAGCAGTTTTGGCGGAAGATTATTATTTGGTGTTTCAATTTAGATTTAGTAGAAAAAAATTTAAGGTTTGAATGAGTATATTGGGTATAAAGGAGGAAAAATGGTTGAATTAGAAGACTGGTTTTATAAGTATAATTCATGGTCATTTAGTAAACATAGGTTATGGAATTCTTGTAAACTCGCATATTATTACCAGTACATTGGACCTGCTCTAAAGAATCCTGAAGAATTAGATGTGAAAATACTTAGAGAACTTAAAGAGCTTAAGAACAAATTTGCATTACAAGGAATATTAATCCATGAGGTGATTGAGGATCAAATATCTCAGTACCAGAATGGAAAAAATATGAGCGAAGAAAAA
>JBKHIX010000054.1:0-11625 GCA_046538435.1 Thermoplasmata archaeon | reverse complement strand
TCTTCCGTAATCATTTTATAGCCTTCATGCTGTATCGAGATTTGGTTAGATAAACATGATGCCTGGTGGAGGAAATCCAAGACAGATGAAACGCATGATGAAAAAGATGGGGCTTGACAGTAATGAATTGGACGCTGAAAAAGTGACCATCGAGACCAAAGATAAGAACCTTGTATTCGACAACCCACAAGTGATAGCGATGGACATGAAAGGTCAGAAGATGTACCAAGTTGTCGGTGAACCGAGAGAGGAACCGAAGGAAGGTAAAGTGCTGATACCCGACGAAGATATCAAGATGGTTGCAGATAGAGCAGATGTCTCTGAAGAAGAGGCAAAGAAGGCTCTAGAAGAAGTCGACGGAGAACCTGCTGAAGCTATAATAGAATTGCAGACGGGATAAATTTCCCGCTTATACTTAACGAAAAATCTTTTTCATCTTTTTTCAGTTCTACTTATTAGAAGCCTTTTTTATTCTTTCGATCACAAATTCTTTCTCTAACTGACTCAGGAATCTACCCAATCTTGGACCTTTACTTTTACCTAGGAGTATCTTATAGAATGAACGGAATGCTTTCCCTTTAGATATTTCGACTTCTTCAGCAGTTTCATGTACCAACTGGTGCAGGTCTTCAGGACTCCATTCTTTCTCATCGATTCCTTCACCGTAAGCTTCTAAGAACTCTACTTCTTCTTCACTCAGTTCAACATCTGGAAGTTCCTCTTTTATCGAGAACTTGACCATGTCCGGAGCGAACTCTTCAAGCCAGTACTTAACATGGCTGATTCTCTGTTCCAAACGTTCGTAGTTCTCTTCGCTATCATCCTCGATCTGACCCACTTTCCTGACAACTTCCCATATCTTCTCTGGATTCTCATATATCTGTACTAAGTTGACCAGATGTCTGTATGGTACCCTTTCAGGCTGTTCCCTAGGCACATCTTCTAACTGAGACAACTCATAAACTCTTTTCTTATCTTTATCTTCACCGTTGAAGTACCCGTCCTCGTGATCATCGTAATCATCGACAAGGTCTAGTATGCCCAAACCAGGATCGAAATCTATATGACTCGAAGGCTTTGGTCTCAATATAAGGAATCTAACCACTTCCGGACCGACCATATCTATCATCTCTTCCGCATTGATAGATACTCCAGAAGAAGACGACATAGGTCCCTGACCTTTCAACTGTATCCATTCATATACTACAGGATGTGGTGCGTTTGCTTCCAATATTTCCTCTATAAGATCTTTTCCAGTATCCCATGAACCGCCAGAAGCTGCGTGGTCTTTACCAAAGGGTTCACAATCTACTCCGAGTATCCACCATCTAGCCGGCCAATCACATCTCCAGGGCAGTTTACCATCATCTGTCCTGATATCTGCTTTACCTTCATGACCGCATTCACATTCATACAATACGTAAGGATCTTCAAAACCTATCACTTCAGAATTACCAATGGTTCCACATTCAGAACATATAGGGTTGTACGGATACCAATCGTCTTCTAACTCTCTACCTGTATGTTCCTCGATTATCTCAGCTACTTCATTTCTTTTCTCAATAATCTCTCTGGTAGCTTCCTCATACTCCCCTTCAGCGTACATCTTATGAGCATACTTGATATCTAGATCTACTTCCAGCTCTTCCAAAGTCTCCAAAAATCTTTCTAAATAATGCTCAGAATAGTCTGAGTGCTCACCACACGGACATGGGACTTCACTAAGTGGTTTACCTATATGTTTTTCATAAGAATCGTCCAAAAATGGGTAAACTTTACGTAATGGATCCATGGAATCGACTATCAAAACTAAAGAGCCATCCTCACAAGCTCTAGCTATCGCTTCACCGGTCAATAACTCTCTCAAGCCCCCTAAATGTATAGGTCCTGAAGGCGCAACACCTGTGGCAACTAATGCACTCTGACCTACGTTCTCTGCTTCGACATCAGCCCAATGCATAGAAATCCCATCATCCGATCATTCTTGCTCGTATCAATCCGCGCAGTGGGACTCCGAGCACTTCATCTCTACCGTCTTTATTGACTGAGACCATACAAAGTACGACTTCAGCACCTTCTTCTTCCATATCCTTTATAGCACCCTCCATGGTCTCTCCGGTGCTTATAACGTCATCGACGATGACGATCTTTTTACCATCGATTCCAGCATAATTGGAGGACATGGTTCCTCCTCCTTTATTCCTGTCATTCGAAGGTGGTCTGTATATAGCTAGTTCTCTTTCCAACTGCTCAGATATGAGGACAGCAGGAGGGATACCATTGATAGCAATTCCTACCACTGTATCAAAATCGATATCCATCATGTTTATCTCTTCAACAATAACATCTGACATCAGTCCTGCTAGAAGACCTATTCTTCCTCCGAAGACACCTATCGATCTCCAACCGATCTTTACGTCTACTGGAGGCTGTTCTTCCTTCATATTACGGGTTAAAAGCCAGGTAACTGTATCAGGTGAAACATTAAGTTCTGTGGCTATTTCTTTTTCTTTAAGACCTTTCTCTTTATACTTCATAGCCCTCTCAACAAGTTCGTCAATTCCTTTCATCGTCTCACTTCGTTTAGAGAAATATTTGATAATATTTAATATTGTGGTAATCTATAGGAAAAACCTAATTAGTTCTTAATAAAATCAACATATCATGAGTATCTGTGGATTTATCAGTATAATAATGGCTGTTATCCTTATCGTAGCAGGGATATTATTCATTATTGAGAAGGAAAGATATGGAGATAAGGTTCTTTACCTCTTACGGATAGTCATAGTTTCTGTCATCGTTTTGATAATTGTTTATCTCATTCTTTTTTTATTCGGAGCTGTTTCCCTAAATGATCTGAGAAGGTTATTAACAGTCATTTTACCGAAACTATCATGAAAAAAGTTATGAAACACTTCTTCAATCGGGGTCCATGAATATCAGCATAATAGGGACAGGGTATGTAGGATTAGTCAGCGGAGTTGGATTCGCCAGTAAGGGTCATGACGTTACCTGTGTGGATATCATAGAGGAAAAAGTAAAGATGATAAACCAGGGGAAACCACCGATATACGAGAAAGGTTTGGATGATCTTCTAAAAGAGGTGGTGGAAGAAGGTAGATTGACCGCGACAACCGATACCGTTGAAGCGATAAAGAAATCAGATATAACTTTTATTTGTGTTGGAACTCCTTCTAGAGAGGACGGAAGTATAGATACATCCGGAATAGAAAAGGCTGCTAAAGATATACGAGAAGCACTTGATCAAAAAGATGCGTACCATGTGGTTTGTGTAAAAAGTACAGTAGTACCAGGTACAACCGATCAGAAAGTTCTGTCTATTTTAGAACAATCTGGAAAGAAGGTTGGTGAGGATTTCGGTCTGGGAATGAATCCTGAGTTCCTAAGAGAGGGCGTCGCTCTAGATGATTTCTTGAAGCCTGACAGGATAGTCATCGGAGGATGGGATGAAAGATGTATAAAAACGATAAAGGAATGTTATGAAGGATTCGAAGCTCCTAAATTGGAAACTAATATAAGAACTGCTGAGATGATCAAATACGCTTCAAATGCTCTATTAGCAACCAAGATATCGTTTGCCAACGAGATGTCTCGTATAGCTGAAAAAATGGGAGTGGATGTTTATGATGTTATGGATGGAGTAGGTCTTGACCACAGGATAAATAGAGATTTCCTCAATGCAGGATGTGGTTTTGGAGGGAGCTGTTTCCCTAAGGATGTTAAAGCTATCCTTGACCAAGCAGAAAAACACGGTGTAGACTCAAAGATATTGAAAGCCGTGTTGGATGTGAACGAAACCCAACCTATCCATACGGTAGAGTTATTAGAAGAGAATATAGGGGATCTAGAAGGAAAACATATTGCGGTTTTAGGTTTGGCATTCAAAGGAGGTACGGACGATATAAGAGAGACAAGAGCACTACCGATAGTCAACGAACTATTGGATAAAGGAGCTGATGTGGTCGGATATGATCCTGAGGCAATTGGTAACTTTTCTGAACTTGTAGCTGATATGAAATTCGCTGACGATATCGAAGAAGCACTAACAGGAGCGGACGCATGCATAATCCAGAACGACTGGCCTGAATTGAAAACACTGAGCAGCAAGGACTTCGAACCCATGAATAACAAGATAATCCTGGATGCGAGAAGATTATTGGAACACGAAGAACTAGATGATGATATAGAATACATTGGGATAGGTCTAGGAAAGTAGTTAAGTTTATTAATCAATCATTTATTTTAAAGTGATATGAACACGAATAAAGTACTGCCGGTCTTACTCTTATTGTTCTTGATTATCGGCAGTCTTGTCGTGACAGGACCAGCAGATGCCCAGGAACCGCTGGTTGGTGAGGATGATCAGTACACAAAAGAAATGGACATGAGTGAGAGAGGCAGATTCAACTGGACAGTTTATAAAAATTCGTCCAGGGACTATACTGTCGTGGTGGAAGTAACAGGTTTTAAAAACTGGGAAAAGAGCGTAACACCAAACTATTTCGTTTTAGATGAAGATAAACCGTATAGGATCGTAAGTCTAAATTTTGAAGTACCTGAATACCCTGAAAAAGAAGTTAAAGAAGCTACGGTAAAGTTCACGTTCAGGGAATTAAATCAAACGGAGAGATATGTAGTCGAAAAGGATGTGAGAGTAAATATAGAAGGCGTAGAGCCTGAAGGAAGGGCTAACAAGCTTTTAGGAGGATTTGACAATATATTACCTCCACCTTTAGATAATCCGATTGGGGCTTTTATCGTCAATATTGGTATTTGGGCCCTGATAGCTTTGATCATATCATGGTTGATCAGTCCAGTCATTCATACTTTAGCGAAGAGAACAGAGACTAAATTAGATGATCTGATAGTAGAAATGATCCGTAAACCAATTATGATACTAGTACTGCTCTACGGTATAATTCATTCTGTGATTAGGTTGAATATCAAAGTAGGTATACGTGCATCCATTTTTCAGATATATTCACTCATCGTCGTATTTATAGGAATATATGTTGTTTACAGGATATTTGATGGAGTACTGGAAGAAATATCTGAAAGGAAGTTAGGAGACACTTTCGCCAAGGTGCTTAAGCCTGTTTTTGAGAAGATAGGAGCGATAGTGATAATAATGGGAGGCCTGATAATAGCGATGAGGGTGGTAGGCTTCAATATTACCGCTCTGCTGGCCGGTGCCGGTGTTGCAGGTTTAATCATCGCGTTTGCAGCGCAGGACACATTATCTAATTTCTTCAGCGGCATTCATCTTTTACTGGACCGTCCATTCACCCTGGGTGATGTCATTCTATTAGAGTCTGGTGAGTACTGTAGGGTTGAAAGCGTTGGTATGAGGAGTACAAAATTGTACAGCATCTTCGACCATGAATTGATTGTGCTGCCAAACAACAATATCGCCAATCAGAAGATAGTGAATCTTGTACAGCCGGATACGAAGATGAGAGTGAGCATCGACGTCGGTGTGGCTTACGGTTCAGACCTAGAGAAGGTAAATAAAATATTGAATGAAGTGGTCAAGAATCATGATGATATCGTGGATAATGATGAATTTCCCACTCTCGTACGTTTCAAAGAGTTCGCTGAATCCAGTCTCAATTTTACAGTTCGATTCTGGGTAGATGATTACATGAAGCAGTGGGGAGTGACCAGTGAAGTAAGAGATAGGATCAATAGAAGGTTCAAAGAAGAAGAGATCACTATACCGTTCCCACAGAGAACGGTTTGGTTGAACGAGTCTAAAAAGAAAGAGAACTAAAAGATTTATTAAACTTCTTCATCTATCTTTTTAATGATGAAAGAAGAGATACTAAAATTGTTCAAGGACTGTTCTAACCTTGTCCAAAAAAAGATAAAAAATGCAGATATGACCAGATTCCAGGAAGAGATCGGTCTAGGAGCCGACGGTACGCCCACTAAATGGATAGATAAGGAGGCTGAAACAGCGGCCATAGAGTTCCTTCAGGACAATTCTGATTACAGTATCCTGAGTGAGGAAGAGGGTATGATAGAAGGAAAAGATGAAGGTACTATAATCATAGATCCAGTAGATGGGACAAGGAACGCTGTTTTGGATATCCCTTTTTACTGTATATCTTTGGCCTTTGCTGAAGAGGATTTATCCACAACCTCCGTAGGATATGTTAGAAATCTGGTAACTGGGAAAGAATACGGTGCGATAAAAGGAAAAGGTGGCTACTGTAACGGCCGAGAATTAAAACCTGTGATAAGAGATGATTGGATATTCTCAGTTTACTTGGGTGAGAACGCTCATCCGGACAGTGCAAAGATAGCTTCGATACCCAGAAGAACTAGATCCTTAGGTTCTGCAGCCCTAGAAATATGTATGGTAGCTGATGGTGTATTCGATCTCCATTATCATTGGACTCTGGATCAAAAGAGAAGTTTGAGGATAACAGACCTAGCTGCCGCTGTACTGATACTGAGGGAAGCTGGTGGTGAAGTGTACGATCGAAACTGTAATCCTATCAACATGAACCTTGATCCCACTGAAAGGAAGGACGTAACTGCAATATATGACAAAGATATATTAGAGGTCATAAAATGATTAATGTTGCTGTATACTGCTCGGTAGTCGAGGATGAATATCTGACCATCCTGAAAGATGTAGAAGGTCATTCTAACGTAGAAAACGTATATTATCATGATGATTTAGCTGATCGTCTGGATACTGAAGCTTACGAGTTGAATGAATTACTCACACAGGATGTAGATTTCATAATGAGTATCGGTGGTGATGGTACTATACTGAAATTATTACAAAAGACGGATACTCCCATCCTGGGCGTTAACACAGGTACAGTGGGTTTCCTAACTGCCGTTGAGATATCTGACCTGGATGAGGCCTTGGACAGGATAGAAAATAAAGATTATCATATCGAAGAAAGGATAAAACTCGATGTCTATCTCAATGGTAAGAAAGTTGGAGAATGTACCAATGAAGCTGTCGTCCACACCGATAAGATAGCGAAGATCAGGGGTTTTGAGGTATGGAATGACGATCAGCAGGTTGATAAGTTCAGGTCCGATGGAGTGATCATCTCGACACCGACGGGTTCGACATGCTATGCGATGAGTGCTGGAGGGCCGATAGTCGATCCGAATGTAGATGCCTTCGTTATTGTACCGATCTCTCCATATGAGCTGGCAACCAAGCCCTACGTAGTACCTGTGGAAAAAGAGATTATCGTAAATTTGATCGAAGAAGATAAATCATGTTTAATGGTAATAGATGGTCAGAAACAATTCTCAGTAGATGAGGAAGACGATCTTGTGTTCAAGCTGTCAGATAATAGAGCCAAGTTTATCAGTTTTAAGAACGATTTTTACGAGAGAATTAAGAAAAAGTTGGTCTTCAAATGAGTCTTTTTAAAAGGAAGAAAATAAAAGGTATCAGAGAGCATACGCTCAATATGGTTATGGAGAGTTCAAAAGATGCATATCCAAATGAATTCGCTGCAGGGATGAGAGAGATAGATGGGATCATATCAGAATTGATATTGGTTCCAGGAACAATTTCAGGACCTATGAGCGCAATTTTAAAACTTCATTCATTACCTATAGATTACTCGATAATAGGTGTGGTCCACAGCCATCCCGGACCTAGCTGTTCTCCCTCAGATGAAGATTTAGAGATGTTTAGTAGATATGGGAGATTACATATAATAGTCTGCCAGCCTTTTGATCTGAATTCCTGGAAAGCGTACAACAACAGCGGAGATGAGATAGAACTAGAGGTATTCAGTTGACCAAGGATTCGTAAATTTCCATAATATCGTCTGCAACCTTTTCCCACGTAAATTTATTGACAACTCTTTTCCTACCGTTCTTCCCCATCTTCTCAGCCATCTCGGGATTCCTTAAAATAGTTCTTATCTTACCGGCTAAGTCTCTAGAATTCATGGGTTCAACCAGTAGACCATGCTTTCCTTCAACGATCACTTCTCTCACTCCTGGGATATCTGACACTATAACAGGAGTGCCTGATGCCATCGCCTCAAGGGCGACTATTCCAAATGCTTCTAGGCGAGATACTGATGGTAATACGAATACATCTGTAGCAGCGTAGTAGTCAGCCAGGTCTTTGTTTGGTACTCTACCTGCAAACATGACCTTGTTTTCAAGACCTTCTTCTTCGATTATTCTTTCGAGTTCTGGTCTAAATTCACCAGTACCAACGAGCAGATGTTTAACATCTGGTCCAAGGTGTTTAGCAGACCTTACGAAGTACTCTAATCCCTTGTGATAAACTATCCTTCCCACGTACATCACCAGCTTTTCATCAGTGATACCGAGCTTCTCTCTGACCCATGAACCGTCGTTGTTCGGGTTGAAACGTGTCGTGTCTACTGCGTTTGGTATCACATCTGCATCCTCCTGCCACACCACTCTAGATGTCGCACCGTATGTATCGGTGGTGGTGATGATCTTGTCTGCCTGACTCACTGTGTATGTACCGATGGTCCTCATGTAGAGAGAAACGATCAGCGGTCCGAATATGTTAGGTATCTCCATATCGCAGTGGTAAGTGAAAACGAAGGGTATGTCTCTCTTCTTAGCATTCCTCAAACCAAAGAAGGATAAAAGTGGTGGCGGTGAATGGCTGTGGAGTATGTCGAAATCCTCTTCCATAAGAGATTTACTGAGATCTGGAATTATCGGTGTCGAGAACTGTATTGTAAAAGGCTCAACTCTCTTAACAGGGACGCCCTCCACTAAGGATCGGTCCTTCGTACCTTCAAGTTTTGTGGTGACAACTAATACTTCATGACCTTTCTTTTTGAGCTGTTTGGAAAGCTCCAAAACATGCGATTCGACTCCTCCAAGATGAGGATAGAAATATGGGGTAAGTTGAACTATCTTCATTGTATCCTTGATCTTTCTCCTATCTCACCTTTAGCTAAGGCACCAGGCCCTATAAAAGTTCCTTCCCCAATAATCGTTCCAGTATCGATCATACTATTAATACCTGTTTTGACATCGTCACCCATCACTACGCCGAGCTTTCGTCTACCGGTATCTATCTTTTCACCTCTGTGGGTGACGATTATATTTTTTTCATCGAGTCTGAGATTGGCCACCTTTGTTCCCGAACCCATGTTACAGTCCCTTCCTAGAACACTGTCACCAACATAGTTGTGATGTGGTACGTTCGTGTTTCCCATGATGATGCTGTTCTTGACTTCAACAGCATTACCGACCTTGCAGTTCTTTCCGATGTAAGTATGGGCTCTTATCAAACAGTTTGGTCCAATTTCTGCTCCTTCGCTTATGTAGACCGGACCTTTTATGTAAGCACCCTGCTTGATGAGTGCATCCTCTTCTATTCTTACCCAACCTTCCAGGTGGACTCCGTCTTCGATCTTACCTTCTCTTTTTTCTTTCATAGATCCGTCCTTTAACAGGTATTTGTTGGTTGAGAGTAGGTCCCAGGGTCTGCTCAGCTCGAACCAGTTATTGTTCTCTATATCAAAACCTCTGAGCTTAGATTTATCTATCATTATCTTAAGCGAATCAGTTATCTCATACTCTCCTCTAGGAGACTTTTCGGTCTGATCTATCGCCTCGAATATCTCCTGTGTGAATCCGTATAATCCTGCATTGATAAGGTTGGAAGGGGGTTCTTCAGGCTTTTCTATAATATCCTTCACAACTTCACCTTCTTTGACCACAACTCCAAAACTGCTGGGTTCATCGACTTCTGCAAGACCAATCACACATGAATCATCTTCTTTAAAATAATCTATGAAATCGTTAAGCGTGTCTTCTGAGATTATAACATCACCGTTCATACAGATGAAATTACCGTCGATGTACTTTTTTGCGTTATCTATCGCATCTGCAGTACCGAGCAGTTTGTCCTGTCTAACATATTTCAGATCAGCTTTATCAGAGTGCAGTTCGTCCTTCAATCGTTTAGCCTGCCATCCTACTAAAATTATTATCTCATCTAATCTTTCCTCTAAAATATCGATCGTGTGTTGCAGTATCGGTTTTCCTGCCACTGGAAGTAAAGGTTTAGGTGTTTTTGATGTTAATGGCATCATCCTCGTTCCTTTACCAGCAGCTAAAATGAAAGCTTTCATCATATATCCTCCTTTATAGTAGAAAGGGTTTGTTTTGATTCTTCAAATATTTTCGTTAAATACTTTTGATCTTTAGCTTCTGAAGTTATCCTTATCTTGGGCTCGGTACCAGAAGCTCTTATCAAGACCCAACCTTTCTCGTAACTGATCCTAATACCATCTACAAAGTTCAATCTTTCGCTTTTGTATGTATCTTTGTAATGTTTTTTTAGTCTTTTCATTAATTCTTTCTTATTGCTGACTTTTATGGATTCCTTATTCCTGGGATATGATGGAAGTTTGTTGATTTCCTCTGTAAGGTCTATAGATTCTGATAGTTTGATCAGGAAAGCTGCTGCGTAGATACCGTCTGGAGCGTAGCTTATTTCAGGGAATATCCAGGTCCCTGAAGGTTCTCCACCGAACTGAGCATCATGTTTTTTTAGTTCTTCAACAACGTAGACGTCGCCAACTTTGCTTCTTATTACATTCTCGACTAATTCTTCTATTATCATAGATGAATTAACCGGTACGACAACTGAATCTTTGAACTGTTTTGCGAAAAGAGCGAGCAGTTTGTCACCATCTAGGAAATCACCGTTTTCATCGAAGGCCACCATCCTGTCCGCGTCACCATCATGAGCTATACCTATATCTGCGTTGGTGTTCTTGACAGCTTTTTTCAGGTCTGTAAGATGACTCTCAGTCGGTTCAGGATCGTGAGCTGGGAAGGTACCGTCAGGATTCGAGTTCAAGGTTACTATATCACAACCCAGTTCTCTCAAAAGGAATGGAGTGACCGCACATCCAGCACCATTGGCACAGTCAAGGACGACTTTGCTGTTTAGTTCATTACCGATGAGTTCTTTGACCCTTTGTATGTGCTCTTGGACAGCATGTCTGTACCTGTCTAAACTACCAACCTCAATCCATGAAGGGAGGTCCGGCTGTGATTTGATCCTTTTTTCCGTTTCCTGCATCTGTTTAGTATTGAAAGAACTTCCATCAGGATTCCACAGTTTGATACCGTTATATTCGGAAGGATTGTGTGATGCTGTGATCATGACACCGCAGTCAAAGTCTCCTGCTGCTTGAGCTAAAGTTGGTGTGGGAACCATACCTGCATCTTTCACGTCAGCACCATTGGCAGTAAGACCGCTGATGACTGCTGATTTTACCATGTCTGATGTCGGTCTTGGGTCCGTTCCTATTATTACATTTTTGTACTCACTCCCTACCGCTCTTCCAACTTTTAAGCATAACTCTGGTGTGATCTTATCGCCTATTATCCCTCTTATTCCAGATGAACCAAAATAATCCATAAATATCCCTGGTTTTTATTTCCAATATTTCCAGAAAAGATATAAATCCTTTGTTCTATAATATAGAGAAGTTCTATATTCAACTGCAAAAAATTAACTTCTTGCCCAAGAAGTCACCTTCCTAAATCTTTGATTTAGCGAGGATTGTCTTCCTCTTAATCCTCGTTATCTACATGAATACGCAG
>JBKHIX010000159.1:0-3164 GCA_046538435.1 Thermoplasmata archaeon | reverse complement strand
ATCCAATTACTGGCTGTGATTTGATTGATCCATCTATTGTAATATTCCATTTCTCGATTTCATCGACAAAACTTGTATTGTATGGACTAAGACCTGTTCCCTGATTGTTACCTTTCCATCTTGGCCAGGGTGAATCTGCTAGTCTGTTCTGTGTTTTGGACTCTTCACATATTAAATTTGTAGCAGATCCTAAGATACTTAATATTAAAAATAAAATAATAGTAGAAGATAATAATGTTTTAAATATGTTGTTATCCAATTTCATAAACACACCCTACATAGGTCCTCCATCAGAGTCAACTTGGAAACTTCTGCTTTTGGTAACTGAATTACCATATCTATCAGTTTCTTTCACATACACTGTATACCATCCATCTGGCAGATTAAAAAATTTATGACTTTCATAGTTGTAAGCTGATACCCATGAACTGTCATCAATTTTTACTTCTTTTGAATTGAGGTCATTCTCCATCAAACCACCTTCCCATTCTACAGTAACTTCAGAAAGGAAAGTTTTCCATCCATCTACTGGGGGGTTTGTTATTTCAACATCAAGTACAGTCCTCGCATTATAAGCAACAATAGCAAAATCCTGATTATCATATCCATATCCGTAATTAGTACCATCACATGGTATATTTTCTCCCTCGACTAATACTTTATAAGTTCCTGATTCTAGGTCACTTGATTTAATATATACATTTTCAACATTATTCATGTCATCGTATCCGTCTGAATCATAATCGAAATCACTCATCGTATCTGTGTTTTTTTGTGTCCAACCACTACTAAAGGCATTACCTTTATATATATCTCCTGAAGGAGAAACTACTTTCAAATTCAAATCATTTTTCAAAGTAGGATTATCTCCAGGCTGTGCCTCTTTATCAGTCCATACTAAAGAAATTTTTAATGGCTCATTATTTCTATCGTAATTTACTTTATATTCTTCAACTTTTCCTGTTGTAAGTAATCGTTTTTGGTCCTCAACGGTGAACGGTACTGGATCATTTTTAGGATATTCAAGTTTGGATATATCCACAATACCCCATCCTTCATGCTTGTTTGGAATGTGATCAACAATGTCGTCGCCATCATGATCTGCCACTAGATCATTCGCAGTGTTTATCAATAATGCTTTAACCATTGCTGGACTTGGTTTAGATCCATAATTGTCCTGATACCATTCCACAGTAACAGCTGATGCTCCAGCAACAAGTGGGGTTGACATTGACGTACCACTCATCCATGCATATTTTTCATTACTTTCACTATAAGGTAAATTTAGTTGAGAATCGACAGGTGATTGAGTGGATAAAATACAATAACCTGGTGCTACCACATCTGGCTTTACTCTATTACCAAGTGCCCATCCTCTACTACTATCTAACAAAATCTTTTCTGGATTTGATGGACCTACTTCATTTCCATTACGTTTTACAAATTCAATTCCAGCTCCAGTTACTGAATTTTCAAAACCTAATGCACCGTAATGATGTGCATCGGGGTTATATGATTCTGAAGCCCCTACAGTAATAATATTTTTACCTTTACCCGGTGTTCCAATTGTCTCATATTTCGTATCAGTCCAAATCCAATCATCACCTGTCCAATACTCTTCTTTTGCACCTGTATTACCTGCTGAAGCTGTGATTATCATAGGTTGATTTCCATATTCATTACTGTTCGCATCTCTAACTGCTTCATCGAAATCTTTATCGATAGAATGATAATAATCAAGATTATTTTTTTCACTATATGAATTTGTATGAATATATGCCTTATTATTTGGGTCAGGAACTGTCTTAGCTTTTTCAACAACTTCATAATAGTCTATATTATCATTAGATACAGCACTACATTTTATTGCAAACAACTCAGAATCATAAGCTAAACCCATACTAGCAGAATAATTACCGTTCAATCCTTTATAACTTATCTCTGTACCCTCTTTTGCATTTCCTGCAACTATACCAGCAACATGAGTCCCATGGCCATCTGTATCTATCCAAGAACCTTCTGTGTCAATCCAATGATCGTCATTATGCCATTTGACACCACCAATGACTCTATTTTCAAAATCAGGATGTCCTGCGCTTCCAGCAGTTCCATCTCCTATCCCAGAATCCGCTACAGCAACAGTTATTCCTTCTCCTGTATAACCTAGTTGATTTATATATAATCCATAGTTACCATATTTTCTGTACGGTGTATTTGGATTATCATCATCATCCATAAACCAACAACCACCACCAACTAATTGTGAATCTATTTCTGAATCTGCAACCATTTTATTGTGCTCCGAAATAAAATAAACATCATTCAACTTCGCTATACTTTTGATTTTATGTAGAGAACTAACATTTGTTCTTACATCGCACTTTTCTCCCCTTTTACCTATTACTGTCTTTACCCGTGATATAGAATTGATCTGATTCAAGGTTTCCTGGTCAGAACCAGGTGCCATATTAATATTGACCAAAAAGGTTTCCTGGTCAGAACCAGGTGCCATATTAATATTGACCAAACCAGGTTCGATATCATCATTAAACTTGTAACCAGGATGATATATCCCGACCCAATCTACAAAGAACATATCTCTTATCTCTTGAGCCTGTTTTGGTGTCATCCTCACTTCATAAGCATAATTTGGAACGTAATTTATTACTTTCACACCTTTATCCTCAACAGTATTACGCCATTCAGGATTTATAGGTCCAAGCGTATGAACGATGTATAATCCTTCTGTCCCTTTTTTGTAAAATTTCTTCTTCAGTTCAGGTTCAATATCCGGTTCACCCTGTTTGAAATCGAAAGTGTGTGATTTTACATGTAGTGTAGTTCTTTTTTTCAGCTCGTCTATCCTCATACCGTAACTCTCGTATTCATTTATCCTATCCTTCGATATTTTTATGAGAACGTAATTATTGTACTTGTCAATTATGTCCGTACCTAATTCCTTTAACTCATCCAAATAAGAAGATCCATTCTCAACCAACATTATTTTCCCGTTCTTTGAGTCCTCCGCAGTAGAAAAATTAGCTGTTACCGACAATGTAAGTAAAATAGAGATTAATACGCACAAAATTTGCATATATTTTTTGCTCATATATAATCTAACTGTATTGTCTGCAAAAAATTTCGTCAAGATTTAAGTAGTGATG
>JBKHIX010000053.1:0-11842 GCA_046538435.1 Thermoplasmata archaeon | reverse complement strand
TCGGACAACGGGCTCTTGGAAAGTTCTTGAAACCTCTTTCAAGAGCAGGGGGCTTTGTGGCTAGTCCCGGAGCTGGAAGCGACGACCTGACCGCTCTGAGGGATTTTTATTCCCTCATAAAGTCAGCGAGCGGAATGCAACCTCATTAGCTTTGATCAGAAGCACCTTCCTTTAGGAAGGTGAGGATGTCACATCTTAGCCTTCTCACTAAAGACATAGCTGGTATCACTGTCAAAGCGTTTTGTACAAGTTTCATAATATTCTCAGATCAAATAATCCATTACAGTGATTTTTAAAAGAAGTCAAACCAAAAATGATAGGTAAGTCACCCCTCTGGAAGCTAAGGCTAAAAAATAACATGCAGTGGGAATATAAACATGCTAAGAGGGGTGACCGTACCAGGAAAAATAAACCTGTTTATTAATCTTTGGATAATATTTTAATCGTTCAGATCTCAGAACCATGCTAGGAATAAAATAATTCATCAATAGATGAGTGTGAAGTCCCCCCTCGTGGAAGGTAAGTAATAACATGAATCGGGAAAAAAACATGCTCAATGAGGGGCGACTGTAGTAGGGTCTAAAATGATGTCATTAATAAATATTTTCATTCTATATCATAACCAGCACAGTAACTTTTAGAAAACAAAAAGTGCCCCCTCCCGAAAAAAAACCGGTTGGTATGGAAGGTAAGGCTAATTTTTGGGAGAGGGCAAGATATGAAAATAGCTTTTAATTAATAAAGTTAACCGTTGAAAACCATTTATTCCGGTACTGTAATTGTAGTAACTGCAGTAAAAAACCAAAATATGTTGTAGTAACTACAATCAAAATCGACTCTATCATCTTTCTTTTCAGACAGCTACCTCTTTAGGAAAACATCAAACAAATAAACCCTTCACAATAATCGCTACAGTAACTGCATTCTCTCCCCAAATTATTATTACATATGTTGTAATTCTGTATTTGATAAAGACATGTTAGACGGATTGATGGAAAAGAAGTTGGACGCCTGTATAGGCAAAGACATATTGGTGGTCATGGACGACGGTCTTGGATTTTTAGGTGAGTTACAGGAATACGATAAGAAGACGATGGTACTGACCAAAGTACTGCAGTCACAGTTCGATGAGATCGATTGGAAAAAGATATCCAGCAATTCAAGGAACGTTAGAAATAGAGATAGTAAGGAAAAGAAGATAGGGTACGCCAACTGGACCAGAGTAAATTTGAAAGAAGTCTACATAAGGATAGCTCACGTCACAAGGATATGGCCTTGGATCGGAAAGGTTGAAGGTGAATCTAAGGAGAAGACAAGACCTATCTATTATGAGAAGGAATATCTGTAAAAACCGTTTTCTCGTCTATTCCTATTTATTTCACCTATACAGACCATTTACAGAAAGATGGTCATCACTTTTGCGAAGATCACCATACCCAGCAGAGCGAACGGATAAGTAGATCCGTAACCAGCTCCGACATCTTCAGTACCTGTGGCCTCGATAGCTGCACCAAGACCTGGGGTCGAAGTCATACCACCTGTTATAGCACCAGATACAACGATCCAATCCAGGTCCCATAGACCTCTGAGAAGAAGCATACCAGCTGCGATAGAACCCAGTCCGACCAAGAATGTGATCAACACCAGAACCAGACCAGCGTTCCATAGTGCTCCTAAAAATCCTTCTCCAGCTTCTATACCCACAACGGCTAAGAACATCGCCAAAGTTAAAGATCTGATACTGGAAAGTACTTCGTGAGACATCCTTGTCTTGAAAGGACCTATTTTACCGATATATCCGATGATAAGAGCTGCAGGAAGCACTCCTCCTGTTATGCCTAACGTGACTGTTCCAAGCGGACCTAGAGGGATAGGTATCTCACCTAATACACCACCCAGCACGACTGCCAAGATGAAACCTCCAACACTGAAGGTCACTGTCTCTTTATTTAATTCTTCCCCACCTGATTTGACCTTATCTATGTGGCTTTTGAATTTTTCCTTCTCCTCCTCGATATCTATATCTCTTATCCTTGGCCACAGCTCCTGGAAAAGGATCACCATGATAACACCAAAAGGATAACCAATCGAGTGGCCTATGGTTATTTTATTCCTAGCTGCTTCAGATACTCCTTCGATATGAGCTCCAAGACCTGGAGAACTTGTCAGAGCACCGCTGAAAACACCTTCGATCAATCTTGGGTCAGCTGTTCCTAATCCACCAAACACCATAGCGCCAACGACTGTCAGAACAGCCGCTACCAAAGTCATTATAAAACCTGCAACTATGAATTTGGACCCATGAGCTTTCACCACACCACCTATATCTTTTGCAGCCATCAGTCCAACCGCTGCTACGAACAGCGCCAGTGAAAGTATAAAATAAGAATGGGGAACTTTCACCTGAGTAAAAGTTATCCCTAATATATCTACACCACCTAAAATGCTCAAAAATAATCCTGAGAAAAGAGCACCCGATATCCCCAATCTAAAGCCCGCAATCTCGATACGACCGATCAGTATACCTGTCAGAACTGCAACCGATAACACCAAAAGAGAATTTCCTACTAATGAATCTAGAAACATAATTTTATCACCACTTTGAAAACTGAACTTTTATCATTCTGAGCCATTTCTAAAGTTTTCAAGCCCGTCATATTTTGTTCAAACGTTCGTACAAGTGCTCGTATAAATATTTTACTTAATTTAATCGTTTGTAGTACTAGCAAGATGAACGAAACATCAATAAAGGATGGTAACTTTTTTATAGCAAATTCTATTCGAACCAAATACGAGGCCGTAATGATGGATTTAAAACATCAAAGGACCTGTCATTCAAATACAATTTATTTATTTCTGTTTTTATCAAATATTACTCTTCCATCGATAAAAGCGGCCATATCAAAATTTTTTGGATGGATAAACTACTTTGTAAAAAGGTAGGGAATATATATGAGCGAGAAAGAAGAAGAATATGAATCGGATAAAAAATGTTATCACGTTGAAACAAAGAATAAGGAAGGAGAAGTGTGCGTGATAACAGAGAGATGTAAAGGCTGTGGATTCTGTATAGAATTCTGTCCAGTCGATGCTTTAGAATACTCGGATGAAACTACAGAAAAAGGTTACACACCGCCAGAGATGACTGAAGGCTGTGTACTCTGTGGTAAATGCGAAAAGGTCTGTCCTGAATTCTGTATCTACCTAGAAGAAGAGGAAGAAGAGGTAGAAAAAGAAAAGGAAGAAGAAGATAAAGAAAGAGGTGAATGGATATGATGGAACCAGGTACTTATTTTATGGAGGGAAACACCGCTTGTGCTGAAGGAGCTATAGCTGCGGGCTGCACTTTCTTTGGGGGTTATCCGATCACTCCAGCTTCAGAGATCTTGGAGAGGATAGCAGAAAGATTCCCAGAACTTCATGGAAGCTACATCCAGATGGAGGACGAACTCGGTAGTATAGCTTCAGTTCTAGGAGCGGCTTGGGCAGGAAGAAAGGCCATGACAGCAACTTCCGGACCAGGTTTCAGCCTGATGATGGAGAACTACGGTCTAGGACTGATGACAGAGACACCTTGTGTTATAGTTGATGTGATGAGAGGTGGTCCATCAACGGGTCTACCAACGATGCCTGCACAGGGAGATGTGAATCAGACTAGATGGGGAACTCACGGCGATGTGGGAGTTGTGGTTTATGCACCATCATCACCACAGGAATTGTTTGACTTCACCATCAAAGCTTTCAATACTGCTGAAAAGTACAGACTACCAGTAGTAGTTCTATCTGATGAGATCGTTTCACATATGACAGAAAAGGTGGAGATACCACCTAAGGAAGACATCGAGATCGTCGATAGGAAGAAACCGAAGGTATCGCCTGAAGATTATTTACCTTTCAGACCAGATGATGATCTAGTTCCACCTATGGCGAACGCTGGAGAGGGATACTCTATACACGTGACAGGTCTGACTCATGATGAGAAAGGACATCCTTCTGTAAATGAGGAGGCTCAGAACAAGTTGGTACCAAGATTGATAGACAAGATAAGAAGGAACGTTGATGATATTTTGGAATATGATGAGTACAAGACAGAAGATGCGGACAAAATAGTAGTCGCCTACGGCAGTGTATACAGAGCGGCGTTAGAAGCTGTAGATATGGCGAGAGAGAAAGGCTTTAACGTGGGGCTTCTAAGACCTAAGACTATCTGGCCGTTCCCAGAAGAAAGGATATACGACTTAGCAAGAGAAGGTGTAGATCATTTCATCGTACCGGAGATAAACTTTGGTCAAGTGGTTTACGAGGTAGAACGATGTGTATCGGGACCGCCTCAGACTCACCTGATCCCAAGAGTGGGAGGAAACGTCCACACTCCTGAGGAGATAGTTGATAGGATCGAAGAGATAGATCGTGGAGAAGTCCCACCTTTCAAGGAGGTTAAACAATGAGCATAAGAAGAAGCAGAGATTGGTTCTCTCCGGATTATCAGGAACAGGAAAAAGAAGCAGGTGTAGGTCACGGACTGCATCCACTCGATAATTATTTGAGAAAAGATAGGATACCTCATATCTGGTGTCCTGGATGTGGATTGGGGACCATACTAAATTCGTACTTACGAGCTTTGAAGAACACAGATATTAAACCAGAAGAAACTGCAATGATCTCAGGAATAGGATGTACTGGCAGAGCTGCTGGTTATGTAGATGTAGATTCATTCCATGTGACTCACGGCAGAGCTATTCCATTCGCTACAGGACTGAAGATAGGTAATCGTGACCTCAAAACCACAGTTTTCAGCGGTGATGGCGACCTATTCGCTATAGGTGGAAATCATTTCATACACGCAGCCAGAAGAAACGTTGATTTCAACGTGATCTGTGTGAACAACTTCAATTACGGTATGACCGGTGGTCAGGCAGGACCAACAACACCAACCGGCGCTGAAACGTCGTCTACACCGTGGGGTGGTTTCGAGCATCCATTCAACCTACCTGCTGTTGCAGCAGGAGCCGGTGCTGTTTACGTTGCTAGGTGGACTGCTTATCATGTGGACCAGATGATTAAATCGATGGAAGAAGCTTTGAAAAAAGACGGTTTCTGTTTCATAGAAGTACTATCTCCATGTCCAACAGGTTATGGGAGAAAAGTAGGCCTAGGCACTGGTAAAGAAACTATGAAGTATTTCAAAGAGAACAGTACAGTGAATCACGATGCTGATCCAACAGAAGTGGCATTGGATCCGAACGATCCTGAAAGCGATATAATCGTCGGTAATTTTGTCAATAAAGAAGCACCAACTTACCAGGATGAACGGGGAATCGTGTTTGAAAATGCTAGAGATGAGCTTGGGGTGGAATAGATGAGGAAAGAGATACGTTTCTCCGGATTCGGTGGTCAGGGAGTCATCCTGATGGGACATATCTTAGGTAAAGCTGCTGTCCTAGATGGTAAAGATGTTACTCTCACCAAAAGCTATGGACCAGAAGCGAGAGGAGGAGCCTGCAGTACGGATATCATCATAAGTGATGATCGTGTGAATTATCCGCAGGTGAGGAATCCTGACGTGCTGGTATCGATGTCTCAATCTGCCCTGAACACATATCAGGGGAGTCTAAGAGAAGACAGTACCTTGATGATTGACACCGGACTGGTAGAATCTGATAGAGAAGGAACTATCGGCATGAAAGCTACGAAGATAGCTGAAGAAGAGATCGGTATCAAGATGACCGCTAACATGGTCATGCTCGGTTACTTTACAGCTAAAACAGGTATTGTAACGAAAGAGTCTGTGGAGGAATCTATCAATGAACAGGTTCCAGAGGGTACTGAAGAGAAGAACATAGAGGCCTTCAACCGAGGATACGAAGAGGGGCAGTAAAACCCTACAAACCTTTTTTATTTTTATCAAGTTAAAAAAGTATAAGTAATATCTATTCTGTTTTTATTTTTATACCTTCTTTTTTGATCTTATTAGAGCTTTTCAAAGTACTATCTATCAGCTTCTTCTGTTGTTTTGACCAGATATCATTGGGAGTTTTTTTCACCCACTCAGCGTACTCTTCAATGTATTTAAGACGCTGTTCAAAGTTCTTTTTTTTATCATCTTTTATACTATTCAAATTTATCACCTAGAATCTCCTCCGCATCTGATAGATTTATATTTAAATATCTAAAATAATTTTTGAACAGATCATAATCAATTTTGTCTTCAAATATTTCGTACAAATACTTTGCATCTTCTATATCTTTCTTAGTTCCTAAATACAATTTGTATGAAATCTGTGATTCTAAAGGAGCTATCGTTAATATTTTTCCATTCAATTCGACGATTATTCTATCACCTAAGACTTCATTCTGTTGTCTTGTACTAGCAAATTTGAATTCTATGTTTGGTATCACGACATCTTCTCTTGAAAATCTAATGGCTATACCTTTATCAAGATATTCTTCATAAGCTTCTTCAGGATCCCATGTGTTGTGGCAGTGAAAGTTATCTAAACCTTCCCAAAAAGACAAAAAATCTTTTTTAGAGATATTTTCGACTATGATATCTACATCCTCGCTTACCCTACTTCTACCAAATAATATCGCGACATATCCAGCTACAAATACATGATTGATTTGATTTTCCTGTAATATATGTGAAAAATCGAGGGCTAACTCATCTAGAACTGTCAATTCTTTCTCGAATGATATCCGATTTTTATCATATTTTATTTCCATCTTATAGTTTTAAACAGCACAATCTACTATAAAGTTTAGGCACCATAAATAAAAGGAAAATGAATAGGGCTGAGGGTCACATCCTCTGTATAATTTTCTTTTGTTGGATGATTCACCAGAAATCATGTATAACATAGTTAGTGGCTTGTTCCCCTCAGCAATAATTATTATTGTTTTTATCTCTTATAAAACTTTCCCTAAAATGAGTTTTAAAGAGAGGTCACTTAAAACAATCAGGAAATCATGGTGCTGAATAAAGGGAGGGGTTTTTAATTTCTTCAAAAATCGATCTCTTCAATCTCTTCAGAGAAAATTTTAATTTATTACATATATAGTTCATTTTTATTTATGTAGTTCGTTATAGCTGGAATAGATTTGCCTAATCTCACTTTGAAAAATAAGAATAAAAAAAGTGGGCCCAGTGAGATTTGAACTCACGACCTCCCGGTTATCAGCCGGACGCGCTAACCATGCTATGCCATGGGCCCATTGTGGGATACGTGCTTATGAATAAGGTATAAATAAAATTTACTTACGTAATCGGTAAAGCGACACTGTTAGTAATTCTTAAGTTTTTTGATGTCTTCCTTCATATCCTCGACCAAATTGGGATTGTACAGTCCAGCTGCAGGATGATATAAAGGAATCACTGTTATCTCTTTGTATTCAAACTCCTCCCCATGTATACTCGTGATACCGGTCTCATCGACCAGAGATTTCGTGGCATGATTGCCAAGAGTTCCGATCACTTTAGGTCCGATCAGTTTCAGCTGTCTTTCCAGATAAGGTCGACAGCTTTTCTTCTCGTCCGCCTTCGGATCTCTGTTATCAGGAGGTCTGCATTTGACCACGTTTGTGATAAACACTTCATCCCTGGAAAGATCCACAGACTCGAGCAGTTCAGTCAACAATTCTCCAGCTCTTCCAACGAAAGGTCTTCCCTGCTCATCTTCGTTCTTTCCGGGTCCTTCACCTATAAAAACGATATCTGCGTTATGGTCCCCCTCACCAGGCACAGCGTTCCTTCTGCTCTTATGTAGTCTGCATTTGGTACAGTTCTTTACCTCTTCTGCAACCTTATTCAGGTTTTCAGTACCTCCAAAAAGAGTTGTTTGCTTTATGGTTCACACCTCTACATCAACGTTTACATCGATACCGTTCCTGATGCTCTGCGTCACCACACAGTAGTTCTCAAAGATATCTATGCATTTTTTCAGTTTTTCTTTATCCTCTTCATCGACACCAGGATCTATCTTCACGTCTAACTCGGTCACTCTCAATCTTTTATCGACTCTTTTGATCTTACCGGTAACTTCACCTTCTAGAGAGCTGAGTTCCACTTTTTTCTTCTTCAGGCAGAATATCAGACTAGCCATCAAACAGTTCAACGTGGATGCAGCGAGGAGCCTAGAGGGGTTCGGACCTTCGCCTTCACCCCCCACTTCTTCAGTCTCGTCAGTGATGATCTCCCCCATGCTCTCTTTATCGAATTTTACTTTGAATTTGTAGTTATCTAACCGCTCAATATCTATGGTGAATTCGTTGCTCATCTTTATCGCTGTCTTAACGAGACCAAGCTGTAATAAAGATTTTCCCAAACCACAGGTTTATTAGATGAGGAACTATTTAGACCAGCCAATGCACGAATTATTTCCCTATGAACTCCGTAAAAATCAAAACAAGATAATGGACAATGTACAGGAGTGCCTGAAAAAAGGTAAATCCATGGTTTATCAGGCGGCGACAGGTTCTGGTAAAACCGTATGCAGTCTAGCTCCGGTACTCAAATACGCTGATGATAACAATAAAAAAATCCTCTATTTAACGAGAACGAACAGCCAGCAGAGACAGGTTCTTTTAGAGCTGAGAAATATAGGTGGATTTTATGGGATGGGGATCCAAGGAAGGAACAACACTTGTCTCCTGGCACAGCATGATGAGGAACTACAAGAAGGCAGTGCTGAAGAATTATCACAGTACTGCAGCGACAGGAAGAAAGAAGTCAGGCAGGCTATAGATGAGGGGAAAGAACCTACATCGTGTCCTTACTACGGTGGATTACTCGAATGTGATATAGAAGAGATGAGGGAGTATACCAGTAAAAACGTTCCAACTGTCGACGAGTTCATGGATTTCTGTGCTGAGAGAGAGATATGTGCATACGAGTTGGCAAAAGCACTGATCCCAGACGCCTCTCTCGTAACAGCTCCGTATATCTATTTCTTCGTCCCATTCATAAGAAAAAGGTTGACGGAATGGATGAACGTCGAACTTGATGATCTCATAGTTATAATCGATGAGGCACACAACTTACCTGACTATGCTAGAGATCTATCCTCAGCTGAGATCACAGATATCACCCTGGAAAGAGCGATGACTGAGAGCAGCAACTTTGGTGATCCTGAACTGTACGAAGATACAACAATAAATTCGTTTATCCGACTGTTCAAAAATATACTGCTCGACATAGTGGACGAGTTCGTTGTAGAGGACGATGGTCTCATACCACCGAGTGAACTGAAATCTGAACTATTGTACTCTTTAGGTATGAACACGAATGAACTGAAAGGAGTTATCAAAGATTTGAAAGTTCAGGGACAGATTGTGCAGGAGAAGAAGAGAGAAGAGAAGAAATTACCTCGTTCTTACATCAATTCACTAGCATCTTTCCTGAGCTCCTGGTTTTCAATCAAAGGACAGGACTACATCAAACTAGTAAATGGAGGAGACAATCCAAGCCTGGAAGCTTTCTGCCTGGATCCAAGTAATGTAACAGGCATCGTCAACTCCTGCCATTCGAGCATCCATCAATCGGCAACATTGGAACCATTAGATGAGTACAAGGATTCCATAGGATTACCGTATGACACCGAAGCAAAAATCTATCCAAGTCCGTTTTCAGAAGAGAACAATATCACTTTCTATACTGACGGAGTGACCACTAAGTACGAGACCCTAAAACAGAGCGATGATATGCTGAACGAGATAAGAAATCACCTCAAAAAGATAATCAAAGATGTCGATAGAAACTTGATAATTTTCTTCCCAAGTTATAGGCTTATGAACAACATAATAAGACCGATCTCACATGAAATAAACTCGTTACACTCGGAGCAGCAGGAGATGGATCAGCCTGAACTTATGAGTATGGTGAACGATTTCAAGAATCACGGAGGAGTACTAACCTGCGTTATAGGTGGTAGAATATCAGAAGGTATGGACTTCCCGGGAGAACAGCTCGAAGTTGCTGTAGTCGTAGGAATACCTTATCCCAAACCGACAGCGAGACAGAAGGGCTTACAGCACTACTACAACATGAAATTCAACAAGGGATGGGAGTACACCGTGAAGGCTCCGGCGGTCAGGAAGATACTTCAGGCGACAGGTAGATTAGTAAGAAGTGAGAACGATCTGGGAGCATCTCTGATCTTGGACGAAAGAGCTATCCATTTCAAAAAATATCTTCACGAACTTAAACTGGTGGATTATCCTGCAGAAGCTATAAACGAATTTTTCGAAGAAAAAGAGCAAGATTTATAACGTACTTTGATGTGAGTTGAAAACGATGCATAAAATTTGCGATGTTGATATGGAGAAGCACATTTTAGAGGAGAACGAGGAACTAGCAGGAAAGAATCAGAAATTATTTGAAGAGAAAGGAGTTAGAGCCTTCAATTTTTTGGGAGCCATCGGTTCAGGTAAGACAAGTATAATAGAAAGACTAGCGGAAGGTCTAGATGGTTACAATGCCGGAGCTTTAGCCGGCGATCTAACAGGGCAGGACGACCATGACAGATTCGTCAAGAAGGGCATGTCATCGGTAGCTATCAATACTGGAAAGGATTGCCATCTGGACGCTCACTACGTGTGTCATGCTCTGGAAGATATAGAACTAGATGGTTTGGATTTCTTATTCATCGAAAACGTTGGTAATCTGATATGCCCAGTTGATTTTCCCCTGGGAACAGAAGCTGATGTTGTGATTGTTTCGGTCACCGAAGGAGATGACATGATCAGAAAACATCCTTTAATATTCGCACAGTCCGACCTTACCGTGGTTAATAAAGTAGATCTAGCAGAACCTATGGGTGTGGATCTTTCAGTTATAGAAGAAGATTATAAAGAGATAAATCCTCACGGAACTTTAATAAAAACCAACGCAAAAGAAGGAAAGGGTATTGAGAAGATAGCTGAGTTCTTAGATATCCCTTACAAGACGTAATCCCATTCCACTTTTTCTATTGTCAGGTCAGCCACTGAAACTTCACTTTTATCCGTTTCAATAGTGTCTGTACAGAAAACCTCATCACACACTTTCTCGAGCTTTTTGTCTGCATCACTTACGAACAGTCCGTGAGTGCAGCCCGCATACACTTCTGCAGCACCCTGATCTCGCAGCTGTTTTGCAGCTTCTCTCATCGTTCCACCTGTGGAGATTATGTCGTCTAAGATCACTACTGATTTACCATCTACGTCTAAATTCTTAGTCTTGATCTCCACAGTATCGCTGTCTATCCTTGTTTTTTCAAGATAATCCCATTTTAAATCTATCTCTTCTGCTGCTTTCTTGACCCTATCGACACTTCCCTCATCAGGTGATATCAGTATATCAGGATCGTATTTCTTGGAGTATTCAGCCAGCAGCGGCATCGCTGACATGTTGGAAGAACGTATCTCGAAGAAATCTAATATGTCTTTGGAATGAATATCGATGGTGTAGAATTCGTTCGCATCCACTTCTATCCTTTTAGCGATAGAGCGAGCACTGATAGCTTCACCGTCCTCGAATCTCTTGTCCTGTCTTGCGTAGGAATAATATGGTACTACGACTGAGACAGCGTTTGCACCGTTCTCCCAAAGAGCATCCAAAATCATGTACATTTCAAGCAGTCTGCGGTTCGGATAAGTGGTCTGAACTAGAACACAGTTTTGATCTTTAACATCACCTTCCAACTTGACGTATAATTCTCCATCTGGAAATACCTTTGATTTAACGTTTACAGAATCAATATCTAATTTCTCCTCTAACTTCTCACAAAGTTCTGGTGAGCCTGGCCCTTTTATCAACATGGTTATTCAAAAGAGTAACTGTTTTCCGAAATATATCTTTTTTGAAAAT
>JBKHIX010000052.1:0-11993 GCA_046538435.1 Thermoplasmata archaeon | reverse complement strand
CGTTTTTTGCGGTAAATACGCGCTTCATTGGCCGCAAATAATACACCTCCTGTTATACCAACTCCTAAAAGAAACCATGTAGATACTTCCCATCCATCATTTATTTTGTTATATGTGATTCTCATAGTAGGTTGCTTATCTGAAAAATTAAAATCTGGAGCTTCTCCGATCAGTATTCCTTGCCACACAACCGAATCTACTTTTATTTTGACAGTTAGCTCACCATTAGATTCGTTGAAATGTCTTCTAACTGAATCATGATAACTTCTGAACCATACTGTTACATTTTTACCTATTGGTTTGATAGAAATCATATATTTTCCAGGAGAAAGTCCTTTTACAGTTCTAGTATTAAAATAACCATTTTCCGACATAACGGTCGATTCGATTTTGATTTCCCTTTTCACGTCTTTAGAACCATAATTACCTTTTTCCATATAAAAAATTGTAAATAAAGAAAATGATATCAGTAAAACGACAATAAGTGTATAAAATATCTTACTATTTATAAAAATCACCTCTTATATAAATGTAAAAACTTATGAATGGCAATATGGATATAATCAAACAACCTAGATAGATATAATCCTCTTGAGGCAGAGGTATATTATAAATAAGATTGTTAGTCAAATATGTGAAAGGTAGAATCATCAATTTTCCCCTTTCAAATATTGGAAGTATAAATACAATTCCGAATAAACTTAGTAAAGACGAAGTATTATTTCTTATCAACAAAATTAAAAAATTTGCAAATATATAACCCTCTAGTGTACTAAGTATCAAACTAATAAATGAAACTACTAGTATTTTATTTATTGATATATCTACAAATGAATTTAAAGATATGGTTAAAATAGACAAAGAAGCTAAAAATATTGTTAAAACTAGAAAGGGTAAAGGTAATAAGAAAAGATCAGAAAATGATTTCAGTCTATTTTTTTTATTTACTATTAAATAAACTATAGATCTGTCTTCTACCATCTTTCCCCCAGTTATTATTGCTATAATACCGCCTAATAATATCGATATTTTAGATGTTTGTCTCAAAGAGTCGAAAAATGAAGTGTAAAATCTCATTGATTTTAGAGAATTTAAGGTGGGTTTAATCGATGACACATTGAAGTAATTCTCATATATTGATTTCTTTAATGAACCATCAAAATCTTTGAAAGGATGTCCGTGATCAAACTTCTCCAAACCTGCTTCCCTATTGAAATTACTACCTAAGTTTCCATCGCTATATAAAATATGACCAAATGAAATTGAAAGTATAAATGGTATTAAAAAAAGTAAGATTAGGAGAAACTTATTGGAATATAGGTATTTTAACATGAATTTAGGTTCTGATATCATCCTATCCCTTCTTATTTTTATAAGCCTTATACCCTAACAGTCCGCTTATAACTAGTAAAACTGGTATAGCTATCAAATGCCATGGTAGAGGTGGTTCCATATATTTTGGTTTCCCACCATTATCAACAGATTTTAGGAAATCAATACCTTCATCTTGTTCTGAACTCAGGTCTGCATTTAATCCTACGTATTTTTCATTTGTACAGTTTTTTAAAATATATTCAGCAGGTAAGTATATTGTAAAACTTTTTGGATAGTGTCCTTTAGAGATAACATGTGTGATACTTCTACTCACTAAAGGATTTCCTCCTAAATTTTGTTTAATATATTGAATATCTTTTTCACACTGAAATCCGAGTAAATGGTTAAGAGGAGGGTTCTTTGATATATAATAAACTAGATACTTTTTGTCTAGATTTAAAGTTATTTCTCCATCTCCTTTATTAGTTATCTTTGTATTTGTGTATTCATAAACATGAAATGGGTTAAATCCAATCAGTTCATCTGTTGGCTCAATATAAGCCATATTATTGGATTTTCTAACATTGATGGTGAGATTTTTATAATAATCTAGATCGTGAAGCCTCCAGTATCGATTATTATATTCTTTCTCCTGCCAGCTAACCTTAATTTTAGCCCAGGAACTATTTTCCTTCAATATCCTTATCGATACTTTAGATAGGCGAAAACTATCATGCCTTTGCTCAAGTTTAGTATTGTTTTTATGGATAATATGAAACGATCCATTATGAAGCTCCCAATTATCTTTTCCATAAGGGTTAGAAGTTTGATCTGCATTACAAATTGAGCTTAGATTGATAACTGATGTTATTAACAAAAATAAAAATAAAATAATGCTAATGGTTTTTTGTATAGTTGTCTTTTTGACAAACATTTTTTCACCTATATCGGCCCGTCACCTACATTATATGAAAATTGTGTTTCATAGGTACCTTCTCTATATGAACTCAATTGTGTCCCGTCCCAATAGTATGTAATTTTCTTTATTTTATAATGGAAAGTATCTGTCCTAATAGCTGTACCAGAATTTTGTGATTCACTACTATCTTCATGATAGTTCTGTTTAATTTTCCATTCCCAAGAAGCACTGATCCAATTTGATCCATCTTTCGTTTTATCCTTGGTCATTGGATAACTTTCCTTAACAAATTGATACCAGCTTCCGTCAGGATGAGTCACTTTTTCCATTGTAAACCACATGCCACCTGCAGCATAAGCTCCACCGTCACCTCCTGGTTCAAAATTGACATCTAGTTTGTATGTACTTCCATCAGGTACCACTGTACAATCCGAATACATAGCATCCCAATGGTAACCATTACCTTTTTCTGGTTCATTATAGGTAGATGCAGAAGATATTCCACTTCCTAGTGATACAAACAGGAAGCAGAATACAGTTGCACTGTACACTATTCCGTATATTTTTTCTTTCATATATTTCCTACCTCTACCTACCATAAAAAAGTAGATATATATATATATATTAGGGTAAAAATAATACTTGTATCAGTGTACAAGTTTACATTTTATTTTTGTAGAAGAAGGTCTAGGTTTTGAATTAGAAAAAAATGATATAATAATTCACTTACAAAGATATGAATTCAATAACCATACAAAATCCTTATATACGATCTACAAACCATCCATAGAACAGGTCAGGAGATCGTGGACGACCGACGGTGTTCGACACTGAGGAAAGTCCCCTCTCCACAGGAAAGGCGGACCGTCGCAAGGCGGTGGGGCGAGAGTCTAGTTAAAGGGAGCAGAAACGACACGTCCTCTTGGGAGCGATGAGATGAGCGAAGTTCATCGAAAGGTGAGTGAGTTAACCCATCGAGCTAAGAACAAGAGGGAACGATGAAACGGCCACTCAACCCGCTGGAGCAAGTCCAAACTAGCCGGGATGATCTTTCCGGGACCGGCAGGTAGGACGCATAGATGAATGTCGTCTCAGCGGCTAAGCCGCAGGCAAACAAAAAGGGGCTTACATTGGTCATCTGACCCTAAATTAGCCTAGATTAGGCACGTTTTGAGGTAAATCTTTTAATACTTATTCCTTTATTTTGGTCTGTGTGAATATCATGACTAAAGCATATTGTGTAAAATGTAGAGAAAAAGTCGAGATTAAAAATCCAGAAGAAACTGAAATGAAGAACGGAAGACCTGCCGTAAAAGGAGAATGCCCTGAATGTGGGACCGGAGTTTATAGGATCAAAAGCTCGAAGTAGGAAAAACACCTTTATCCCACTTCTTTTTAATTATTTTTCATGATAACTCTTGGTATCGAAGGGACTGCACATACCGTAGGTGTGGGTATCGCTAGAGATGATGGTGAGATTTTAGCTAATATATGGAAGACTTATGTGCCTGAAGAAGGTATTCATCCACGTGAAGCAGCAAATCATCATGCTAATAACATCGTATCTTTGATATCTAAAGCTTTAAAAGAAGCAGATTTGACTAAAGAGGATATCGATCTAATTGCATTTTCACAAGGCCCGGGTTTAGGCCCGTGTTTGAGAACTGTTGCTACAGCGGCCAGGAGTCTATCCCTTTCGTTGGATGTACCGTTAGTAGGCGTGAATCACTGCATAGCTCACCTTGAAATAGGTCGTTTGCTGACAGATGCTGAAGATCCGGTTTTACTGTACGTTTCTGGAGGAAATACTCAGATCATAGCTTTATCGAGAAACAGATATCGGGTTTTTGGTGAAACGTTGGATATAGGACTTGGGAACATGCTTGATAAATTTGCCAGAGAAAATGGAATATCATTCCCAGGGGGCCCAGTTATAGAAAGAAAAGCAAAGAAAGGAAATCAAATATTAGATATCCCATACAGTGTTAAAGGGATGGACGTATCTTTTTCAGGAATATTGACCTCAGCTCTAAACCTAGATGAGCCTTTTGAAGATATCTGTTATACACTACAGGAAGTCACCTTCGCCATGCTAACAGAGGTAACAGAAAGAGCGCTCGCTCACACAAAAAAGAATGAAGTTCTTCTTGGTGGTGGCGTGACTAGAAATAAAAGATTACAGGAAATGATATCGATTATGGCAGAAGAAAGAGGGGCAGAATCATACGGACCACCTGGTGAATTCTGTGTCGACAATGCTGCGATGATAGCCTGGACGGGTTATTTGATGTATGATGCAGGTATAGAAATCTCTATAGATCGGAGTAATATAAAACAAGAGTTTAGAACAGATGATGTGGAAGTAGTATGGATATAGATATTCTAAATATCCTATGCCAAATTTCTATATTATTCTATATATATATTAGAGGCGGTTTATACTAAATTCAGCCATTATCTATTTATATTTTTATTCAATTCTGTTAAACAGGTTTCGGTATTATGGCAGAAAAGAAATTGACTAAGGAAGAGCTTTTGGAGAAGGCTAAAGAACCTGCAAAAAAGGCGATGAAATGGCATCCATTCTATAAAGGTAAGATAGAAGTATCACCAAAAGTTCAGATAAAGAGTTTTGATGATTTCGGCGTTTGGTACACACCTGGTGTAGCAAAGCCTTGTGAAGATATCAAAGAAAATCCAGAAAAAGTTTACGAGCACACCAACAAGTGGAACAACGTTGCAGTCGTCAGCGACGGCAGCAGAGTTCTCGGTCTTGGAAACATAGGTCCTGAAGCAGGCATGCCTGTTATGGAAGGTAAAGGACTACTGTTCAAATATCTTGGAGGAGTCGACGCTTTCCCGATCTGTGTGAATGCCCATGATCCGGATGATATAGTTCAAGTGGTCAAATGGATAGCACCTTCATTCGGAGGGATCAACCTGGAGGACATCTCCAAACCGAAGTGCTTCTACGTTCTTGACAAACTTCGAGAAGAGATGGATATACCAGTATGGCACGATGACCAGCAAGGGACAGCAGCTATCACTCTTGCGGGAATTATCAACGGCCTAAAAGTAGTTGATAAGAAACTTGAAGAAGCGGAGATAGGTCTCATTGGAGCAGGCGCAGCAAACCTTTGCTTAGCTAGAACATTACTTCAAGCCGGTGTTCCTGGAAAGAACCTGACTCTGTGTGATTCAACAGGATTACTCCATCCCGGAAGAGAAGATCTAGACGAAGAAACAACTCCAGAAAAATGGAAGTTCGCACAAAAAACAAACAAAGAACAGAAAGAAGGAGGAATCCCTGAGCTTATCGAGGGAAAAGATGTTGTTGTAGCAGCTTCAAAACCAGGACCAGACACGATAAAGAAAGAGTGGTTGGAAGGAATGAACGACGATGGTATTCTTTTCGCAGAAGCTAACCCAATACCTGAGATATGGCCATGGGAAGCAAAAGACACAGGAGTAAGAATCGTCGGAACTGGTAGATCAGACTTCCCAAATCAGGTAAACAATTCAATCGGATTCCCAGGAATATTTAGAGGTACACTCGACGTAAGGGCAAAAACAATCACCGACGAGATGCACATCGAGGCAGCGTATGCGATAGCTGAGGTTGCTGAAGAACAGGGAATTCATGAGGAATTTCTTGTACCTACTATGGAAAATACAGAAGTCTACATAAGACAGGCAGTCAGAGTTGGCCTTAAAGCAATAGAACAGGGAATAGCTAGAGTGGAACTAACAGAAGAAGAACTTAGAGAGAAGGCTGAAAAATACATAAAACAGAGCAGAGAGAAAACACAGTGTCTGATGGGACAAGGATTCATAGAAGAGGCTCCTGAGGTAGAATAAGAACTCGAAAAACCCTTTTTCTCTTCTCTTATATCTCATCTAATTTTTTATTAACGAGATATATTCAAAAAAGATATATTCATAAAGGTAGTTTAACAATCGTGAAGATATTAGCAATAGCTACAGATAATTTCAAATTCTATTACGACATGGTAAAAGAGTTAAAGCAGAGGGATATCCCATTTGTTAGTTTATCCCCCGCAGATAAGATTCCCAATACTGTAGATGTGGTTGTTACCACTGAAAAGGAATCGGATGCTATTGAATTCGATAATATAGTCTCTGTAGATGACGATATAAGGAAGGGAGTTAGAGAAGCCCTCTCTAGATTATCTGGAAAGATATCCTATAATCATATGATAGTTGGTGTGGACCCTGGTACTAAGCCTGGAGTAGCATTAGTAGGGGATGGGAAACTTTTAGAAACTGAATATGCAGATTCTCCAGAAGATGTTAGGGAGATAATCGATCATTACATCGAAGGATACAATTTTAAAAGGATGACTATTAAGATAGGTCATGGAGACAAGACGAACAGAAACAGAACCATCAATTCATTAGAAGGTCTAGCAGCTAGGAAAGAGATAGTAAATGAAGATGATACGACGATACTAGGAGAGAAACCAGACCTAGAAGCTGCTAAAAAAATAGCTTTGACTGAAGGTCAACTTTTGTCAGGAACTTATGAGATAGAGGCTACAGATGGTGAGATGAGAGAGATACAGAGAAGGAGTAGGATCAAGAGTGTAGGAGATATTACCATATCAAAAAAACTTGCTAAAAAAGTAGTTGAGGGAGAACTAAATCTGAAACAAGCTATCAAAAAACAGAAGGATAAAAGTAATAAAGAAAAGGAGAATCAGTAGATCCTTTTAAGGTTACCGAGTACAGGTTCGTATATCTTACCGCTGCTCCTTAGATCGTTGACCACTTCTTCGAAATCATCCTGAGAAATGTTTTCTTCTTTCATCGCTTTGTTCATGACTTCTTCGTACTGCACACCGTTCTCTCCTTCCTCCATATTCTCTATGATCTCTAGAACCAGCTCTTCTAACTCCTCGTCCTTCTCTTCGCTCTCTTCTTCAGCTACATCTTCTAACGAAGTACTCTCGTACTCGGGCAATACGTACCTGAGAGAATCTTCAAGCATCCTTTCATACTTTTCCAACGGTACCGACGGATAGTGTTCTTTAGATTTCTTTATACCTGATGCCAATTTTTTATCATAACCAAGTTCTATCAGCTCTTCGGTAGATACCTCTTCCATCTTTTTTGCTTCAGAAGCTAGTTCTATTCTTTCTTTTAGCCCTCTTGCAGCCTCCAAGATCCAGTAATCTCTCTGTTCTTCAGTAGCCTCTTTAACCAGTTCAGCTCTGACAGAGGTCAGGAATGTTTCATCATCTGGCTGATAAGTGTTCACTTTTCCAACTACAGCTACAAAGAGAGGGGGTTCCATATTAGCTAAAGTGGTAGCTACATTGGGCTGATATTGACCTGCTGATATGAAAAATGTACCAGTAGGGTCAGTAACCCTTGCTCTCCATAAAGGTTCTTCAGGAGTACCTTTATTTTCTATCTCTGTGAGCACACCTACGGCATACAACCTATTTACCTGAGCACCTAAAGGTGTAATCAGATAAGAAGGAGATCTTTCCTTCTCACCTTCGATTTCTAATGTCGAATCATTGAATTCTCTAGCAAAAATCCTCCAAGCAACTTCACGTTGAATCATACTCATTTATAACACCTCGTGATAAAAGAAAAAGAGTGGTTTAAGACACTCATACTCTCACCTCGTCTAGAAGTTCACGGGCTTCTTCTTCAACGTCGATTTTCTTGTAATCGATATCCTTAGCGATCAGCATCAAACCATACTCATCGCTGGTGATATCACCTCTAGCCCGTATAGGCTGAGCTATGAGTTTTTCTTCGAGCTCGTCCTTGATTACGTCCTGATTCATCTTGTCTCTAGCTATGTCCATAGCTTCCTCAAGATCGTATCCCAGGATTTTCTCCGTAAGTTCACGGTTAACTATAATGGTCAATGCACCGGTCCCGTCATCCAGTACTCCTTTCACTCGTAGGTCTGGTTCTCCATCAACTCTCCCATGAACTCTACATGCACCTTTTTGGATGACTCTTCCACATTCAGGACATCTAAATATAAGTCCACTGCCGCTTTTTACATCTATCAAAACTGCATCTACGATAGCATCAACTGCTCCACCGCGTTTAGCGAGTTCAGAGATTGTAAGTATAGAACTTTCACTCAGCTCATCTGCAGGTGGTAATTCAGAATCATCTAAGAAGTTCACTTCTGCATTATCATCAAAACTCAATTGAGGTATACCACGCCATGATCTCACATATCCTCCTTCGATAGTAACAACATCATCATCACTTAAACCGAAGTCATGCCATGCACTGAACTGTACTTTTCCACTCTCGTCTGCAATAACTCCAGAGTAAAGGTCTTTTTCACCGTTCTTAGTGTTAACAGTTTTTTTCTCAACATTCATAATCCTACCTGTGATCTGGATATTTCTCATACCTTCTCGAATATTCTTTATATCGCAGACCTGTGGCTCACTACTGTAAAAAGGTAATTCATCCTTATCTAGTTTCTTGACTGAAGTTCTAGATCCTAAATTCAATTGAGGTTTATCGTTCCACATGTTGGCGTAGGCGTTTTCAACCTTTATAACATCATCCTTGTCCACATCCACGTGGAAAGGTTCCCAAGCTGTGAAAGGGATCGTACCTGTATCATCACCTAAAATACCATAATAGATCTGTTTAGGCTCATTGTCTACTTCGATCTTTTTCTCATTCAAGGAAACGATCCTAGCTTTTAGGGTCAGTCCCTGTTCATCTCCCTGTATATCTTCGACTTTCTTATCGGAACTGACATACAGCTCTTGAGGATTTCCCTCATACTTCTTTACGATTGATCTTTTAGCACTTCCCAAGGGCACTCCATACACATCGATGTATGTATTGAGTTCCTTTTCGATCTGTTCTTTACTTATTTCGTCGTTTAACGCCCGTTTTATATCTTCAATATGGGGCGCGAGTTCTTCTTTATCAGACATTTTTATTCACGCTCTTTATTTGCGAATCAATGTCGTCCGCAATCTTCAACAAATCTATATGTGGTTTTTCACACTCCTGCGGAAGACAAATTCAGTGAGGCTTTGGTGATATTTAATCATTTTTGAGGGGGGTGAGTAAAAGTACGATAACAAAAAATAAAACCATCCTAAGGATGATTATCACTAAAACTGGTGAAAGTAAAAATCAAAAAGTAAAAACATAGAAAAAAGAAATGGTTTTATTCTGGATATTCTTCCAACTTTTCAAAGTTATCTTCGATATAATCTATGATTATGTTTCTGTCTCTTTTTAGGTGTGATTCATACCATGTTTTGATGATATCTTTTAATATACGATGCATGTCATCAACCTTGTCATCATCGATAGGGAACTCTGTGTCGAATATTTGATATCTTGCAAAGATTCTCTTCCATCCACTGTATTTGTAGTATGTTTCTCCTTCACAGTATTCAAAGAGCAATCCGAGATGTAACGTGTCTTCTTCAGTATAATACTCGAGTAATAGAGTGTCCCCAGTTCGGTTATCTTCCTGTGTTTTGTCCATTAGTTTTATCTTTCTAACTGCAGAAAAATCAAAATCTTCTCTAAAGTCCCAGTTTTCAGGGAATTCCTTAAAGTGTGCAAATGAACTGTAATCTGGTTGTATACTGAAATGCACATTTAACTTCTCGAATCTTATCCATATCCTCCAGAAATCCTTTATGAACTGGCGATTCAGTTCTGCCATTCGAGAATCCCTCTCCCCTAAATCTCGGAAAACTTCTTCTGTTTTTTCTTCTAACTCAGCGTCAAGTTCGTCGAACCAATCACCAGATTTATTCTTAGACTTTTTATTTGAAGCCATAATACCACTTTATATAATTTTTTTAAGACATCGTAAGTAGTCCCTTTTGTAATAGTTATAGGGATATAAAAATTTTCTCAATTATAAGCATGAAAATATGGAATTTATATTTCTATTAATGTATTCATTAATGATTTTCTGTAAACATCCTATTTAGTTTTTATAGATAACTTTTATATTCTTGAACATCCTATTGGGTAGTGTATTTAGCTGGGTGCATTTTTATGAACTGCGAACTTTGTGGAAAAGAAGTGGCCAAAACAAAGACAGTAAATATTGAAGGATCAGAAATAAACGTTTGTCCTGAATGTGCTAAATATGGTAAAGAGGTTTTTTCTACCAGTAGCACAACTGATACTACTAACGAAATACTTAAGAGAATAGAAAAGAAAAGAAGAAGAAGCTCTAAAGGATTAGGGGATAAAGGTGAAAAAACTCTAGCATTTGATTATTCGGATAGAATAAAAGATGGACGTTTAGATAATGATTGGGATCAGGAAGAACTTGCTGATAGAGTCCATGAGAAAAAATCTGTGATAGCGAAATTAGAAAGAGGCGATATGAGACCAAGTGATGAATTAAGGAAGAAATTGGAGCATACCTTAGATATAGAATTACAGGAGAAGATAGAACCTACAAAAATCAAGAGTAATAACGATTCAGGAGGACTTACTATAGGGGACCTGATAAAAGAAAAGAGCTGATGAAGATAAAATTATTTAATCTTCTCAGCCTCTTCAAATATTTTATTCATGTTAATGCTGTAATGAACTCTCTTACTTTTTTCAACTAACCCTCGATTTTCAAGGCTTTTTAGATTGTTCTCAGCAACCTTTCTATCTAATTTAAACGAGTGAGCTATATCGAAAAGTCTCATCTCATCTGCTTCAAAGAGAAGTTCCAATACATTTTTCATAAGAGGAGGTAAATCGATATATGCAAGTAATTTATCGAAATTGAGGTATTCTATAGCATTTCTATCTGTGTTTTGGATAAGCGTAATTTTATTCAAAGGATGAGGTTTTAGTTTATCTTCGAGGGGATCCATTATCAAAGCATACCTGTTATCTTTAGTATATAATGAGAAACGAATCTCGAATGGAAATACACCATCTCTTAAATCGTTCCATAAATCATCCATCTTCTCTAATTTTGGATCATATTGACGGGGGAATTCCTCTGCATGATGATATTTAGATTTAGTTTTGATCGAGATAGGGACGAAAAATTTAGTGATAAATGCTCTAACCATCACTTTATCATGATGTGCTTTAGATGCCTTTGCCCACCTATCTAAAGAGGTAGGGTCGTAATCAAAGGAGGTACATAGGCCTTTACCGTCTTTTTCTTTTAACTCTTTTGTAGGTCTTGAAAAATTCCATTTCCCATCTAAATTAGGTTTAAGAAATTTGACCTTCATTTTTTCATAATCTTCTATTTCATATACTGCTTCTAGAAATGATTTATACTCTTTCCCATTGATAAAATACTCAAGGCTAGCTAGATAATCAACCTCTTTATTTCTCCATTGATATATCCGTTTTTCCAACTCGTTCAAAGCGTATTCATCAACTTCTTCATCAGGAGCAAATTCAAGGATCCTCTTAGCCTTCTTTATTTGCTTATCCATTTACGCTTAGTATGTATCTATTTCTAAAATAATTTTCCCTAAGAAAAGTAAAATCTTTATAGGGTAACATCCTGAAAAATATGCGATGAAAAGAAAACTATTGATGGGTGTTGGTAACGATATCAGAGGGGATGATGCAGTAGGAGAGCAGATAGCTAGAGAGTTCTATAATGACGATTGGGAGACTGTTGACTGCGGTTCTGTACCTGAAAATCATATAATAATGGTAGAAGAGGATGAATATGATATTGTAGTTTTAGTAGATGCAGCTAATATGGGATTGGAACCAGGAGAGATAAGGATCGTGGGCAGAG
>JBKHIX010000158.1:0-3185 GCA_046538435.1 Thermoplasmata archaeon | reverse complement strand
CTTTAAGTAAATAATCGATATGCCAGTGTATTTTTTTCTCATCACTTAGATGTCTTTCTATCCTTGCTTCTAGACCATTCTGTGCTGAACCTACATATACATAATAACCTTTATCAAAGTCGATATTCCCAATTGCACCCACTTCTATTACTTTGTCTTCTTTCAATTCGATAACCAATGTATAGATGCCTTTCATATCTATTACCAGGATGCTATATGACCATCAGTCCTTGGTTCAGTGCCACCAGCTAGTACATCATCTTCTTTCCAGATTATCTGACCTCTTCCAAATCCACCTGAATGAACAGCGTATTTCATGTCGTGACCCTTTCTAACAAGACCTCTAACGATATGATTTTTCATACTACTCTCTGCATTCACTTTCTTTCCTTCATCCCATCTCCATCTGGGTGCGTCTAAGGCTGCTTGTGGATTGTGGTTAAAATCAATTGTATTCATTATGACCTGCATGTGGCCCTGAGGTTGCATGTACCCACCCATCACACCGAAGGGGCCGACAGGTTTTCCGTATTTAGTCAAGAATCCAGGAATGATAGTATGATATGTTCTTTTCCTTGGAACGAGAGAATTAGCTTCGTCATGATTCAATGAAAAAGTGTTCCCTCTATTCTGTAATGCTATACCTGTTCCTGGAACCACCAATCCTGAACCGAATCCCATGTAGTTACTCTGTATATATGATATCATATTTCCTTCATTATCAGCTGCGGCCAAATACACAGTACCTCTATCTTTTGGTTTTCCTGGCTCAGGTTCTATAGCTTTCTCTCCAATCATTTCTCTTCTTTCTGCTGCATAATCTTTGGATAATAATTCATCGAAACTTATATCCATGTGTTCTGGATCGGTTATGTACTTCTTACCATCAGAAAAAGCCAATTTCAGCGATTCTATCTGTTTATGATATGTTTCTATACTTTCTTTTTCTTCAAACTCAAAACCTTTAGCTATATTCAATGCCATCAGAGCGATAATTCCCTGCCCGTTCGGAGGTAATTCCCACACATCATATCCTCTGTAATCAACGCTCAAAGGCTCTACCCATTCTGGTTCAAATGATTCAAGGTCTTCTTTTCTTAGATAACCATCATATTTTTTGGAAAATTCATCAATCTTTTCTGCTAATTCTCCTTCATAGAATGATCTTGATTTAGTTTCCGCAATCTTCCTCAAACTCTCAGCATGCTCTTTGGACCTCCATATCTCTCCTATCTTAGGTGCCCTTCCTTTAGGAGCAAATGTATCAAACCAATTCTTGAATTCCTCTCCGTCCAACTTACTATATGCTTTGTATGCGTAACCCCAGTATTTTCCTAAAGTAGGAGATATTGGATAACCTTCCTCTGCATATTCAATAGCAGGCTGTAATACTTCATCAAAAGGTAATTTACCATGATTTTTAGATAATTCAACCCATGCACCAGGTATTCCAGGGACGGTAACAGGAGTCCAGCCATATTTTGGCATCTCATCATTTCCATCTTCTTTTACTTTTTCAATGGAAATATCTTTAGGAGCAAACCCACTTGAATTCAATCCGTGAAGTTCACCATCTGACCAAAATAGAGCAAAGCCGTCGCCACCCAAACCGTTAGAGGTTGGTTCAACAACGGTCAATGTAGAAGCAGTTGCAATAGCTGCATCTATTGCGTTCCCGCCTTTTTTTAATATCTCCAAACCAGCTTGAGCAGCTAAAGGTTGTGATGTACAGACCATCCCATTCTTTGCATAAGATACAGTTCTTCTAGAAGGATAAGGATATTCTAACGGATCATAATTCATTTTTTACACCTATTCTTCCTTAAGCACTTTTGCTAAATTATATTTACGATGATTTAACATCGATTAGAAAATAATTAAATGATACCTTTTTGATACTCAACTGATGAAAAAACTCATCATACCAGTAATCACCTTCATCATAGGGATATCTTTTATTGCCCTTTCAGTTATTAAGGGCCAGGCAGATTTCGGTATTTTCATTATTTTTCCTATGATTATAGGAGGAGGTTTATACCTATTTTTAGGTGTACTCTTGATTGTAATATCATTCATTTTACCTTTTATCATCATTTTTGCGAGAACAGACAAGAATCATAGAGAAGGATACAAAGAAGAGAAAAAGAAAAGTGATACGAAGTATGGTGGAGTCATATTCATCGGTCCTATACCAATCGTTTTTGGTAAAGATAAGAGTATCACTGCAAAAATGATGTATATCGGTCTTGCAATAGCTGTTGTGTTAACGGTAGTATATTTGATTATAATATTCGCCTAGGTGTAAAAAATGAGAGAGTTTATAGAAAAAAATCTTAAAGATATGGTAAAAATCGACAGCCATAGCAAAGGAGACATGGATGAGATAATAGAGTTCACCAGTAATCTTTTGAAAGATATAGGTCTAGAGCCTAGAGTTATTGAAGGAGATTATTTCAAACCAGTAATAATTGCTTCTCATGGTGAAGGTGGTGTGTGCTTCTCTGGTCATCTTGACACCGTTCCATTGGGAGAAGGATGGGAATATGATCAAGGGGAAGTTATCGAGGATAAGCTATACGGTAGAGGTTCTTTAGATATGAAAGGACCCTGTATGTCTGCCATAGCTGCAGCTAAAAAACTGCTTGAAGAAGATATTCCCCTTTCACTTGTATTCTCTACGGATGAAGAGGTCACGATGGCTGGAGCAGAGGAAGTAAAAGATGAACCAGAGATAACTGAAGCGCCTGCAGTCGTAGTTTGCGAACCTACAGGTATGCTTGTTGTTACTGAAGAAAAAGGTGTGTTCCAGTTCGAAATAAAAACTACAGGAAAGAATGCTCATGCAAGTATGCCTGAAAAGGGTGAAAATGCAATAGTCAAAATGCTTCCTATTCTAATGGATATCAGCAATAAGAACAATATCCCAGCTAAAAAAGATCAGATGACATGTAATGTTGATATCATCGAAGGGGGTAATGCAACCAATGTTATACCTGATGAGTGCAGAGCTGAAATTGACGTTAGATTTCCACCACAATTCAATAGAGACATATTGGAGAAATACATTTTTGACCCAATTGATGGAGATTATGAATTCAAAGAATTACATTGGCTGGATGCTGTCAAACTCAGTACGGATTCAGAATGTGTTAAAAAGATGTTAGAAATTATTGATTCAACAACAT
>JBKHIX010000051.1:0-12119 GCA_046538435.1 Thermoplasmata archaeon | reverse complement strand
TTATCATTATATGAAGAAAGAACCTATCTCCTCTCTTCAAAAGCTTAGTTTCACAGATATCATACTTATCCTTTATATCCATATGCGTTTTGATAGGTACTTTTATTCCTCCAAAACGTTGTTCACTGAGGAATTCAGCTTGAATTCCTCATGTCGATGGAATTTGTGAACAAATTCCAGTAGATAGAAGGTATCTTAAAGAAGTAGTCTGCTAAGTCAGAATCACACTTTTGTATGCTCAAAAGGTCTTTACGTATGAAGAGTGGATATTCTCTATCATCTTTAATTTTATCAATTTTAAGATTCCTTTTCGCCTGTTGCTTGTGAGCACTGTACACATCGATGTTATCATCTTTAGTTTTAAGCCAATGTTGGTAGTTCTCCCACATCTGAGTTAACTGTTTATGTTTTATGTTTGTCGGTTGGATAACTTCTGATTTTACTGTCTTTTCCACTTTCATCTGTATTTAAATCATCTTCAGCATAGTATTTAAGTATCCAGAGGAGAGAGGACTGAAAGTGGTGAAAGTTGTCTTGCTGTCTGTATCACGAGGAACACCTTCAGAGTGATATGAGGAATATACTATTCCTCTAGTATCCTCTCCCTAAATGAAGAGGTCTTAGACAGATACTTGAGATAATATATTCCAAACTATCTGAAAGTATAGATGATGAACATAACAAGTGAAACTTTGAGGAAAAAGGGGAGGAGGAAAAAGAACATTACGATTTCTGGAAGAGATATACAGGAAAAGAAGTCAAACCTAATAGGTTAAAGATCTAGTTCTATTTTCTGATAGCAAAGATATTTGGGTTAAATACAATATTTAGTGGTAAATTTTATATAAATTAACTTTGTTATAAATAATTGTTAAAAAGGGGTTTAAACATGGTATCTTCCACAAGAAGGAAAAGACCAACTGGCGTGACTATCTTAGCTGTTCTCTATGTACTCCAAGGGTTATTCTGGCTAGGCATGATCCCAACTATATCCTATGTGGTGAACCAAGTTGATGTCTCCACACCTGTAGAGGTTACTGGTATCTGCTGGGGCGTTTCTGCCATAATGATGCTGATATATTTTGGAATCGCCTATGGTCTTCTAAAAGGCTCAGGATGGGCAAGAACATTGGCTATAATATTTGCGATAATTGGTCTGTTGAATTTCCCGATAGGAACGATCGTCAGTATAATCATCCTCATATATCTGTTCAAGGATGATGTAAAAGCATACTTCAGGTAGGCTTAAAAACCCTACCTTTTTTATTTTTTTAAAATTAGGTTTACATATTTTATATGTTCTGATATTTTTCATCTTAACTATTAGATTACCACTTACAATAGTTGTGTTTTTTTAACTTCATATAAATAAACTCCTGTAAGTTGAAATCCTATATTCAATTGCATTAAATACTTACTTTTAAAAAAATCTTAATCTAACAGGTGTTCAAACGTATATCGAACCTAGCTCCACCCATACTGGAGTCTTTAACAGTGATTTCCCCACCATATGTATCTACGATACGTTTGACCAGAAACAGACCTAACCCTGAACCTTTCGATTTACTTCCCTTGTAATTTTTATCGAAGATCACTTTCTTTTTATCTTTGGGTATTCCGTCTCCATCATCTTCGAATATAATTTTTAAATTTTCAGAATCATCCTCAGCAGTGATGCTTATTGTTTCACAGTTGGAATGGTTTAGGGAGTTTTCTATTAGATTCTTGAAAAGTTCTTCTAAAAGCTCACCACCCATCACATCTTTATCTAGACCATCTGTTAAAACATCAACTTCAGATTCTTCAAGGAACGAAATATTGTTGTCAATGCCTTTTTCTATGTACGTTTTAAGATTCACAGAAGAAACTTCATCTTTTTCATCGATCTCTCTCAAATAACTTATCTTATCTATGAGGTTTTCTTCTTCATCTAAAGATTCTTTAGCTTTATTCAAGGAGTCCATGAATTCATCTTTAGAATCTACATCATCCATCAACTGCAAATAACCTTTAGTAATCTGGATCTTATTCTTTATATCATGTCTCAGTAATGAATGCAGGAACCTTTCTCTTTTCTGAGCTCTTCTTTTTTCTGTGATATCTCTATCCATCCCTCTGTATCCTAATAGATTGTCATCTTCATCGTAAATCGGTATCCCTGTAGATTCTAGATATTTTGTTTTACCATCTTTGTGTTTGAATCTACTAGCAAAGTTTTTCCACGTTTTACCATCTTTAAGATATTCTTTGAATTCTTCTTTATCTATATTTTCCTTATCTTTATCAGGCCACAACTTCCAGGCTGAATGATCTACAACCTCATCTATTTCATATCCCAAGATATCTTTTACAGCTGAATTAGAGTAAGTGTGGACCCCTTCTTTATCCATCTCCCAGACCCAGTCGGAGATTGAATCTAGAAAAGACCGGAAATCATCTTCTTTTATATTCACTTTATTATTGCTATTAGAGTTATACTTCTTCACTTTTTCCTCTATCGTCTTGGATAATTGTTCTAGATCATTCTCAGTGTGCTTTACTAGATATGCATCTACCCCTAAATTCAATGATTTTACAGCAAGCGCGGGATATTTCTCATCTGCATATATTATGATAGGAGTATTTTCCTCTTTTTTCTGAAATATATTTTTCAATAGGTCTGAACAGGTAGAAGAGTCAATACTAAAAACTATCAGATTGAAATCTTTACTATCCATCATGTCTAAAGCTTTTTTACCTGACTGAGCTATATTGATATCTAGGTGTTCATTTTCTTTTTTTAGATATGATTTAGCTCTTCTGAGTTCCTGTCCATCTTTATCAATGAATAAGGCTTTAATAGATTTCATCTTAAACCAAGACCATTATCAAATATCCTTTACTTAGGTATTTAGTTTTCGCACAAAAATCATGTGATCTATTTGCTTTTCTTGTGAAACGATAAATTTCTATGCCTTTTCTCCGTAAGCAATCCAGAGAAGTTCAAGATCATCTTCACCTTCTTCTTTTTTGATGATATGCTCAACATTTGGAGGAACGTGAACCGCTTTATTCTTTTTTAGCTCTATCTTTTTTCCATCTACTACCGCAGTACCTATCCCGCTCATGACTGTAAATACCTGATCCCACGGGTCCTTATCATCGTCATTGATCTGTTCACCTTAATACAGGCAGGAGGCCTCTTCCTTCAGGGAGAGGAGGAATGCCACTTTCACCAACCCCCCTGATCAAACCTTACATACAGGGAACGCAATGTTAGTACACTGTATTCAAGCACAGCAGGCTGCACCAAAAAGGCACTCTCCGAAACGGAGAGAAAACCGCTACGGTTGCGTTACGCCACTGTAAAAGAGATACAAACCCACACGTTGGGCAAAAGCTGTTCCATGAGGGACGACAGAACAACTGACCATGTTCCGTTCCCTGCGTGTGTGGGCCATAGTCAACTGGCCCCTAAATCAGGTGCGTTGAAGCAAACGTGAAGCTATACGCCTCTCCGTTCCCGCTCCGCGGGATAGAGTGGAGTACACTGGTAATTAAATTGTCTCTGCGGTCTGGTCCTGCCGTATTACAAGCCTCTTCCTTCAGGTGGAGGTAGTTGACCTTTACTTATCGTATAATATGCATACCTTATACCGTGACCATAAGCGATCGGGACTGCATTACCTCCGTGTACTTTTCTGGAGTGTCCTCTTCCAAGTTGAGTGACTGTAGGATAAACATTGCTGAAGAAATGGACTAGAAAGTGGTACATCATCTGCAGATTTTCACCTTCCAGGTTAGTACCTTCAGGCAATCTAAAATCTAGTGGTGTAGATTCTGACCAATTTGATCGACCAGCTGCAGTCATACCGTTCCATTTTCCTTCTACCAACTTATATAAAGTTTCTTTAGACATGGTCAGACCAAGATCACCTTGCAGATCAGTATCAGTCTCTTTAACTGATACCTCATTTTCTTTCAAATCTACCAGGAAACAGTTGTCTTCACCTATCAATATATGTATTTTGCCAGTTAGATCTCTTGGTTTCTTTTTCTGGTAATACTTGCACATATCCTCTAATATTCTAAGCATAGTTTAGAAACATTTTTTTAGTATTTATACTCGATTATTGTGTTGCTTGATTCAACTTTCAGAAAGTTTTATTACTATTATGATGAAATGTCCTCACTGCGATTATAAATGGGGAGCTAGGAAAGATAAACCAAAATCATGTCCTCGATGTAAAGGGAGATTGGATTATCCAATAGATAAGAATTAAAGTCGATTAGAAAAAGCGAAAAAAATAGAAAGGGGTTTTCACAGAACGATCTATGTGATGTCGATTTTAACGGAAGAGTTAGAGAATAAAGGCATAAAACCTGTAGTAATAGGTGGAGCTGTTGTAGAATTTTACACACGTGATTGGTATGCTACAGCTGGTATCGATCTAGCGATAGATAAAAAATACAGGGAGGAGTTCAGTGAAGTAATGGAAGAATTCGGATTCGATAGAGATGGAAGGATGTGGATTAGATCTAAATCTATATGTTGAGATACCAGGGGATATTCAAGATATATCCAAAGAAAAGCTGACCGAAGTAGAAACAGATGAAGGTCATACATACGTCATAGGGTTGGAAGATATTATTTTTGATAGGATCTAGGCAGCCGAACATTGGAATAGTAGAAGTGATAAAGAACAGGCGATAAGGATTGGAACGGCATTTTATGATGAAATCGACTGGGGTTATATTCGTAAAAAGTGTAAGCAGGATTATTCGGAAAATACGTTAGATGATATATTAGAGGTTATCGAAGATGAGAAAGATAAAACTTAAAGATTGGCTGAGTTTCTTTGCAGGGATAGTTTACGGTGTGATCATAGATTTCGTAGGTACCAAATGGGGATGATGAGTAAGTTATTCAAATAAGTCAAGATATTCCTCATAACCCTCTTTTTCCATCTCCTCTTTAGGGATGAATCCGAGCGCTGCTGAATTCATACAGTAACGTTTCCCTGTTGGGGCTGGTCCATCATCGAACACATGACCTAGATGTAAATCTGCATGTGTACTTCTTACTTCAGTCCTGGTATCGAACATACCACTCTCTTTTTGGGTGTATATGTTATCAGGTTCTATCGGTTTAGTGAAGCTTGGCCAACCAGATCCGGATTGGAACTTATCTATCGAACTGAAAAGTACTCTCCCGGAAACAACATCCACATAGATCCCCTCGTCCTTATTATCCCAGTACTTGTTGTTGAAGGCTGGTTCAGTACCTTCCTTCTGAGTGACCTTGTACTGCTGTGATGTAAGCATCTCTTTTAGTTCCTCATCAGATGGTTTTTCAGAACCGATCAGTTCGTTCGTTTCACCACTCTCTTTTTCCTTCGAAGATAGGAAAAGAACCATCGTCATCACTATTATTGATGTGAAAACTATCACTATAGAGCTTATGTATCTTTTTATCATATAATATAACATAGTTATCTTACCCTCTTATAGTTTTCCTAATTTGTTCTCCTGCTATGAGGGTTTTACTTCAAAAAGATACAAAGATAGTGAAATATCTGACAAGATGAACCAAATTATTTATTAAGAAATTTATCTGTGGTTTACTAGTCTTTATTTGAAAGAGGTAGATGTCATGTTTCAGAAGATAGACCTATCCGGAGTTCATCGTTTTTGGGAAATTGTCGATATATTTGAAAGAGGGGATGAACCTGATGAGGAGAAATGGAGTGAATTATTCAACACTCCTGGATATGAAATACTCACTCAAATAGAATTTTCAGAAGAATTCTTTAAGCAGATCTTTGGTGAAGCTTATGGTCAGAAGGAAATAAATAAAAAGAGTGAAGGGGAAGAAAAGATCGTAGAACACTTCAAGGATGTTAAAGATAACCGTGAGCAATTGAACAGATTCTTAGGAGATATTTTCACCCAAGATTACTACGAAGAAGCCTTAGATCTTGCCTTTGAATGGCTACCTTTCGATGAGCGGGAACCTTATCCACCTGTTTCATTCCTGTTCTTTCAAAAAGATGCTAGAGGATACATACCGATTGTCTTCGATCTACAGTTTGCATATGAGCTGGAAGAAAATCTATCTAAGTTCTTAGCCCACGAGATACATCATTTTTACAGGAACATGGAGGTCAGTTTTGATCCAAGTATAGAGGATAAGGAGATTGTTTGGGCTTTGAACCAGATACATATGGAGGGGATGGCGGATCATATCAATAAAGATCTGATCATTGGAGATAAACAAGTATTTGGGCAGGAATATCAGGAGTTATATACTGAGAATTATCAAGATGCTGAACATTATATTAAAGAGTTGGATACATATATAAAAAAATATTCAGAGGATCCAGACGAATATGGTAAAAAGATTCAAGATACTCTCCCTCTCAGTGGCCATCCGATCGGTTTTTTTATGACTGAAACTATAATAAATTCTGATCGTAAAGAGGAAATGATAGATGGTTATGATGAACCATTTTCTTTTTTCAAATTATATAACGTCAGTGCAGAGGAACAAGATAAGGTAAAATTATCTAAGGATAGCCTAAAGGTCATCGATGCTCTTAAAGAAAAATATACATAAACACCATTTAGTAAAATCTTTTATAACTTGCTTATATTATAAACTAAACGGAGGAAACGATGCAGAATGATAAGTATATAGGATTCAAGATAATGCTATATTTTGTCATTACGACTGTATTATTTTTACTGGTTTATTGGTTAACCAAGTTCATATATGATGACTTTGTTTTTCAAAGTTGTTTTATTAGTGCAATAGGAGGATTCATTTTATTGTACTTATTTCTCTGGGTAAAGGAAGATGTATTGGTCAATAAAGAGAAAGAACCTGCATTTGGAAAATCATCCAATACTTCTAAGGTTGAGGAAAATAAGAAAGTGAGTATGGATGATATTGACAATAAGAAAGTGAAGGTAGGTAAGGAAAGTAATAAAAAGAAATACTCTCTTTTAGATAAGATCAAGGGAAAGAAAACTTGTGATAACTGTGGAACGGAATTGGAGTATAAAGAGAGCTTCGATAGCTATTATTGCCCAGAATGTCATGAATATAAATGAAAAAAGAGTTTTGATACAGAATTTATTCCTTCTCAGATTTCATATCCTGTAATTCTGATTTTATTTCTCTTAATTCCTTTGTGATGTTCTTAAGTTCTGCAGCGATTTCACTGTTACCTCTAGATCTGGAAGAACCTCCCATCATACCGCCCATCATCTGAGCGAACGGGTTGCTGCCCCCAGCAGATCTTCCTTCTGCTGCTCTCCTTGAACCGGATTTTCCCTGTTCTCTTTCCTCTAATTTTTCTTTCATCTTTTCTCTGAATTCCTTTGCACGTTCTTTTGGATCCATATCTTCTTCTGATTCTTCTTCTGTCATGATATCACTTGGGTTATGCAAAGGATGGTTTTAAAAAAGTTGTCCATAGTATAACTTCAGTTTAAATAAAATAAAAAATTAAGAGAATCGGTTTTAGAAAGATTTTTTAATATTATTTATTCTGTATAAATTTAGATACGTAAGGACTCACACCCGGTTAACTCCTTCTGAAGTGACCAGAAGCGTTACCTGTCAACAGTTCCTCGAACCATGCCTCGTGTTCAATCTCCTCATGCAGTATAGCTGCTGCTAATTCGTAAGTTCTAGGATCCTTGCCCTGCGTATACTGACATATGTCTGTATATACCTGCACTGCACATCGTTCAGCCTCTAGTAAAACTTCTAAAAGATTCTCGATCGTTTCTTCTTCTGGTAGTTTAGCATCCATGCATGCAGCTCTGTCTGCAAAATCTCTGATATCGTGTGGAAGATCTCCGCCCAGCTCGTATATCCTAGGTACAAGAGCTTCAAAATGATTCCTGTCTTCTAATCTAGCATCTTCAGCGATCTCTTTAACACTCTCTCCTTCCAACCCAGTTAGATGTGTTCTTAAAAGAGTGTAATAATAGTAAGTAGTAAACTCAGCGGCTGCTGCGTCCACCATTTTCTTGATAAGTTTGTCCACATCTATTCCAGCTTCCTCTATCAATTCTACATTCCTTCTTGCCATTTTTTCTCACCCGGATTTTAATGATGTTATTCCTTTCATAAATAATTTTTTACGGTTCATTTATTTTTGTAAAATAATGATGTAATACCAACCAACAGTATTACTATAATCAAAGGCATGAATGGACTGTCATCTTTTTCCTTCACACCCTCTTCAGTTATCTCTATAGTGCTTTCAATGTTTCTACATTGATTACAGTTCGCTTTTACTCCTCAAAAAACCTCTTCAGACCTTTCACTACCTCCTCTTTACTATCGACTACTCTTTCACCTTTGAAATCTCTTATCCAGTCATCACTGAATACTTCATCCGTTATTACCAGTATCGAAGCGAAATCAATATCTCTGTACTCTGCTACAGCCATCAAAGCGGTGCATTCCATCTCCACACAAAGAACTCCTCTGTGAGCGTAGTTGTTTATCTTTCCTTTCGTTTCTCTGAAACCTGCATCGATGGTCCAAACTCCACCTTTTTTGACCTCTTTATCAATAGAATTTTCCAAACCTTTTACTACCTTCTTTGACGGAGAAACATCATGGTTTGGCGGGAAATAATGATATGAAGTTCCCTCTTCTCTGATACCCCATGTTGGTATGACTATATCACCGATAGGACATTTAGGTGCTATCGATCCTGCTTCTCCCAACATCAGAACTCTCTCTATACCTGAAGCTATCAGTGCTTCTAACAACATGGCTGCAGCCGGAGAACCAAAGTAGGATTTGAATACACCTATATCGTCACCGATCTTTCCTTCTATAAGGGCAGGAAGACCTTCTGCTTCCTCTTTTAGCTTGAATCCATCTATCAATAGATCGTAGAATTTTCTCTCAAAACAGATCACAGCATCTTCTATATCTATGTCAGCTCCCATGGTTGAAGGTTTAGTGAATTCTTCTTCCTCTGAATACCAGTTTGGACTTGTTTCGAATAATTTTCTGTGGGTCATCAATCTCACTTGTGTACCCAATTGAAGAGTTGAATATAAAATTAACACATGTTTTTTCAGTAAATTATTATACGAATAGGTTTTGATGTATGATATATCAAATCTAGGAGAACATAAAGATGGATACACTCAAAGTTCAAACGGATGGAGCTTATAGGGGGAAAGATGGCGGAGTAGGCTCGTACGGGTACGTTGTTAAAAAAGGTTCAAAAACTATCAAAGAAGATTACGGAATATTACTTGAGGACCGTGTCACCAATAACTATGCTGAATACATGGCTCTTATAAAGGCTCTTGAATGGATCAATGAATCTGATTTGGATTTTGAAGACCTCAACATAAAGATGGATTCACAGCTTGTGGTAAAACAGATAAACGGTGAATGGGCGGTAAATTCAGATAATTTAAAAGATCTGTACAGTGAAGCTAAAGAGCTGTTAAAATCTATAAGAAAAAATTCAAAGAAAATCAAGATCGAACACGTCTATAGGGAGAACAACGTAAGGGCTGATGAACTATCTCAACTTGCTCTAGAAGACCATTTCCTTGCACAGGAACTTAAGGGTGAAGAAAAGAAGATATGTCCTGAATGCGGAGAGGAGATGGTTCTTAGAGAAGGAAAGTATGGTAAATTCTGGGGATGTTCGGAATATCCAGATTGTAGACATACTGAAAATTATGACGAAGATTGATCGCATAGTGTAGTGTATTAACAAGTTACTACAAACATCATCCTTTCTCTTGTCACTTTTTTGTCTTTATATGATGCTCTTAAAAGAGTATCCTATATAGCAAGCTTAATAAGGTAGATTCATCATATATGATTTAAGATTAGGGGGGATTCGATCAATTGAGTGAATATAAAGTATTAACAGATATACCAGCATTAACATGGGATAAAGAATGTACTTTCATCGGTTCTTTAGAAAATGTCTTGAACTTTCTTGGGGAAGATACTGATTATATAGAATTGATGGGCATGTCTGGAGCAGCTTTCAGGATAACCTTCAACATTTCAGAATGGACTACGTCATCGATAGATATGTACTCCAGAAGTGAATCAGCTAGCTTTTTAGGATATTATCTAGAAAAGTATAGGATTCTAAACAGGGATGGAAGAATCTCTAAACCAAAAAGCGTGGTTATGGAAGTTATCAAGGACGAAATAGATTCTGGAAAACCTGTAATAGGATCAAATCTGCTAAACATTCCTGATTGGGGTTTGATAACCGGTTATGATGGTGAAGATTTGCTGGTTAGAGATTATCATGAAAAGGAAGATATGAAAAAGGTAGAAGGATACGTGGTAGCTAAAAGATTTCCTAACATCATATTCACTGTAAACAAGAACGACTACAGACCTGATAGAATCGACAGTATAAAAAAATCATTAAGTTTCAGCATCAGAAGATTCAAATTAAATAGAATATCCGGTAAATTTGCGAACGGTTTTTCTGCCTACGATGCATGGATAAATGGTCTTACTGATGAGAGGAAATTTTCTAATATGGATAAAGAGACTTATAGAAAATATTGGTTGGTTAATGGATTGATGTACAGTAATCTGCACGATGCTCGACACTGTGCTCACTTGTTCTTAAAAAGAGTATCTAAGATAATCCGGGATGATAGGTTAGAAGAGGCTGCTGAGTATTATTCGGATCTAGATAAAGTGATAAGGGATAATTGGATTTATTTTCCACTCCCATTTTTCGTAAAGAAAGGAGAAAAGAGGATCAGCATCCCCGGTGAGAGATACGTTGAAGGAGATGAGTGGACTCCAGAGATGAGAAAATATGGTTATAAGAGTCTGAGATTGATTAAAAAGATGGAATACAGGGCCCTTAAGAAATTAGAAAAAGCCATTGATGAGTGGGATGAAAGTAGTCAAGAGTTCTTAAATACGAGGACTGACAAAGTGAGCAAAGATATAGTATAAAAAGTTTTTATAGCATTAAATACAATTATATATTGATGAGAGCACTGATCATATATTTCTCCAGGTCAGGGAATACTGAGAGGATTGGGGAGGAACTTGCAAGGAGATTAGATGCTGATGTCGAGAAGATAGAGGATCAAAAAGAAAGGAGAGGCATCCTTGGTTGGATCAAATCTGGAAGAGATTCTATCAAAAAAAGAACTACCAGCATAAAAAAACTAGAACACAAACCCCAGAGTTATGATGTAACGATAGTTGGAACACCTGTCTGGGCTGGTGATGTAACTCCAGCTATCAGGACTTTTCTAAAAAAATATCACCGGAAAATAGATAACTTTGCCTTCTTCAGCACGTCAAAATCAGGTGAAACAAGCAAGATGTATGATACGATGGAAAGGACAGTCGATATCGAGCCTATTTCAACTCTAACTATCACTGAGAAAGAGATTAAGAAAGGAGATTATGAAGAGAAGATGGATGAATTCATTGAAGAATTAAAAGAGTATATCGATTGAATTAAAGAGAAAAATGTTGTAGTTTAGACCGATCTATAAATACAGCGATATGAAATATCAATACGAGGCCCTGGAGAAAATAATAGCCCGAGTAGAAATACTCATATTATTTTTAACTCACCCCGGATTTTTCAACCCTTTAATTTCTAAAATAAGCAACATATATGAAAACATATTTAAATACCAACATGCCATATTAATAATCATGGAATCTAAGGTTTATCCCTTCGCAATAGGTGTGTGGTTCGTGATAGTCGTACTTGCGATCTTAAACGGAATCATGAGAGAATCATTGTATAATTCTTTATTCGACCCACTCATTGCAAGGGCGGTAAGTTCGATAGTGCTAATAGTTCTAATTTTTGTGATCGTCTACATATCGATGACCAAATCAGGGATGGTATTTTTATCACAGGAGGCGATATGGCTAGGTGCTTTCTGGCTCGCATTAACGATAATATTCGAAATTCTTTTTGGTCATTTTATAATGGGTAATACCTGGTCTGAGTTACTCCAGGATTACAATATATTAGAAGGTCATCTATGGCCATTAGTACTGGTGACTGTATTCATCTCACCATATGCTGTATCAAAATTTACCAAGTAGGTTCGATAATATGGAGGAAGATTTCATA
>JBKHIX010000157.1:0-3228 GCA_046538435.1 Thermoplasmata archaeon | reverse complement strand
CATACTGTGTGTTGATTGAAGAAGAATACGATACAGCACCTCCATATGGTATAATTAGATATGGTGAGACAGAATTTGAAATAGATTATGATGATGATCTAAAAGAATTGTTACTAGGTAAGCTAGAGGATATGCGAGAAGCGAAGCAAACAAGAGATATTCATCGTAACCATAACAGAAAAGGGAAATGTAGAAATTGTTCTAGAAGGGATTTATGTTCAGAATCCTTGGTCTAATCTTCTTCTTTTAATTCCTGGATCATTTCTTTCATCTCATTGACATCACTTTTCATCTTCAGCATCTCTTCTTCAAATGTGGTGAACTGTCTGGATGAAAAGACTCTATGAGATATGAACATACCTATGAAAACAGCACCTATTATTGCTAGGATCGATATAATGACTAATGAAAAAACAAAGACAATGAATCGTGTGTAGATCTCCTCTATTGAAATATAACCAGTCAATACTAGTATGACTAGAACACCTGCAATAATCAGGCCACTAGCTAAGATTACCAAAGTTGGTGGGATATCACGCATATTCATTTCTCCTCTATTTGTTCTAATTTTTCTGAATAAGGCAAATCTTCAAAATTTACTTCTTTTGTTTCTAAATTAGGATATGTTATTTGATACATAATATTTTTCTTTTCTGAGATATTGAATGTAGCTCTGTAATCAAAGCGTTTATCATAATGATAAACGTCTACTTCGAGTTCGAAACTGGTTAAATTTGTTATAACTTCTAAAGAATAAGTATGGTTCCTAGTTTTTAGAGTTTTGTTATTCACTTTGATAGTTATGTTTTGATATCTTACCTCGTCTAAACCATGTACGTAAATTATAGAATTATTTTCGTCAATATTATCGTACCTGTTACTGGGTATATAATCCACAACCACCATAGGTATTTCTGATCCTGGAGGGGATGGTGGATTTGAACAACCAGCCATAATGAATGAGATAAATATAATTAAAGCAACTATTATTACCTTTTTCATCATCACTCATATCATAAAAGGTGGTTTATTAAGTTTTTTAGAGATCAACGAATATTTTAGCCAAAGAAATGTTAGTCATGCATAACCGTCTAATTCTCGGATTGATGTGGTTTTAGAGCAGCCTTTTTTGTATTTTTGATAATCTTTTATACTGTTCTTAAGCATAGTCTCATTGACTTCCCCTCTAAGTTCACCTATCTGTTTAGAGTCACAGTAAAATTTGATTGTTGGAACAGAATTTATTCCTTTTTTGAGTGCCAATTCCCTTTCATTCAATACATTAACCTCACCAAATATAACATCATCCATTCTTTGAGCCATTTTTTTGTAAATCGGAAGTACTTTTCTACAGTGTGGACATTGAGGGCTAAAAAAAAGATCGATACTAATTTATCGGATTGATTGATTTTGTCATTAAAATTATTATTAGTGATTTCGGTGATATTTTGATCTCCTATCATCTGAGAGCACCAGTAATATATGAACATCATGATTATTTAATGGTAACGGGTTATTATTATGATTTGTTTATTTATGTGCGGTGATGATGATACGTAAATTATTAGTAAAAACATCAGACTACAGTTAAATCGTTGATTGATATGTCTAGCAAGAAGGAGAGTGTGAAGGTTGCTGTTGTCCAGGCAGCACCTATTCTATTTGACAAGGGAAAAACTGTAGAAAAGGCAGTCGAATTGATAGATGAAGCTGCTGAAAATGGATCTGAATTGGTTTTATTCCCAGAAGCTTTTATTCCCGCATATCCTAGAGGTTCTACTTTTGATGCAGATGTGGGTAATAGAACTAAGAAAGGTAGGGAATTATGGCAGAGATATTATGAAAATTCTGTAGAAATACCTGGAAGGATAACCGAAACTTTGGGTAAAAAAACTGAAGAAAATGAAATATTTTTAGCAGTTGGTGTAATCGAGAAGGAAGCTTCTAGAAGAGGGGGGACGTTATACTGCACACTCGTGTATTTTGGACCGGATGGTAATATTTTAGGAAAACATAGAAAGATAAAACCGACTGGTACTGAACGTGTCATATGGGGTGAAGGAGACGGGAGTACTTTGACAGTTGTTGATACAGATTTTGGAAAAGTAGGAGGTTTGATATGCTGGGAAAACTACATGCCCTTAGCCAGAATGACTATGTATGATAGAGGAGTCGAGATGTACCTAGCGCCCACTGCTGATTCTAGAGATACCTGGCAGTCTACTATGAGACACATAGCTCTTGAAGGACGCTGTTTTGTTTTGGGATGTAATCAATACGTCGAGGTAGATATGTATCCAGATTATTTCAAAGAGGAGGTAGATGATTTAGATGAGTTGTATTGTAGAGGAGGAAGTGTGATAGTATCCCCAATGGGTGAAGTGATAGAAGGACCTCTCTATGATGAAGAAGGGATATTGTATGCAGAGTTGGATCTTGGTGAGATATGTAGAAGCAGATTTGACTTCGATGTAACTGGACATTATTCCAGACCAGACATCTTTAAATTGCTGGTGAACGAAGAGAAGCAGGAAAATATATCGAAAAGAAAATGAGTAAATAAGTAAATAGGTTAGTGAGATGATGTTCAAAGATAATAGAAGTAAAAAAATAGTATTGGTTTCTCACTGTATTTTGAATCAAAATTCGATATCTGATGGGACTGCAGATTTTCCTGGAACTTTTAGAGAGATTATAGATATCATTTTAGAAAAAGATATCGGGATTATACAAATGCCCTGCCCTGAACTGTTATGCCTAGGCATTGACCGAGGTGATCCAAATGGTACAGAAAAAGAAGTTGTGGTCGAAAATACAAGGATAAGAGAAGCTTTGAAAAAGGAATCCAATTCTATCAAGATGGAATCACTTGTGAATGAGTTAGTTTATCAGATCCAAGAGTATATCCAAAATGATTTTTCGATTATAGGTATAGTAGGGGTGAATCGATCACCCAGCTGTGGTGTTGAAACGACTTCGATGAATAACAAAGAGGTTGAAGGTAAAGGAATATTTATCAACGTTTTAGAAGAGAAATTGAATGAAAAAGAGATTGATATAGGAATTGTAGGAGTCAAAACTTCTGAAGTAGATAAAAGTGTAGAGAAAGTTAGAAAGTTATTGGAAGTTAATAGTTTCTAAGAGGAATGGGCTCAGCCGGGCGAAAAAAATTATCTACCATTTTTTGAGCGTAATGAATCTTTGATTGATTACAGTTTTCGAACCCGG
>JBKHIX010000050.1:0-12469 GCA_046538435.1 Thermoplasmata archaeon | reverse complement strand
CGATAAAGTTGTGGATTATCCAATGCCCGGAGAGTATTCAATCAGTTCCTCTGAAGCTATAAATGTCTCTTTCACAAACGATGAAGATACTATCAAGATATCTAAAGAATATGATGGGAAAAAAATACATCTACCGATCAAAATCAAGACAAAAGATAAAACTAGAAGTGATATAGCAAAGATAGTCCTACATTACAGTGGAGAAAGAGAACTCGATTTCGAGATTCCAGTTATCATCACAAAAAGTGATAAAGTCGAAATCAGTAAGAACACAAAAGAAGGAGAAAAAGTACTACATATCGATAACGGAAAGATACAGTTCGATGTGATGGATGGATTCGGTGGAAATCTTATCAAACTCGTAAATTCGAACGGAGACACATATCTAGCAGATACTTTCCCAGAACCGCAGCCTAAAAGTTACTTCGAGAACCACATAGGTGGACTCCAACCCAGGTTGATGACCCCTGAAGATTTCTACTCGTTCTACGAGATAGAGGACGTATCTTCAAAAAAGTACAGCAGAGGAAAATGGAAAGGTGTAGAGATTGATTTCGATATAGAAAAATTGGACAGTTTGAGAGGACAAAATTTCTCGATAAGATACCTCACATTACCAGGAACTAAACTCATCAAGATCGAAGTGGTCAACGATAATCCAAAGGTAAAAGAAGTCAACTGGTTCGGTGAATTCTTCATAGATGTATTACTGAACGGATCTCTTGAAGATACTATCGTAAAATGTCCTGGAAAGTACGAAGATTGGGAAAGGTCGTACCAAACACAGCAGTTCAGTCCACCGCCGAACATTGAAAGACCGTGGTTCATGTTCAAAAAAGATGACATCTCGATCGCTGGATTTGGAGTAGAAGGTTCAAACGCATTCTCCTCAGTGATATGCAATGAAGAGATCAATATGGCGTTCCTGGTTCCAAATATGGTGAGTCAGCCGAAAAAAGAACATGAAGTTGAGATGGGGATAATATTGGTTGCTGATGAAGAGGAGATCGAAAGAGCTAGAAGGGCTATAAAATCTTAGTGAGAGAGTATTTCGATCAACTCAATAGGCCATCAACTACAGATTCTATCAATTATAATTTCATAGTTAAAATCATCCAAAATCAGAATAAAACAGAATAAATTATTTATAAAATCATTAAAATAAAGAAAGTCATTATGGATGAAAATATAGTAGAAGCGCTAAAAGAAGCATGGAAACAGCACAAGAAGACTGGAGAAACTGTAAACGAAGTGATAAGAGGAGTGAACGTAAATATCTCGATACAGGATTTTCCTAAACTTGAATCTCCCTTCGTTAGAGATCACAAAACAATAGATGGGGAAGAAGAGTATATTTTGACTTCCGAGATCCAGGAAGGATATGGATGGGTCTTTGAGGATGAAGATGTTATAGCAACTGAGAAACTGAATGGTACAAATGTTTGTGTGGTTGTTGAGGATAATGAGATAATTGACGTTTTCAACAGACAGAACAGGATCAAACCGATACATGATAACAAGTGGAATCTGTGCATCGTTGAAGGAATACATACATCTTTGAAGAGAGGATATTTTGATCTGGACCAAGCTGATGATGGAATGTATTACGGAGAACTAGTGGGACCAAAGATGGGTTCTAGAGATGTGAAGAATCCTTACGATATGGATGTCCACGTATGGCTGCCTTTTGAAAACTATTGCAAAGAAAAACTAAAGTTCAATTCCTGGGGAAAGTATCCTAAAAACTTCGATTCTATCAAACGATGGTTCAGGAACGGCTTGATCCCATTGTTTTACGCCAAATGGCATGGACTTACTTATGACGAAGCTTCAGAAAAGGGATATGTGGAGGGATTGGTATTTCATCATCCTGATGGAAGAAAAGCAAAGATCAGATATGATATGTTTGAAGAATTCTTAAAGAATGACTGGTAGTTCGGTTTGAATCCGTATATCAAAAATTATTGTTCTATTTTTTTAATTAGTAAGAAAATAAGTTTTATTCGTACATACAATGTACATACGATGTCAAACAACAGTAAAAAAAGATCGAAAAGAGTTAATTTTAGACTACCTCAAGAGTTGATAGATCTGGCAGACATCACAGCCAAAATCAAACATAAAAACAGGACTGAAGTAGTTAAGGAAGCTTTGGCCGAACATATTCACAAAAAAATGGATGAAGAGTTCAAACAGAAGGTTATAGAACTATACCTAGACGATGAAATCAATTATGAAAGGTTAAAAGAGATCGTCGGTAGAGAAGATGCAGAGGCTGTTAGAGATTCTAAAGAGATTTTAGATAGGGGAGATGAGCTGGCTAAAGAGCTCTCAGAATTATGAGGAAATACTATGATAGTTGTAGATACTAATGCAATAATTTCTCTAGGATTCTGTGATTTATCTTTAAATTTATTAGAAAATTTCGATGTTCACACTACAGAAGTAGTAATCGAGGAATTGGAAGATATCATGGAGTATGATGATAAAAAAGGAAAAATCGCAGAAATTATCCTACATAACGATGATAAAATTACAATCCATGATGTACGTGAGGAAGGTAGCTTCAAACACAGAAGGATAGACAAAGGAGGAGGTTCATGTGTGATTCTAGCTAGAAAAATAAAAGCAGACTTTCTCGTAACCGATGATGTCAGAGCTCTCCCTTACTTGAAAAATATCTCTATGACTAAAGTTGTATTATCTCCTATCGTTTTGAAAGCCCTTGTCCACAAAGATGCATTGGGTGAAAAAGAGGCTAAAGAAAAACTTATCAAATTAATAGAAAATAGAGATTGGCTTGAAACACCGATATATGAAAGATCGTTAGAACTGTTCGATTGATTTAAGTTTTGATCTTTTCAGGTATCTCAACAGTATCACCGGCATCTATATTATTTTCTTCAAAATATCCCTGATTTACTTCAAGTGCATACCTGTAAACATCTTCAGGGAGATGTGAATCCGTTGTATGGGGTTCCATCTGCTGTATCTCATTTATGGTCCCGTTTTCAGCTATGAAAGCGATCGACAAAGGTATCTTGGTATCTTTCATCCAGAAGCTATTGTAGACATCTTCTTCATAAACAAACAACATACCGCAGTTTTCGCATAGAGAGTCTCTGTTCATCAGCCCTTTACTCCGTTCCTCATCATCATCAGCGATTTCGACTGTCAGTTCGTATTCCTCACCATCTGAATTCTTTATCATGATATTGGCTTCTTTGATATCCGATACATCATTGGTATTTCCAAGTACTAGCCATACTGCAACCATGATTACTATCACTATAGCCAAGACGATGGCCATATTCTTTCTCTGGTCTTTTGTGGTCACTTATTTAACCTCGTATTCAGAAAACAGTTATTAGGTAAGTGATATAAGATGATTGTCTAAAAATAAAATTTAAAATACATGTCTTTGTTCTTCATTATCACTGGCTCGAACCAGAACCCATTCCATATTGGATTTCAATTCGACAAAGTAAAGAGCTCCAATACCTATCGAAAAAAAGCTCCATATTATCATGAAGACCTCTTCTATGGGTGATAATCCAATAACAGGATATGATTCTATCATCACATATATTAATAATATTAAAATCATAAAACAAATCAAGAATGTTGATAAAATAACAGATGATCTTTTTGGACCGTATTTCTTCAAAAATTTTGAACTGATTTTAGGTCTCAACAGATAGGATTCTTTTTTATTCTTCTTCTCCAAAGATAGATAATCATCCAACATCCTTTCTTTTATTATCTTTTCGTCATCATCTATGAATGCGGATACTAATACTAGTATCAGTCCAAAAAATATCGGTAAAAAGGATAAGTAAGTGTAATCAAATGCATTTTGCAAATAAAAACCTAACTGACTTATGGCCACACCGATATATATCATAAATAGTGATGTGATACCTTCCTTTCTTCTTCGGAATATCATTGCTTCTCTCAGACCCAGAACGAGTGCTACTGTAAGCAACATCAGATTCAACTTCCACATCTACGATCCACCATTAAATTCATTAAATCGATTAATAAATTATTTATTTAATATTTTTGAATAGTTAAGAAACAAGAAGTAAATTTTAATCCATCCGGAATCATAGTGTAATTACCCATGAAAAGCATGTTCGATATCTTAGCCCCGGTGTACAACCGATTCAGCAAGCTACTGTTCTCCAAAATAAGAGAGGAGATCATCGATAAGATGGATTTCGATTCAAACGATAAAATCCTCGATGTCGGTGGAGGGACCGGTGCATTTCTTGAAAAGATTTTACAGAAAAATCCTAAGCTAGAAGTATTCCTGCTAGACAGTTCGAAAAGTATGATAGCTGAATCAAATATTACGGATACTATGGTCCTAGGTAAAGCTTGTCGTAACCCCTTTTCAACTAATTCATTCGATTACGTCCTATGCACAGATGCTTTACACCATTTCGAAAATAAAAGTAAGAGTGTGAAAGAGATGATGAGAGTAGTGAAACCTGGTGGAACTATAATAATATTTGATATGAATGCAAAGAGTCCCGTAACGAAACTCATCAAATTAGGAGAAAGAATACTCGGGGAACCTTCAGAATTCTTCACCCCTAAAGAATTAAGCTCACTTTTCGATGATAACTTTAAAGTCGATATAAAAAACATCAACTCATATGAATTCCTCCTTTTTGGGTCGTGTAAAAATCCTTAGCTACATATTCTCATCGTTTTTCGATTAGCATTTAATTTCTCTAACAGACGAAATCATTATATACTAATTGCAATATTCGGTTAACCGAAACTAGTATGGCAAACCAAAATAAGCACAACAAAGGTGAAGAGTGATGTGGTTGGATCAGATGAGTTCTGGTGATACAGGAAGAATTACAAGCATACATGGAGGGCGAGGGTTCAGACAGAAAATGGCACTTAAAGGTATATCTGAAGGGAGGATAGTAAGAGTAGTTTCATCTTATGGTCCGGTCACCGTAGAAGTGGAGAGGAATACTATCTCCATCGGAAGAGGTATGGCTAGTAAAATCAGAGTAAAAAGGATTTGATAACATGGTCATAAAAGATCTTTACGAGATGAAATACGAAGAGAAAGGAAAAGTAGTTGATATCGATCCGGAGCTGAGAAATAAAGTTGCGGGAATGGGCATTAGAGAGGGAAAAAAATTGAAATTTACCACTAAGCATCCTATCAAAGGCCCTGTTGTGGTAGAGGTCGAAGGATCAACCACATCTATGGGGATCGGTATCGCTAAAAATATCCAGGTAGAGGTGAAATAGTGAAGCTCCTCTTGATGGGACATCCAAATGTGGGAAAAAGTGTTGTTTTCAACAGGCTGACAGGTGCTAATGTTACTGAATCAAACTACCCTGGAACTACTGTAGATTTCACCAAAGGATACATGCGCTTGAACGGAGAGGAAGTCGAGATAATAGACGTTCCAGGCACCTTTTCATTAGAACCGAAAGATAAGGCTGAAGAAGTGGCTGTACAGATGCTTAAAGATAACGATGATTCTGTCATAGTCTGTGTCATAGATGCTACTAAACTTGAAAGAGGTCTTTATCTCGCCTTAGAGATAATAGAAGAGGGATATCCCGTAGTAATTGCTCTAAATATGTGGGATGTTGCAGAGGATAAGGAGATAGATATAGATCTGAATAGATTAAGAGAAATATTTAGAGTCCCGATAGTTCCTACTGTAGCGATCAGCGGAAGCGGTATCAAAGAATTAGCTTCTAAAGTGAAAAAAGCAGAACCAGCTGACGTGAATAAGATCAAAGAGAGAGCGGAGGTGACTAGCGGATGAAATTAAGTATCGATGAAAGATGGGACCTGATAGATAAGATTGCCAAACAAATTGTCAATTATGGTGAAAGAACACACACGCTTAAAGATGCTATGGCTGAACTCACTGTAAAACCGTTAACAGGCATCCCGATAGCAATAACCGCTCTTTACGGTTTCTGGGCTTTTTTCTCAGCTTTTGCAGGATTCTTTACGGATGGATATTTTGTCAAAATTTTCGATAACCACTGGCTCCCCTGGATCCAAGATGCTTTCCCCGGCAAGGGGAGCTGGTTTTATTACATACTTGTAGGAGAACCTGGAGTGACAAATTCCTTCGAAGCTTTCGGTATACTAACCTCAGGCCTTTTCGTAGCTATAGGAATTGTACTACCTGCTATAACTGCTTTTTACCTGTACTTGATAATACTTGAAGATAGTGGATATCTTCCTAGATTGGCTGTCCTCATAGATACATTCCTGCACAAGATAGGTCTGCACGGTTTCGCGATCGTTCCCATGATCCTTTCGTTGGGCTGCAACGTTCCGGGAGTCGCTGCAACAAGATCACTTCAGACTAAAAAGCAACGTTTCATGATGATGATACTCTTAGCGATCTTCATACCCTGTGGTGCACAACTGGGCGTGATGCTCTCACTTATTCCAGAATATTCAGGATACATACTTTTGTATCTGTTCGCAGGCTTCTTCATCTTCGGCTTCATCCTTCATAAGATCATACCAGGCAGATCACCGGAAATTCTTATAGACATACCACCCTACAGGATGCCAACTTTAAGGAATGTTACGAAAAAACTCTGGGTCAGGGTAAAAGGCTTCTTTACAGTCGCTATTCCATTCGTTTTAATGGGTGTTGGAATGGTAAATATACTCTACATTGGTGGAGTGATAGATTGGCTAGCTAATATCTTGAGTCCTCTGTTGACCGGTTGGTTCGGTGTTCCTAAGGAAACGGTTGGACCACTCATAGCAGGTTTCTTGAGGAAGGACCTGGCAGTAGCTCAGCTTTCAGCCATAGAGATGAGCAAGTATCAACTGATAAGTTCTGTCGTTCTCATAAACCTATACTTTCCCTGCATCGCTACATTTGCAATGATCATCAAAGAAGGAAAAGAAAATGGGATAAGAGGTATCATCGAAAATCTGGGTGGAGGTCTGCTCACTCTCATCTTTGTGCTATTCATATGGGGCGGCTTACTGAATCTACTATGGCATATAATGGGGGTCGTATAGAATGAAAAAAGAAAAGTATAAGTTCGGCAGCATCTACTTTGGGATCTTCGGTGCAGCAGTTCTAGTCCTTGGAATAGTAGAGATTGTCTCGGGATTACTGGGAATTACTGTAGGAATAGGTTCGATGATAATAACAGGTGATTTCCTGCTTTGGCAGGGTTTGATACTTTCCTTCGCAGGTATGTTTTATGTATACAGCGTGAAAAATTTTGAGGAAATCCACCAGCAAGCGAAAACAGTGATGGGCAGCATCATGATATGGGTATTGGCTGTTATGTATTTGATCAGCACATTCCTAGGTTCAATTCCAGGCGGAGAAGATAGATGGTTCAATACTGCGGAAGGTTTCTTGACAGCTTATTCAGCTCCATATCCACCCTCTATATTCTTACTGCCTTTTTCGTTAGTAGTTCTGTATTACTTGAGATTACATAAACTGCAGGGGGACCTAGCAGATGATAAGAAAGAAGAAACCGTAAAGGTGGTAGAAACATGAGTAAACGAAAATCGATCCTTAAAATGATTAGAGATGGGAGATCGTTATCGGAAATAAGCCAAGATCTCAACATGGGGCTGGGAACGGTGAAAGCAATGATCGATTCATTAGAATATCAAGGATATCTAAAAGAAGTAAATTATGATGGCAAATGTAGCGTTTGTCCTATGGGATGCAGCTCTTCAAAAACTCAATACAAGATATATAAGGTGACTGAGAAGGGAGAAGAGTTGTGAATTAACTTATTATTAAACCATTATGGTGTTAATATGATATCTAAAAGATACGAAGAGTATCTAGAAGTGATATACGATATATCTAAAAAGAAGGGATATGCTAGGGTGAAAGATGTTTCAGAGGAACTGGACCTAGGTCTATCTACTGTTTCAGAGATGTTTAAGAAACTAGACGATCAAGGTTACGTGAATTATGAAAAGTACAGTGGAGTAACACTTACAGAGAAAGGAGAAAAATTAGCTATTAAGTTATCAGAAAAACATGAAACTCTGAAGGAATTTTTGATTATCTTAGGTCTGGACGAAGATGTAGCTGATAAGGAAGCGTGTGAGATAGAGCACGTAGTCAAGAATGAAACGATGGACAGACTAACAACATTTGTTGACTTCATAAATAGGCACGAGAAACCCTTGTGGTTAGAGAGATTTAGGGATTACTATGAAACCGGCGAACTAGAAGAATGTCCTAGAACAATAAAAAAGAAGGAGTGATTTATTTTAAGCAACCGAATTCGATTTCATCTGGCCTATAGTTGTTCTAAATACAAGACCTAATCCTGCACCTACTCCCACTATTCAGGAATCTAGAATATTGATAGTGTCATTAATATCTCAGTTACATTTAAAACAGTAAATCATTGAATCTCAATCCCACATTTGCTGCAGTATTCTGATTACTATTTCAATTTAGAGAAACTTAGACTTGGCTCTACATTCTAAAAAAATCTATTCAATAAGTGTGACATCCTCACCCACCAAACCTGACGGTTTTTTAGGAATAAAATTCCTAAGTTTCCTCACTCACGTTACGGATTGGAAGGTGCTTCCGACCGTTTTAGCATAGGTTACCACCTACCTCACCGACTTGCGTTGCAGAGGTCGGGTCAATGGTAGTGGCTTCGGGCGTTGTCACGACACCCCTAGTATCAGAAGCGGTTTCGGTATACTTACTGAGGAATTCAAATGAATTCCTCATATCGTAGGAATTTCATCAGAAATTACTACTAACTTGGAATTTTCGGTAGAAAATTCCGAGACTTGAAGGAAGGTATTCCTTCAGCATTAGAATTGTGAAACAATTCTGATACTCGATGGAATTTGCCTGCAAATTCCAGTAGATTCCGATACCCCGTCTGGCTATATTGTGTGCACCGTTCTTATCACTGTCCACTTCAAGTCCACAGTTGTCACATCTGAATCTGCCTTTGTACCTATCACCGATTTCACCACATCGTGAACACCGTTGAGAAGTGTACGCTTCTGAAACTTCTATAACTTCTATACCTTCCCACTTAGCTTTGTACTTGATGTATTCTCTCAACTTCCAGTGTGGAAAATTGTGTAGCTTTCTGTTCATCTTTCTACCTTTATCGTCATCCTTTATACCATCGAGTTCACCGAGTACAATCAGTAAGTTCTTTTCTTTCGCCGTATCGACTATCTTTCTACTGATTTGATGACAAATGTCTTCTATCTTGTTGCTGTCCTTATTATCCCACTTTCTTCTAACATAGCCATCCGAACAATTCCTGCGAAGGAAGTAGTATTTAGCCTGTATATCACCTATATGAGTGCCGTAGCAGTGAGTCTGACGGTCGGGCAGTGAGACGCTCACCGCAAGTTTATTCAGACCCATATCTACGCCGATAGCACCCTGATAGGTTTCTACATGCTCTACTTCCTTTGAGATTGATAGATGAAGTTCAAAACCATAATCTTTTCTAACTATTTTTGAATCTTTGATATTGTATTCCTCTTTTATCTCTTCGTGTGGTATGATTGGCACAATCACTCCACCATACACATCTTTAACTGGTATTTTAGCCCAGTAATCGAACTCTGTAGTGTTCTCCGCTTTCTCTACTGAAAAAGTATCATTTCTCAAGTACCAAGGGTACTCTTTATCCTCTTTCAGGTGTTCCCAATCTGTGTACTTATCCACTGCTTGAACAGTGGATGAATATATATCTACTTTCCCTCCCTCGATGTATTGCTGAACTTTATCATACTCTCTTTTGAGATCGTCTAACTTACCTTTGTTAGGTTCAACGATTCTACAAGTTATGGTTTTCTTAGTTTTCATTCAAGTATGGATGTCTTTCTAGGCATATAAGACCTTATCAGAGGGGGGTCATTGAAAGTATGATATAAAAACCCTCAATTCATCACCCACCTAATCTATCGATTAGGAAGGTGACTTCTTAGGTAAAGAGTTAAATTAAAGTTAATTATTATTTAATCAGATAAGTGTAAATCTGGTGGAAATGTATGTTCGACAAAATACTGATCGCTACAGATAACTCACCTCTTATTCAAAGCGGGATGGAATATACCAGCACTCTATTCCCTGATGCTGAGTATCATCTAATAAATGTTTTAAACACGAAAGATAAAAGCGTACCTAAAACCGACTTGATCGAATCCCATATGAAAAAAGAAGCAGAAGAGGCTATTTTCCAGAGCAAAAAAATACTAAAAGACATGGGTGTTGAAAAGATTAAAACAGCCATGCCAATCGGAGTGCCTTCTGAAGAGATTCTAGATTATATTAACAAAAATCAGATAGACCTTCTCGCGATAGGAACCCACTCCAAATCTGGTGCACAGGAGATCCATATCGGTGATACTGCCAGTGATACCCTGAAAGTTGTATCCGTACCTTCATTGATATTTGCTAGGCGATTTGAACCGAATATACCAAAAACTATCTTCAATCCAACCACTTTCAGCAGTTATTCAGTAGACGCAACTATGATCGCTCTCGATCTTGCGGAAATGTTTGATGCAAGCTTGACCACATATCATATCGGAAAAAAGGATCCTGGCGCTGCCTCAAGACGGGTTAAAAGAGTTGCTAGAAAGGCTGGTATTGATTTTGAATTGATCGTAAATAAAAGAGCCACTGAAGAAGAGATCCTTAATGAATCTGCAAAATACGACTTTATGGTGGGAAGCAGAGGACGTGGAGGCTTTCTTTATAAATTGAGATTCCTCTTTCCAAAGTTTGCATTCAGTAAGATAGAACGTATACTTATCGCTGAAAGTGAAGTCCCATACATTATGAGTGGAGACTAAACACTAATCAAGAGAACTAGAATGTTTTACGTAAATTCAACTATCATTCTTTCTTTATATGTTTAGGATTTTGACGTACACTTGTAAAGTTTTTAGGTAGACTTCGATTTTTTTCTTTTTCCGATGTAAAATAATCATAGAAATTTTGATTCTTTTCATATACCTCTTTCAATTTCTTTCTTCGAATCTCTTTTAAAAATTTTTCTTCATGAGTCTCCCCATGGTTTACAAAATTTACGTCTGGTAGTAGTTCTCTCCCGCAGTTTGGACATTTGTACATATCCTTAACTTCTTTATTGCAGTGAAAGCAATATGGCATATATTCACCCAAGATATTACTTGCTAATCTACCTTATAATTTATATACTTTATTATTTCGAGTTTTGAAAATAAAATTTTTTCAACTTTAGAGATCAACTACCACCTTCTCTTTTTGACATCGTATGAACTACCTGTAGTTATCAATACGATCAAAAGAGGAAGTACTATCATAAATATAAATATTAGGAGAAAAAATGCAAGAAAAACATTAGAGGTCATATCTGGTAGAATGCTGATATCGAACCCTTTTAGATCCAGTAAATATCCTTGAATTTCTAATATCTTTAATAGAAAGATGATCGATATAAATAAAAATACATACCTAAATCCTTTTAGAAGCCTGCTAGATCTTACTTCCTCTTTTTCCCAATCTGATTTTTCTTCTTTCTCTTTATATCTTATATTTTCCCGGACACTCGTATAATTTACGGGCATAGATTTGTAGGTTTTTTCAGAATCCTCATCATCCTTGGAGATGTATATCTTCGGATTTACTTCATATCTATGGGCTTCTTCCAATTTTCTTCTACGAATATGTTTTTTTATCTTTTCCTCTTGAGTTTCTTCATAATCCGAAAATTTAACATCTGGAAAAAGTTTTCTACCACACTCTGGACACTTATAATCACCATCAACTTCCTCTCTACAGTAAAAGCAGTAAGTCATTCATCCCCTCTCGCTATATATATAATAACTCTTATAAGATTTAAAGATTTCTTTTATTACATATTTTAAATTAATATTTAATTCAATTATTATTAACATTTGAGTGATACCCTGTAAGATAACTCTAAATACTTGTCAGTCTATATTTTAAATTGGGTGAAAAATAATGACCAAGATTAAGATAATGGATAGGAAAGAATCTAACGTTCTTTGCGTACAGCATGACGGTGCTTACAAGAACATACCACATAATGAATATTTCAAAATGCTCAAATCCTGGGCTAAAGAGCACAAGGCGAAACCGTATTCGAAAACGATGGGTATATTTTACGACTACACTGGAAGAGACGAAAAAGATGATCTAAAGGCTGATATTGGCATTCCTATAAAGAAGAAAAAACCAACATCTGGAAGTATGCATATCAAATACTTACCTAAAATGAAGGTGGCACAGGCGAAGTACAAGGGAACACAAGAAGATATCGATAAAGTCTACAAAGAGATCTCCGATTATATTAAGAAAAAAGGATACAAACCATCTGGATCGCCGATGGAGATATACAAGGGAAAGACCAAAGAAGTTGATGGAAAAAAGGTTATAAAAGGGATTATCTAAATACCGATTAACAAAAA
>JBKHIX010000005.1:0-36917 GCA_046538435.1 Thermoplasmata archaeon | reverse complement strand
GAATGTAGAGGAATATTCTATTCCTCGAAAGCCATACCCGAATTTCGTTAAATTTTATCATTTTCCATACTATTTTCCTAGATATATAGTTAGTGAATAGTAACCAATAAAAAAGCTTTTTGCCAGAAAAAAGTTTCTGTTTATATACAAAACTCAAGTTTCATCGATAGATTCCAAACTTTCATTTACCGTAGCCTTCATCTTATCGATCTGTTCCTGCTGATTTTCATCAAGATCTGAGTCTTCTAGTATATCCATGTAAGTACCGATCATATCGATATTATTTCTTAAATCTCTCTTTATCATCCTTTCATATCTATTTTTCTTTTTCAAAGCTTCCTTTTCCTGAGTTACATCCAACATTGATTCCACACTTTTGGAAGTCCCTGGGATCATATTTATAGTCAGATGAACGTGCTTTTTCTCACCATCTCTTGTCAACAGCTGAAAATCATATTCATCAGGAGCCAACTCTGGGTCTTCTCTTCGTAACTTGTGATATTTATCCATCCTTTTGATATCTTCTTCCACAACAAATTCCTTCCAATTATGCCCTTCAGCATCGTCATCATAAAATCCAAGTAATTTGTTCATCTTACTGTTGGCCAAAGAAATCGTTCCATCCTCTTCGATGATCACAGTTGCTGTTCCCGTATTTTCAAAAATAGCTCGATAGAAGCTTTCTTTTTCCCTTATCTCTTTTTCAGATTCTATTCTTTTAAAAGCGTTATCAACATGTGAGATTAAAAGCTCAGTTAATTCCAAATCCTCTGGTTTAAAATAATTCTTCTCGTTAGAAACCGCCTGAAACACACCAAAACCACTAATAGGAACACTTATACCTGATTCATAATAGTTTCTTTGAGGTTCACTATCATTAAATTTCTGTATATCATTAAGTAAAAAAGATTTATTATCTTTGTACGTTTCGTCATATACACCTTTCTCAGTTAAAATCTCTCCTTTTTCCAACATTTTATCTGTACTTTTTCTAACTATATATCCATCTTCTATATGTTCTATTATTGCACATGAATAAAAATCTAAAATCTCCTCTGCAGCTTCAACGGTTATCTCATAAATTTCTTTCTTTGAATTGGTCTTTTGAAGAGGAGCAGAGTATTCATGGAGTTGCTCTATCTTCTGTTTACTTTTTTGTAACTCATTCTCATACTTAACTCTTTTAAATGCTTCACTAACATTCGATATCAACAGCTCAGCTAATTCAAGTCTTTCCTTATCAAAATAATCAAATTGATTAGCTCCAGCTTGAAACACCCCTATTTCTCCGAGAGGTATACTTATCAAAGATTTAATTTCCTCTTTAATCGGCTTCGCAAACTTATCCTCAAAAGTATTATTAACGATATATGATTTGTTCTCTCTATATGTTTTAGTATCAATACCACCTCTATCTAGAGGTCGACTAGACATCTCGTCTAACGGGAAATCGGAAGATAATGCCTTTGTCTTTAATTTATCATTCTCGACGATATCTATGCTACACGCTTCGAAATTAAGTATGTCTTTAGCAGCATCTATTGTCAAATCAAATATTTCATCAATCGATTCGCATTTTTGAAGGTCGGTTGAAACCCTATGTAAATTTTTAATTTTATTCTTACTTTCAATGAGATTTTCTTTAGACTTCCTAATTTTTTCAAGATTCTCTGCTCTTTGTATCGCTAATTCAGCTTGTCTCGCAAAGATCTCTATCATTCTTACATCAGAATCATCAAATTTATTATCTATTTTACCTAATGTGATGACTCCAATGGTTTCATCATCATTATACAAAGGAGTAGACAAAATAGATACTTTCTCACCCTCAGCATCAGAATCCGGAACCAGAGTATAATACTGTTCATCTTCATCATAATTTAAATAATCACTTTCTCCTTTTTCGTAAGTTAGACCTGTAACACCTTCTCCAAAAGGAACATTGTAATCAAGGATTTCTTCTTTATATCTAGGTTCATTTGAATAAAATGGTTTAAGGACTCCTTTTTTCTCATCCACTAAATATACCGTACAGTGAGTAGTATCTATCAATTCCTTAGCTTCATCAGCTATTATTTTTATAACTTTGTTTAGATCATCTTCGTTAGCTAAGGTCAACATTGTCTGGTAAATACTTTCATAAGTCTTTTTCGATTCTTTCAATGCTTTTTCTGCTTTTTTCCTTTCAGTGATATCTCTATAGATACCGTAAGCCCCTATCTGCTGATCTTCCAATTTAATTGGATAACCAAGTACAGATACATTAATGAGTGATCCATCTTTCCTCTTTCGTATCGTTTCTACTTCAGTTGATTCTCCAGATAAAACGAAGTTAGACACGTATTTAGCATTATCTTTTTGATCTTCAGGAACTATCAAGTCATTTATTTTCTTACCTTCTGCTTCAATTTTATCATACTGAAACAATCTTTCAAATGCTTTATTAGCCTTTAAAATAATATCATCATTATCTACTAAAACTATAGCTTCCGGTGATTTTTCAAATAATTTACTAAAATAAGCTCTGTGTAGTTTCCTCTCTCTCTCATTATTATAATGTTCTACTTCTTGTTTGATTATTTTAGCAAGAAAGTCATATTGAGCTTTTGGATCGCCTCCCTTTTGTACATATTGGTTGGCACCTAAATTTAATGCCTGCATAGCTATTTCTTCCCTACCCTTACCCGTGAACATAACAAAAGGTGTATGATCATCTTCATTTCTCAATTCTTCTAACAGGTCTATTCCATCTTTAGGTTCCATAAAGTAATCAGAGACTATTATATTATAATCATTATTTTCTATTTTATTGATTGCTTTTTGTACCGAGGATGATGTGTCTACCTCAGCTTCATCTATTCTTTCTTCAAGATATATTTTTGTCTGCTCAAGGAGACTCAATTCATCATCCACACACAATATATTCATCACTTACACCGTTTGTTATCCATATATAAATTAATAATCTCTATTCAAAGCAATAATCTCTATTCAAAGCGTATAATGATGTAAACTCAATTATAAGTGTTTTTCCTTCCAATTTTCATATTAAAAAAACATCAAATTTTCTTACACCCGAATGATTTTTATGCAACTCAGTAATTAAGATGAATATCATGATTAATATTGGAGTCCTGGCATCAGGAAGTGGTACGGATTTCCAGTCAATAATTGATGGAGTAGAATCTGGATTGATAGATGGGGAGATCAAATTATTAATTACCAATAATCCTGAAGCATACTGTATAGAAAGAGCAAAAAAACATGATATTGATTTTAAAATAATCGATCATAGAGATAAAACAAGAAAAGAACATGAAAAAATGGTATCGGAAGAGATAGAAAAATACGACCTTGATCTGATAGTTCTAGCAGGGTATATGCGGATGCTAACAGATTATTTCGTAGACAAATATTATGGTAAGATGATCAACATTCATCCAGCTCTATTACCTCTGTTTGGAGGTGAAGGAATGTATGGCGACAATGTTCATAAAGCTGTTCTAGAATCTGGCATGAAAAGATCAGGTTGTTCAGTTCACTTCGTAACTAACGAGGTCGATTTGGGACCGATAATAGACCAACGTTGTGTACCTGTAAAGCCAGATGATGATATTGACACATTATCTAGTAGAGTATTAGAAAAAGAACACGAACTTTTACCCGAAGTCGTAAAAGCATTCTCTGAAGGTAGAGTTGAACTAGAAGACGAGGAAGCTTTTATCATTCCTCCCGAAAAAGATAATAATAAATAAGTCATTAACCAAAAACGAAATCAAATAAACGCCTTTTTGGGGGATTAACACAAATGCCAATATTGGAAGAATCAAAAAGAGAAGAACTAGAAGAGATTGCAAGGAGAGTAAGAATACATATAGTTAAAAGTACTAATGAAGCAGGATCCGGACATCCAGGTGGATCGTTATCAGCTACCGATATTCTTACTGCACTTTATTTTCAGATCATGGATGTAAAACCAGAAGAACCTGATTGGCCAAAAAGAGATAGATTTGTATTGAGTAAAGGTCATGCTGCTCCTGCCCTTTATGGAGTATTAGCTGAGAGAGGATACTTTCCTGTGGACGAATTGATGACCTTAAGAAAATTAGGGTCTAGATTACAAGGTCATCCTGATATGAAAAAAACACCAGGTGTAGATGCATCTACAGGTTCCTTGGGTCAAGGACTATCCATCGCTGCAGGTATGGCCCTTGCTGCAAAAATTGATAGAGAATCTTATAACGTATTTTGTATATGTGGAGATGGAGAAGTACAATCTGGCCAGATATGGGAAGCTGCAATGTTTTCTAGCCAAAATAAATTAGATAATCTGATCGTGTTTTTAGATAGAAACAATTTACAGATCGATGGATCAACTAAAGATGTGATGTCCATAGAGCCAATAGTTTCAAAATGGAACTCGTTCGGTTGGCATGTATTAGAAATAAATGGCCATGATATGAACGAGATAGTCGATGCTGTAAACAAAGCTGAGGAAGTTCACGGACAACCTACCATCATAATATCACACACTGTAAAAGGTAAAGGTGTACCTTTCATGGAAGGTTCGTTAGCTTTCCACGGCAAAGCAGCAAATGATGAGCAGATTAAAACAGCCATAGAAGCATTAGGGGGTGAAGAGTGATGTGGGAGATGGCAAAACAAAGAGATGGTTATGGAAAAGTTTTAACTGAATTAGGTAGAGAAAGAGACGATATTGTCGTGGTCGGTGCTGATCTTTGTGGTTCATGTCGGATTTCAAAGTTTGGTAAAGAATTTCCAGAACGTATGTTTAATACTGGTATAGCAGAACAAAATATGACTGGTGTGGCTGCAGGATTGGCTGCTTCAGGTAAAACGGTGTTCTCTAGTACTTTTGCAGTATTTGCTACTGGTAGAGCCTACGATCAGATAAGACAGAGCGTAGCTTATCCCGAATTGGATGTAAAAATTGTTTCGACACATGCTGGCATAACCGTAGGAGGAGATGGGGCTTCTCATCAGATGCTGGAAGACATCGCGCTGATGAGGGTTCTACCTAATGTTGAGGTCGTAGCTCCGGCGGATTATCATGAAAGCGCAAAAGCAACTAGAGCTATAGCTGAAAGAAAAGGACCGATATACATGAGAATGGGACGTTCAAGCATTCCAATTATTACTGAAGAAGATGATCTTTTCGAATTTGGTAAAGCTTCAGTTTTAAGAGAAGGTGAGGACGTTACATTGATTGGGACTGGAATAATGGTCTCTAGATGCTTGAAAGCAGCGGAAATGTTGGATAAAAAAGAAAATATAGATGCTAAAGTTGTTAATATGAGCACTATAAAACCTCTGGACGAAAAGATGATAATCAAATCCGCTAAAGAGACTGGAGCAGTAGTAACTGCAGAAGAACATGTTGTAAGTCAAGGAATGGGGAGCGGTATATCACAGGTTCTATCTGAAAATTATCATGTGCCGATGAAACGGGTAGGAATACCAAATGTTTTCGGTGAATCTGGCGAAAGTGATGAACTTATGGAAAAATATGGATTGACTGCCGAACATATAATAGAGAGTGCACATGATGTCATGTCTAGAAGATAAAGATTATAGAAATATAGGTGAAATAATATGGATATATTTGTAGATACAGCAGATATTGGAGAAATAAAAGAAGCAGAATCATGGGGAATTTTGGACGGAGTAACAACCAATCCTTCCCTTATCAAGAAGGCTGTTGAATCCAGTGATGGAGACATAAGCCTTGAAGAGCATATTAAAGAGATACTTAAAACCGTGGATGGACCCGTTAGTTTAGAAGTCGCGGGTTCAACACAGGAAGATATGATTAGAGAAGCTACTGTTCTGTATGAGAAATTTAACCCTGTGAACGATAATGTAGTAATCAAGATCCCCGTGAATACATCGATGGAAGAAGAAGATGATAATTTTGAAGGAATAAAAACCATAAAATCGTTGAGCGAAAGAGACATACCGGTAAACTGTACACTTGTTATGAGTCCAAATCAAGCCTTGATGGCTGCTAAAGCTGGTGCTGCTTATGTCAGCCCATTTTTAGGTAGGATAGATGACTATATAAGAAAAAATATTGGACTAAATAGGGGAGATGAATATCCAAAAGGAACTTATTATCCACAGGAATTGACAGAAAAAATCAGAGATATAAAATTAGAGGAAAGTATTTCAGGAAATAAAAAAGAACAATTAATATATAATGATAACAAGACGATGGAACTGTATGATTGGGGCAACGATAAAGGTATTTTATCCGGTGTTGATTTAGTCTGGTCAATCAAACAGATTTTAGTCAATTATAATTTTAATACGAAGATTATCGCTGCTAGTATAAGAACCGCTAGACAAGTTAGACAGTGTGCTGAAGTAGGTGCAGAAATCGCAACAATACCATTCAATGTAATCGAAGATATGATGGTACACTATAAGACATCAGAAGGGATGAAGTCTTTCACAAAGGATGTCATTCCCGAGTACAAGGAAATATTAGAGGAATGATGGGGTCAGATAGAGTTTATGAAAAATAAAAAGATTAAACCTTCAAAAATCCTTAAATATTTTAATCAATACTTGACATTCAAGAGTTAAAATGAAAAAGATTAAAAAGTGTCCTTCGTGTAATTCATATACTCTTGGGGATTATTGTAAAGAATGTGATGAAAAAACCATAAATCCTAAACCTCCTAAGTTTTCACCTGAAGATAGGTATGGTGAGTATCGAAGGAAGCAGAAGAAAAAGTCTTAGAAAATATAATAGGAAATGATATAATGGATGATATAATTATTGACTTTATAGAGAAACCAGAATTAGAGAATACAATATTAATCGAAGGTCTTCCAGGTGTAGGCAATGTAGGTAAACTTGCTGTTGAGCATCTGATAGACCAGATAGAATTTAATAAATTGGCTGAGATTTGTTCAATATATTTTCCACCCCAGGTATTGGTAGATGATGACGGAATCGCTGAATTGGTAAATAATCAGTTATACTACAAAAAAAATGTAGGTGAAAAGGAGAGAGACCTAATCTTACTGACTGGAGATTATCAAGGTATGACCCCTCAAGGTCAATATCAGCTAACGAATGAAGTCTTATCGATGACTCAGCAATTTGATGTGACCCAAATATTTGCATTGGGTGGATATGGTCAAGGAGAACTAGTTGATAAACCAAAAGTACTAGGAGCATCTACAACTCCTGAGATGGTAAAAAATATGAAAGATTTAGGTGTAACGTACTCAAAAGAGCATCCAGCCTCAGGAATCGTTGGGGCTAGTGGTTTACTGTTAGGATTAGGGCAAAAACTTTACGACATTCCAGGAACTTGCCTGATGGGTGAAACTTCAGGATATTTTGTTGATCCTGCTGCAGCTAGAGTTGTGCTTGAAATATTGGTTAAATATCTTGGGTTGGAAATTAGCTATGAAGAATTAGATGATAAAGCAGAAGAGGTCGAAGAATTGACAAGTAAAGTTAAAGATATCGAAATGGGTGGAATGAAACAGGAAAGTGGGTCAAAAGACCTGAACTATATAGGCTAGAGTGATAAGAATGGACCAGGATAAACTTATAGAAATATACCTTAAAGGATATAAAGAAGGTCAAGAGGAAGCCTGGTCTAACATTAAAAACCTTGTTTCAAAACATGACGGATGGGAACTTAGAAGTCGTGTAGAAAGTAAGATTGGTACACTGTATCAGGATATAGAATACAAACGATCGGAGTTAAAAAGAAATCCACAAGTACTTCAGATAGAGGTTGAAGAGAAGAAAGAGGAAAAAGAAAAGGAGGGGGAGAAAGAACTACCTTCCTGGAATATCAGTGATTCACATATGATAATAGAATCAAGACCTGAAATAGGCTTGAATGAATATAATAAACTAAATTCCGATGGACACCCTGGCCTGATAGTAACTAGAGACCCCCCATCTAAGGTATTGAAAAAATATGACCTCGATGCGGAGAATAGTAAATTTATATGGCTGTCTAAAAGTGGGTCAACTAAAACGGATCAAATCGATGTAAAAAGGATATCTCCATCTGATTTATCAGGTCTCTCAAGCGATATAGGGGTTTTTCTAAAAAATTCCAAAAATGGTGTTGTTTTTCTTTCGGGAGTGGCCTACCTAAATAATTTTTCAGAATCTAATAAAGTTTTAAATTTTATAAGTTGGATAAAGGATAGAGTAACAGAACAGGAAGGTTTCTATCTACTTTCGATATCAGGTTCAGCTGTAGATGGAAAATTCTTAGAAAAAATCAAAGGCGAATTTGATGAAGTAGTAAGTGAATGAAATTCTTAGAGGTTTGAAAATGTACCTTCTCATAGGTAAAAGTAAACTAAAAAGTGATTTAGAAGCATCGCTTAGGAGTAGAAATATAGATTCACATATAATCGACGATTTTGTACCATCGGAGTTAAAAAATATCATCAACAAAACTGAAAATGAGATAGATGGTGCAATTCTTTTATTTCCAGAAGTAAAAGATATTAATAATATCGTAAAAGCGATTAGGGATACAGATGGAAATATCGATACTATCGTTGTATGTGATTCAGATAAGGATATACACAGTGAAGGTATCGATGTCTTGATTGATAAAAAGAATTGTCTTGAAAATTCAATATTAAAAGATATAGAGGATATAGAGTTCAAGAAAAGAAGCAAAAAATTATTTAATATTCTATCAAAAGATAATCAAAAAATCTCTATTTTTATACACAACAATCCCGATCCTGATGCTATAGCTTCAGCAATAGCGTTAGAAAAATTATGTAATTATTTGGGGTTAGAATCGACCACGTATTATGGAGGTCATATCGGCCATCCCGAAAATCAAGCATTCTTGAACAACACTGGTTTCGTAATAAAAAATGTAAATAGGGATGAGGCTAAGGATGTAGTAAAGAGAAGTGATGTTATAGCTTTCCTAGATTTTGCAGAAGCTTCTTCAAACAATATTGTTCCAAAGGATGTTTCTCCAGATATAATTATAGATCACCATTACACCAATCGGAGAATAAATGCTGAATCATATTCAGAAATAAGAACAGATATTGGAGCAACCTCTACTTTGATGACGAAACATCTTCAAAATCTCAGAATAGACATTGATCCTTTATTAGCCACTGCTTTATTGTATGGAATAAAAATTGATACACATGATTATTCTAAAAATATCTCTACTGCTGACTTTAAAGTAATAGCTTATCTAACTGCATTAGCGGATAAGGAGTTACTAGATATCTTTGAGAGCCCACCTATGAAATCAGAAACCCTAAGTGCCTTAGGGAGGGCGATAAATTCTAGAGACCTTGATGATGGTATTTTAACTGCTTTTGCTGGTCATATAGCCTACAAGGACGACATACCTCAGATAGCAGAATTATTGATGGGAGAAAAAGACGTTATGAGTGTTTTAGTTTTTGGAATTTTAGAAGATAAAATACATTTATCTGCTAGAAGTAAAGATATGACCAAAAATATAGGTAAAATCATGAAAGATGCTTTTTCAGATATCGGTTCAGCTGGTGGACACAGGCATTCAGCTGGTGGTGAAATTTCATTGGACACTTTTGAAAGTAAAGAAAAAGCAAAGATTGATATTACAAGAAGATTTAAGAGAGAGATGAATAAAAAATGAACCGAGAATATAGGATTACTTATGGTAGTGTAAATCAGAAAGGAATGAGCGATACAGAGAAGCGACATTTAGGAATAGCTCTAGGTGCTCTTACTTTAGCATTTGCATTCTCTTTTACAGGAGGATATGTATATCTTAATTTGAGTACGTTCCCTTTCTATCTGGGTTTATCTTTTCTCTCAGTTTCTACAGCCTTCATTTTTCATGAATTTGCTCATAGAAAATTAGCTAGAGACTTTGGGTGCTGGGCTGAATTCCGTATGTGGAGATGGGGATTGATTTTAGCAGTTATGTTCGGTTTTCTCTTCGGTTGGGTTTTTGCCGCTCCTGGGTCAGTAATGATCCAAGGACATATAACTAAAGAGCAGCACGGTAAAATAAGTGCTGTTGGACCCGGAACGAACTGGGCAGTAGGTACTGCATTTCTTATAGCTTCGATCGCTCTGTTTAGTACTGGAATGGGTTTTATAGGCGCGATATTGGGATTTGTATCTTACGTAAATCTGTTCATAGGTGGATTCAACTTACTTCCTTTCGGACCATTAGATGGAAGAAAAATATTCAGTTGGAGTGCAAAACATTACATTGGTCTTATATGCCTTATAGGAGGTTCACTAGCTGTAGGTTTTCTAACACCAGCATTCAGCTTCATAGCATAAAGGTTAAAGTAAGAAATTTATTTAAATCTCCTTTACTTTTTTCTAGACCTTGCCCAGCAGTACATAAATTCTGAATCAAAAACTCTAGTGGGACATTTTTTACTCTCAACAATATCAAAAAGATTTAGAGAATTCTTCATTTCTTCAAGTGTATAATAAGCAAAATATCTCTTACGATCTTCCATCGTTTCTGTTCTTTCGTATCCCTCACCTTCACCAATCTTAAAATTAAAAGCAAATATACTCCCTGGTTCTAATATTCTATATACTTCTTTTTCTACATGAGAAAGTTCTTTTTTGGGAATGTGTATTATCGAGGCACTTGCCCAGGCACAATTAAAAGTGTTATCCGGAAATACCGTATCTCCCATATCCATCTGTAAAAAAGCACAATCAGGATTCTTTTTTCTAGCTATAGATATCATTTCTTTAGACAAATCAATACCTGTAACATCATATCCTTTTTCATTAAAATATGCTGTATCTCTGCCATCCCCACATCCTAAATCTATTATTCTGGGTTTATTAGTTTTAAGAATATTAAGAGTCTTATCCATCATCTTTTCCTGAAACTCCCTATCCCCTCCTTCTCTGGTATTATCGCAGTAATCTTCACCCATCTCTTCATATGATTTTATAGTTCTCTCTATATGATCCATATTTTTCCTCATATAATTTCAAGTTCCTTTTTTATTTCTACCAATTCAGCTTTATTTGGCATCCTAGGGAAATTTCTATGTTCTTCTCCTGGTTTTGTGGTATAATAAGGTCTATTACATCCAGGACAACCCTGAGTTTGGAACATATGCCCGTTATCGATTATACTTTCAAGCTTGTCAGGTTCATTACTTAGAATTTCAAATGATTCTTCTATATTTTTTCCTTGACCACCTATCAAATAATTTAATATCTGAGCTTTTCTATAATATTTTATATCCGGTGCCTCATCTTCATATAAATAAGAAAATAAAGATACATTTGAATCTAACGAATACACCTTCTTTATTGTGGTCGCTAATTCTTCCAAAGTTTCACCCATGCCCACTATAAGATGAACAGTCACGTTTTTACTACCATAAAATTCAGACGCTCTTCCAAAGTATTCCCAAAATACTTTCGGATCATATTTAGGTTTAGTTTTTTTTCTAAGCTCGTCTGTTGCTGAATCCAAACCAATACCTATCCTATCTATCGAATTCGATAGGTCCTCTAAAGTTTCTTTAGATAGAGGTGGTGTTGATAGCGAAATAGGTTTTCCTGTGTATTGCAATTCATCCACAGCACATTTTATCTTCTCTTCATAACCTTCTATATCAGGAGATTGAATGCATATTCTTTCTAAATCTGAATTTTTTATCTCCTCTACAATTTCTTCAGAATCATATTCAGGCCAGGTTATTCTAGATAATTTTTCAGGAGCACCTTGCGATTGCGGACAATATGGACAACCACCCCTACAGGTCCCACCAGGAATCATAACATATGCAGTAGTTGGTTCTTCTAGGGACTGTCCATTTTTTAATCCAAGGTTCATTGCTGTTCCCGCTGACATTCTAATATTCATATAATAATCACCATTTTCTATTAATATTCCAATCTTTAGATTCGTATTTTTCTTTAAATTCTTCTTTCAATTCTAATTCTATATCATTAAGTTCTTCTTCATAAGTATTGATGTTTAATATCTTCTCATAAGAAGTTTTCATATCTTCTATCAATTCGTCAGGTTCGGGTTTCCAACCCAACTCATCTTCGATAGTAGTAACCAGGTCAGTAAAAGATTCAGCACCCCTTTTATGTAACTTTTCTTCATCAATTTTCAATATTTCAGAGAGGGTATCTAAGTCCGTAGCATACATCAAAGTTCCATGCTGGAGCATACCTTTTTTCCCTCTCCTTTGAGCACTCCCTGATATCTTCCTTTTTTCTACTAAGATATCATTGTATGGCTTAAATTTTGCATCGAGCTCATAATTTTTAAGGGTTTCAATAATTGGTTCTAAGAGTGTAAAAAATGACTCTTCAATTTCACCTTCTATCTTATCTGTTACCATTGAATATGTGATCTCTCCATTATAATCATGATATACAGTACCTCCTCCAGTAATACGTCTTACATGGGGTATATCAAATTCCTCACAAGTTTCAGTATTTATCACATCATTGATGTCCTGTGTATAACCTACAGTGATAGCTGATGGTTTAAACCTGTAGAATCTGATAGTTGGGGGCGATTCCCCTTCATCAAATGATCTTAAAATAGCTTCATCGATAGCCATCTGTTCATAAACTTCAGCCTCTAAAGGGGGAATATATCTAAATTCATCCATAGTACTCATACCCTTTTCATCATTATATTAGTTTTTTTCTTCTTTTAATCGATATTACTTTTATAAGATGATGTATCTTCAATTAAATAATAATGATATTGATACAACCTTTTAAAAGTGCAGTAGATAAGATTGATAGAATCTACAAAGAATTCCCTTTCGAATACAATAGATTAGAGATCAAGGAAGATATTGAAGAAGCTTATAATAAAAGACGAAATCAATACGATGCATACCCTTATCTATCTTTTTGTCATGATACTGGTAAGAATGAAGATGAAATCGTCTTAGGTGTAACTGACGTAGATCTTTTTGTGCCTAGATTAAATTTTGTATTCGGACTAGCTCAGAAAAACGGATATGGTTGTATCATCTCTACAAGCAGATTAGGTGAGGGAAAACTACTCAAAGAAAGGATACTGAAAGAAGCTGTCCATGAGATAGGACATGTGGTTGGGTTAGAACATTGTTTAGATAATAATTGTGTGATGTACTTCTCAAACTCGCTGTCAGACAGCGATCGTAAAACAGGGTGGTTTTGTGAAAATTGTTTTGATAAATTTAAGAAAAGAGAAGAGAAAAGATCCCTTAGATTAGACTATTGACGTACTTAATTTTCGACAGTTTTATATAGTAAATCCTGATAACTAAATTCGTGTCAGTTGAATTAGAAGAAAAAATCGCTGGAGAGATCGCATTAGCCGATCAACCTGGAGAGATTATACGAAAATGGAGGAACATGTTTAACATTTCACAAACCTCCTTAGCGAAACACATGGATGTAGCTCCATCTGTTATAAGCGACTATGAACAGGGAAGAAGAAGACCAGGGACTCAACTTGTAAGTAAAATAGTAAAATCATTCATAGAGATCGATAAACAGCGTAGAGGAGAAATCATTGAACGATTTTCTAGACCAGGTCAAGAAGGAATCATAAGTATAGGTGAATTTCCAAGACCAGTGCAGCTAAAAGACCTTGTTTCTCAAATAGATGGAGAAATACTTTCAAAAGATCCACAGGATATCGATAAACCAATTTATGGCTATACAGTAATAGACAGTATAAAAGCGATAATGTCCATGAAATCATTCGATTATCTCAGTATATATGGTTGGAGTACTGAAAGAGTTTTATTTTTTACTGGCGTCGAACATGGTAGATCTCCAATGGTAGCTATCCGATCTAGTCCACTAACTCCAGCTGTTGTTGGATACATTCGACCAAAAAAGATAGATGAACTTTCTTTAAAATTGGCTGAGATCGAAAGGATTCCTCTGATCAAAACTGACCTTAACAATGAAGAACTTATCAAAAGAGTTATTGAATTATAAATGAGTGATATATATGAAACCGAAGGAAGAAGTAGGAATTAAAGGGTATGCAGGATACGTACCAAAATACAGGATCACGCCCAAGGAAATAGGACAAGTATGGGGTAAAGATGGTGAGATGATGGGTAAAGGTTTAAGAATACAGAGTAAATCAGTCCCATCACCAGATGAAGATGTTATTACCATCTCAACCCAGGCAGCTAGATGGGCAATGGAAAGAGCAGGGATAATCGGTGATGATGTTGATGCAATTTATGTTGGTTCTGAATCGCATCCATATACTGTAAAACCAACTGCAACAATTGTTGGGGCAGCAATAGCCAGTACACCTCATATGACTGCTGCAGATTACGAATTTGCTTGTAAAGCAGGAACCGCAGCATTCCAAACCTGTATGGGTCTGGTAAGCTCAGGTATGATTGAAAACGGTATTGCAATCGGCTCCGACACATCTCAAGGTGCTCCTGGCGATGCTTTAGAATATTCTGCAGCTGCTGGTGGTGCTGCATACATAATTGGTTCAGATAATTTACTCGCAAAGATAAACGAAACCTGTTCTTTTACAACAGATACTCCTGATTTCTGGAGAAGAGAAGGACAAAAATATCCTCAACATGGTGGAAGATTCACTGGTAAACCAGCATATTTCAAACATATAACTGAAAACACAAACAAGATGATGGATTTAGCTGGAACTGAACCTGATGATTACGATTATGCAGTTTTCCACCAACCTAACGGAAAATTCCCACAGAAAGCAGCCAAAAAACTCGGTTTCCCAAAAGAAAAAATTGAACCAGGATTGCTTGTTACAAGAATCGGTAACACTTACTCAGGTGCTGTACCCCTAGGATTGGCTGCAACATTAGACCAATCCAATCCAGGAGACAGAATACTCGTTTGTTCCTATGGTTCTGGAGCAGGGTCTGATGCGTTCGATATCACAGTTACAGAAAATATTGAAAAAGTAAAAGATGACGGAATTCCACTCATCCAAGATGTGATATCTAATGAAGAATTCATTTCATATTCCGTGTATGCAAAATACAGAGAAAAAATTGAAGGAGGTTGGTAACTTGAGAGACGTTGCAATCATAGGTATTGGAGAAACAAAAATCGGTGAATTATGGGATAAATCTTTAAGAGAATTAGGATTAGAAGCTGGTATAAAAGCTCTTAATGATTCTGGTGTGTCTGGTGAAGAAATTGATAGGATGTACATCGGTAACATGTCCGCTGGTAAATTGATAAATCAGGAGCACGTCGCTCCGATGATTGCTGATTATGCAGGACTTCATGAAGTACCATCGATAAGAGTAGAATCAGGTGGGGCTTCAGGAGGTATGGCCCTTGCTGAAGGTTTTAAAGCTGTAGCTTCTGGTCTTGATGATATAGTCGTTGTTGGAGGAGCAGAAAAGATGACGGATGTTGGTGATGAAGAAGCAAAGAAAATCCTGTCGTCAACAGCAGACCAGGAATGGGAAACTGTCTTTGGAGCTACTTTCGAATCCTTGTACGCCATGATGGCAAGATACCACATGAACAAGTACGGTACAACAAAAGAACAGTTAGCAGAAGTTGCTGTAAAGAATCATTCCAACGCGGCCAAAAATCCTAATGCTCAGTACCCAAGAGAGACTTCAAAAGGATTTGTAAAGAACGCCCCTATGGTATCTGATCCGTTGGGTATGTTCGATTGTGCACCTCTTTCTGACGGTGCAGCAGCAGTAGTACTTGCTCCTGCAGAACTCGTCGATAGTTATCAAGGCAAACCAGTAAAGATAGCAGGTGTAGGACAAGGTGGAGATAAAATAGCCATCCATGACCGTGAAAATATCGGTACGATGAAGGCCACAAAACAGGCTGCTGAGAGAGCTTATAAAAGAGCTGAGATAGGACCCGATGATATCGATTTTGCAGAGGTTCACGATAATTTTACTATAACTGAGATAATTTCAATAGAGGATTTAGGATTCTTTGAAAAAGGTGATGGTGGACCAGCAACAGAAAGAGGAGATACAGCATTGAATTCGAAAGTATCTATTAATACATCCGGTGGTTTCAAAGCTAAAGGACAACCAATAGGTGCTACGGGAATAAACCAGGCAGTTGAAGCTGTACAGCAGTTAAGAGATGATGCAGGAGAAAGACAAGTTGAAAATGCTAGATATGGTCTAACTCAAAACATTGGTGGAACAGGTGGTAGTGCTGTTGTACATATCTTCGAGAGGTGGTCTGAATGACGATACCTAGATATTGGAGAGAAATACGACAGAGGTACAAAGGAATCGGCTCAGAATGTCAAGAATGTGGCAATGTATATTTTCCACCTAGAGATGTATGCCCAGTATGCAGAAGGGAAAGCTATGGGAAAATGAAAGAAAGAGAACTGGAAGGTACTGGTAAGATAGTGACTTATACAAAAGTGCACGAACCTCATCCAGAATTTAAGATGATCTCACCCTACATCATCGCTATAGTTGAGATGGACGAAGGTGTAAGGCTTACTGGACATCTTGTCGACGCTGACTTCGAAGATGTCGAAGAGGGCATGGAAGTTGAAGTATCTTTAAGAAAACTAGGTGAAGAAAGTCCAGAAGGTATCATATATTATGGATACAAATTCTGGCCACTTGACAATCACGAACCTAAAGAGTGAACAAAAACCTTTTTTTATTTCTTGTTTTTTACTTCTTTTCTTAAAAAGAGATAGAAAATTTTAAACTTATCCTTCAGATAAACATCTGATAAAATGGATGTATTTCAGGCCATCAAAGAGAGAAAAAGCGTAAGATCATACACTGGTGCACCAATCTCTGAAGAAAACATGTATAAATTACTTCAGGCAGCACGGAATGCTCCTTCAGCGAAGAATTTACAACCATGGCAGATTATAGTAGTAACCGATTTTAAAACTAAACAAAAGCTAGTAGGAGTCTGTCACGGACAGATGTTCATAGAAGATGCTGGTGCAGTTATAATAGGATTAGTAGAAGATACAAAATGGTCTGAAATCGATTTGACTATAAGTTTGGATCATCTTTCTCTTGAGGCTGTTGAATTAGAATTAGGTACCTGTTGGATAGGGTCATTCAATTCTGAGAAGCTAAAAGAACTGATAAAGATACCTGATGGATATGAACCATTTATCTTGATGACTGTTGGACACCCAAATGATGACTCTCACTCACCCACAAAAAAAGCTGTAGAAGAGATCGTTAGGTGGATTGAACCTGATAATGAAAAAGCAGAAGAGTCCTATGAGGATAATGAAAAAATCAAAGAACTGTCTAAAAGTGATGATGATAAGCTTTTAGACGAGGAAAATCAAAATAAGGATTTTGAAGATGAATCAGAAGAAAAGAATAATAAAAAAGAAAAGAAAGATTCAAATAGTCTTTTTGAAGACCCCTAACCTATTTCAGATACTTATCAAACCATTCCAACTGCTTCTCTAATCGTTTCATCCTGTGTTTTGGGTTACCTTCACGCGATAATCCGTGATGATTATCTTCGAACAGTACTAGTTTACTGTCCACACCGTGATACTTTAGAGATGTAAACATCTGGAATGCCTCTGCTTCCCAGCACCTAAGGTCCTGTCTAGAATGTATGAACATTGTAGGGGTTGTTACTTTATCAGAGTACTTCATCGGTGAGCGGTCCCATAATTTTTCAAAATTTTCCCAAGGATTTCCCTGGATCTGATCTTCTACAAAATAATATCCAATATCGGTAATACCAAATTTCGAGATCCAGTTTGATATACTTCTAAAAGAAACTGCTGCATTGAATCTATCTGTATGCCCGATTACCCAATTTGTCATGAATCCACCGTAAGAACCACCAGTAGCTCCAAGATTTTCTTCATCTATGAAATCATATCTTTCTAGAGCTGCGTCCATAACGTTCATCAGATCATCGAAGTCTTCATGTCCATATTCATCTAAGATGTTTGCAAATTCATTTCCTTTACCAGAGCTTCCCAAGGGATTGGAAAATAAAACAGCATAACCATTGTTGACCAATAACTGCATCTCGTTGAAGTGTACTTCTCCATAGACACACTTTGGACACCCGTGTATCTCAAGGATAGTCGGATATTTTTTACCTTCTTCAAAATCTACTGGCTTCATCATCCAAACGTCTAGTTCTTTACCATTGGATTCTATTGTGAAATGCTCTGGTTCGGATAGTTTTATTTCCATATCATTGTAATCGGTGATTCTCCTCTCTTTTCCATCCTCGTATATATAAACTTCCTGCGGACGAAGATCTCTTAAACCAACGTAAGCTATCTCATCTTCATGTATATCAAAGAGGTCTATCGATCCACCTAATTCTATCACTGGTTCTACACCTTCATCGAATGAAAATCTGTATAGATGTGCGTCATAACCTTCTGTTACTATGAAATAATAGTACCCATTTTCAACTCGTCCCTGATAACCTGTACCGTACTGGATGTCGGTCAGAACAGTATTTCCTATGGATTTATCCATGTCAGTGATTTTCTCATAGGACTCTTCATCAAAGTCATAAGCATAAATCTCTGTATTAGTATTGATTCCCATCGCTTCCATGTCTGTAGCTTCGAAGATTATCTTGTCTTCTAAGAAAAACGTTTTTGCTATCCTTAATTCTCCATCTGTCAATTTATTCATCTTATTTTTCTTCAAATTGTAATGATAGATATCCTGTGTCACTCCCATTTTATCTGTGTATTCGTTGACATTCATAGTGATTTTATCGTCTTTAACGTCGAAAAACATCACCGTTTTTGGTCCACCAATGAGGAGGTCAAGATCGTTATCATCTAGAGAATAGTTGTACAAGTGTGTTCTCTTTTTGTTTGCAAAACCTTCTCCGTTAGCCCAATATGGGATCTCATCTAATTCGTGGTAATCTTCTCCTTCTTCTATTTTGTATCTGTCATCTTCCCCCTCATCTTCAGATCCATCTTCAGGACCTTCATCCTCTATCTTTTCACGTACTGAAAGTATCACACCAGAACCAGATAACTCCATATCTGTGACTTTTTTCCTGATAGTATCGATGTGTTTAGCCTCTCCACCGTTTATATTTATCAAGAACAGTTTTGTCTCCTTCTTTTCTTTTTCTTCTTTTTCATCCTCTTCTTTTTCTACACCCATGTCTCTGCCGGAGATGAAAAGTATCTCTTCCTCATTCAACCAGATAAATTTCTTATCTTTGTTCCCGTTCGTCAGTTGATAGTTTTCTTCGTTCTCTAAATCGTATATCCATAGATTAGAATCATATTCATTTTCTTCAATGTCAGATTCGTGAACTATGTAGCAAATATCGTTTCCACTTGGTGAGTACTTTAGGTCAGATAAAAAAGTGTATTCTTCAAGGTCTTCTATTGTAAGGTCATCCATAATATCGGTTTAGGATTTATCGTCTAACCTTAAAGTTTTCGATGATATAACAAAAAAAAAGGGTTTTTAGTAAGGAAGGCTGTCGTGTGTTTCTAGATATTCCTCCTCAGCCCTATCTCTCAATTCTGTTCTCCTTATTTTCCCTGAAATAGTCTTTGGAAGTTCATCAACAAAATCTATCTCTCGTGGATATTTGTATGGTGCGGTAACTTCTTTTACATAATCCTGTAATTCTTTCTTGAGTTCATCAGAAGGCTCATAACCCTCGTTAAGGATCACATAAGCTTTAACTATCTTACCTCTGACTTCGTGTGGAGCTCCGATGACAGCGTTTTCCTGCACTGATTCATGTTCCTGTAAAGCACTTTCTACTTCGAAAGGTCCAATCCTATAACCTGATGCTTTGATAACATCGTCTGCTCTACCAACGAACCAGAAGTAGCCATCTTCATCTTTGTAAGCCCTGTCACCTGTATAGTACCATTCTTCATAGAAAACCTGAGATGTCTTTTCATCGTCTTTCCAATATTCTTTGAATATTCCTGGCGGTTGTTCTGGTTTTACTTTAACAGCTATGTGTCCTTCTTCTCCAACAGGTACTTTCTCACCGTTATCATCGATAATTTCGACCTCGTGACCAGGTGTTGGTTTACCCATGGATCCAACTTTGATAGGCATGGTCGGATAATTAGCCACCAAAGCTACACTCTCAGTCTGTCCATAATAATCATAGATCCTCAATCCAGTATATTCCTCCCATTTATCAATAACGTCAGGATTCAAAGGTTCTCCTGCACTTAAACAGTGTCTTAAAGAGCTCAAATCGTAGCTTTCTACATCTTCATTGATCATCATCTTGTATATCGTTGGTGGAACACAGAAAGTGGTGATCTCATAATCTTGTAGGATCTTCAATGTTTTAGCGGGATCGAATTTACCAGTTATGTTCTGCTGTACCACAGTAGCCCCAACGACCCATTGTCCGAACAGTTTTCCCCAAGCGGTCTTTGCCCAGCCGTTATCCGCAATAGTCCAGTTCGTATCTTCTGGTTTTAAATCCTGTACAAACTTGGCGGTAACAGTGTGTCCGATCGGATAGGAATGGGTGTGAAGTACCATCTTTGGATAAGAAGTTGTTCCAGATGTAAAGTAAATCAACAATGGATCATCACTTTTTGTTTTCTCAACTTCATCCTGATCTAATTCATCAGAAGCATCTTCCATCAAAGAACTATAACTCTTCCATCCCTCTTTTTCACCACCTACAAGTATAAAATTATCTAGTGATTCTAAATCATCTCTAACTTTCTCAACTTTTTCATGGTTAGAGAAATCTGTCACTATCGTACTTGCTTCCGATCTATTCAGTCTGTATTCGATATCTTTTGGTGTCGATAAGTTTGGAGTCGGAATAGGTATAACACCCAATTTAATCATGCCTAAAACAGCAACATACCATTCTGGTACCCTGTGCACAAGAATCATCGCCCTATCTCCCTTCTCTAGACCCATCTCTCGAAGAGCATTAGCAAATTTATTGGATAATTCTTTTAGGTCCTGGAAAGTGTGCCTCTGAGCGTTTTCTCCAGAGTTATCTATGGATATCAATGCTGTTTTATCGGGATATTCCTCTGCCCTCTCATCGATCTCATCAAATCCAAAATTATAAAATTCTGGAACATCCCATCCGAACTCTTCTCTAACCTTTTCATAATCATACATGTTATGGTCGTTACTCATATATTTCACGCAGATGGTGAATAGATTGAAAAGAAATAAATTTTTTCCTTCCTTAGAACATATATTTAGAAATGAATTCATCAAAAATCTATTATCCAAAAATAGAAATATGATGTTTTTCTCTTTTCGTTATTTTGACTATATAGAATTTGCCTGTTTATTTCATAAATAATAATATTAACCTAGAATGAGCGGTCTTTCCCTTTTTTTGCAAAACAATATTTATTAATGACGAATCAATGTTGAAAATTGATAATATGAGTAAAAAGATCATAATCATCGGCAGTGGACCCGGGGGTTATTATGCTGCAGTGATGGCAGCAAAGAAAGGTCTGGATGTAACCGTTATAGAGAAAGGAGACATAGGTGGAGTTTGTACTAATAGAGGCTGCATACCTTCGAAGGCATTACTCTCTATAGCTGAGAAGATTGATGAAATCAAGGGCGCAAAAAGGGATGGTATCACCGCTGATATCAAAGATGTTGATTTCAGCAGAGTTATGGGAAAAAAAGAAAGAGCGATCAAGATGTCACGCAAGGGTATAGAACAGTTACTGAAAGAAAATGATGTAGAAGTTATTGAAGATGTAGCTTCTCTCGTAGATTCAAAAACGGTCAAATTATCTAATGGTGAAATTATAGAAGGAGACCATGTTATTGTGGCTACCGGTTCAAAACCAATCTCATTACCCAACATACAGATAGATGAAGAAAATATATTATCTAGCAATGGGGCTTTAAATCTTGAAGAAGTTCCTGATTCATTGTTGATCATTGGAGGTGGTTATATAGGATTAGAGATGGCTTTCATTTATTCATCACTCGGTTCTAAAGTTACAATAGTAGAATTACTAAGCAGTCTCATACCTAACATGGACACGGATCTTCAGGATGTTGCTGAGCAGATGATGAAAAGAAAAAGAGTGAAGGTATACACAAAATCTAAAGTTACTGAGCTTGAACAAGATGGAACTATCACTGCAAAGATAGAAGGAGAAACAGAAAAAGAAATTGAAGTAGATAAAGTTCTATTATCTGTAGGGAGAAGACCAACACCACCGGAAACCGATCTGGATATTATAGGAGATAACAATCAGATAGTGACGGATGACAATATGAAAACAAAGTTTGATAACTTATATTCTATAGGCGATGTCACTGGAAAATCAATGCTCGCTCACTCAGCTTTTAAACATGCAGAAATCGTTGTAAATGATATACTTGGTAACGAACCTGAAGGCTTCTCTAAATATGATGTACCAGCAGGTATATACACTCATCCAGAATTAGCTAGTGTTGGCATGACTGAAGAAGAAGCGAAAGATAATTATGACGATGTAAAAATAGGCGATTTTCCGATATCAGCTACTGGTAGAGGTTCTTCAACCGGTCAGAGGATGGGACTAGCTAAAGTCATTACTAAAAACGATGGTGAATTGATTGGAGTTCATTTAGCTTGTCCAGGAGCCACAGATATAATCATGGAGGCAGCAGTTGGCATGCATAATAAATTGACTGCTGATGAATTAGCAGATATAATACATCCACATCCAACTTATTCAGAAGCCATAAAGGATGCAGCGGAAAATTCATTCGGTGAGAGTATCCACTCTCATTAAACTTTTTATCAATCTGTCTTAGATACATTCCTTTTCATTTATTTAATCTTACATAAATAATAAATAGCACTTAAATTAATATTATAAATGAAAGACAAATATGCTTTATAGCCTAAGACAAAGTTTTAATGGAAATTAATTTAATATAGTAAACGAATAAGGAAGGTAGATAAAATGGGACCACCCGAAAAATTTAACCCTTCAAAAATAGAAGCTAAAGCTGATAATCATTGGTCATCTAATGATATATCGAAAAAAGTTAAAGAATCTAGAAAGGGGGGAAGAAATTATTATCTAACCAGGTATCCAAACTTAATAGATGATGAAATAAAATGGTCAGATATATATAGAAACATTCTGAGCGATGTTTGGGCTCGATTCCAGAGTATGCGAAACTATAATGTTAAATCATCGCTCGGTCTTGATCCTTTGAATTACTTTTTAGAAAATAATATCCTGCAGAAAAACCGTGCCGAAAAACTAAAGGATATTACTGATGTTGATAGCTCTTTAGATGAAATGATAGAAAGGTTTGAAAAAAGAAGTAAAAAAGAGTTTAGTAAATATGGATTATGGTATGTAGATAAAGACATCTATTCCACCGATGATAAAGAATTTTTAGATTCTATATGGTGGACGTTCAAAGAGATATACCAGAATAACCTGGTGGAAAAAAGAAAAGAACCAGTTCTTTGGTGTCCAGAATGTAACATTCCTATTTCGGGAATAGAAGTTGAACTAAAAGAAGATGTGATTGAAAAAGCGATCATAAAGGTTCCAACTAAAAAAGGAAAGAATAGGTTTTTATTAGTAGAAGTTACGAATAGCTGGACTATACCCTCAAGTCCATCTTTGATAGTTAATCCAAACAAAGAATACAGCGTAGTTAAATACCAAAAAGACGGGAATCTGGAACAAGCAGTGATGCTCGATGAAAAAGTCGAAAAAATAATGGAAAAAGGCAATGTACAAAAATACAGAGTTACCAACACTATATTTGGCAGTAAATTGGAGGGGCTGAGTTATACTTATCCGTTGATGAATAAGGTCCCATATCATAATGAGCTAGAGAGTGAGAATGTTCATAAAGTGATAACTTCAGATAAAATCGACACAGAAGGTACTGGTATTTTCTTCTTTATTCCATCTCATGATAAAGATCACTGGAAAATCGCTTTGGAAAAAAACATAGATCCATATACTCCCGTAGAGTATACTGGTAAATATGATTCTGATCTTAGAAAAACGAAATATTCGGGTTTTCCTGCAGCAAACAGCGATTCTATGATATTAAACGACCTAGAATCACAAAATAATATATTTTTCAGGATTGTTGAAGACGATAAATTAAAACATTGCACTTATTGTTCAAACAAAGTTTTACCTATGCCTAAAGAAGAATTATTTTTCAAATCCTCCAATCTGGAAGATGACATAAAGAAAGATTTTGATGAAATCCATTGGATCCCTAGAAAAGAGCATTTTAAAGGAAAAAATTTAGATGATCTAGAGATCAAAGATTGGTTTATTTCCAGAGATAGTGAAATAGGTGTTCCTGTACCCATATGGAAATGTAAATGTGGTAATAGATTTATCCCAGAAGATAGGGTAGACTTATCTAATTTATCTGAATATAATAAAAAAGAATATCCATACTCTTTCATTATTGATGATTTAGAGATCGAATGTGAAGAATGTGGCAGAAATATGAATAGAATTAATAAAGTATTTAATCCACTATTTACCAGCAGTGCATCGCCTTGGGCCCAATTAAATTACCCACAAGACCAGTATGGATATCAATCCTGGTGGCCAGCTAAACTTCTATTTTCTCAAACGAGTCCTGATTATACAGACATATTCAAAGCAAATATCTCTCTCTCAAAACCATTATTTGATGAAAATAGCGTCGAAAGTATGTTTATTCACGGTAAGATAGAAACAGAATTTGAGAAATTACCATCCGACAAACTGAAAGAAATTGGATATGATTCTTTGAGGTTAAAACTATTATCAGATAAACCTCCTTGGGATAATAGAAAGATAAAAGAGGAAGATATAAACAAAACCAACAAACTTATTCGGGTTTTTTGGAATATATATCGTTATATTGATGAAAGTATCAAAAATAATGATTTCAAACCTAACGATGTAACGCTAGAATATTTACAGCAGCACATGACCCCAGAAGATGAATGGCTGTTATCTAGATTAGAATCGGTAAAAAAGGAGATGAAGAACTCGTTTATCGATTCCAGGGTTGATAAAGCCATTTCTGTACTAGAAAAGTTCATAATAAAGGATATTGGACAATGGTATATCAGCGTTGCTAGAGCTAGAATAAAAAATGAAGAAGAAAAGAATAAACAATCACTGATGAAGGTACTTTATGATACAGTTTTAACTATATCTAAATTATCGACACCCTTAATTCCTCATACCTCCGAAATGATCTATCAGGACCTCAAAGGACAGGAAGAATCAGTCTTCATGAACAAATGGCCAACTACAAATAAACTACTTAAAAAAGAAGAAATAGAAAACGAAATGAATGTTATCAAAAAGATGATCGATGAAATAATCGATTATAAAAGACAATCAGATTTACCACTAAAATGGCCTCTTAAAAGAATTATAGTTGATTGTCAAGAAGAAGGATACTCAGATCTAATCATAAAATATGCTCATATCTTGATTAACAAAGGTAAGACCAAAGATATAGATTTGGTTGAAGCAGGAGAAGAATGGTACGAAATGAATTTGAAAGCCAATCCTAATAAAAATGCTATAGGACAAACATATCAACAGTGGGAAAGCAGAATTGCTATATTATTAAGGCAGAGACCCCCCGAAGAGATAAGGATTGGCATAGAAAATGGAGAATATACAATAGGTATCGAAGGACAAATTGTTGAAATTACTCCTGATATGGTCACTTTCGAAACAGAACTTCCCGAAGGTTTCCATGAATTGAATTTTGATGGATTCAAAGTGTACCTAGATTTAGAAATAACCGATGAAGTTTGGGAAGACCAGATGGCTAAGGAAATCATCCTAAGATTGAAAAGCATGAAACAAGAATTCACACTTGAAGAAAACGACGAAGTCGAAGTGTATGTCGATGGTTCTGATGAAACTATTAGAGCCATAGAATCTAATGAGGAAAAGATAAAAAAAGAAATAGGGATAAGAAATCTTCATTTAAAAGATGAGGAAATGGAAGGCGCTGAATACGTATTAGAATGGGATATCCATAACGAGTCTGTCTATCTTGGTATGACCCCATTATATAAAAGTAATGTTTTAGAGATATTCAATCTGATACCAGGTATGGATGAAGAAACAGCGGAAAAATTATACGATTCTGGATACACCTCTCTTGATCTACTGGAAAAAGCTTCAGCCTCCGATCTTTCAGACATTTCAGGTATAAAAAGAAGCTTGGCAAGAAGAATTGTGCATGTTGTGCAGGAAGAAAAAGAAGATCTGGTTCAAGTTGGAGAAGAGATGGAAGAAGAAGTCACCGTGGAAGAACAAAGAGTTAAAATGAAAGAACCACATAGAGGACCACAAACGGAGAAAGAACCAGAAGAAGAAATCGAGGAGTTAAAAGCAGAGATGCCTGAAGGAATCACAAAAAGTTCCACATACCTTATTTTTAAGGATTCGTCAGATAAATCATTCAAATTATTTAAAGAAGTAATCGAAACAGGAATGCAGGGATTATGTGTTACTAGAGATTACCCAGAAAAGATCAAGAAAAAATATAGGTTAGAGAATGTTTCTATGATCTGGCTATCTAACGTGGATAGAAAGGATGTGATAAGGCCTAAGAATTTAGAAAAATTCAGTTTAAAACTGGAGAAGTTTTTAACCGAAAGAGGAGGAATAATACTATTCAATGGTCTGGAATATCTTATCACAAACAATGAGTTCAGAACTGTTCTACATCTTATACAATCGATTAAAGATCAAGTAGCTATCAATGAATCTATCTTGATGATCCCTATAAACCCAACAACTCTTGAAGAGCACCAGATGGACCTTCTGGAAAGTGAAGTAGATGAAGTTTTAGATAACAGTTAATTCTAAAAAAAACTTATTATCTTTCTTATATCAATCAGGGATAAATATGAAGATAGGTATTATCGGTGCTGGGGCAATGGGAACCTTTCTAGGCGGTATTTTGGGAAAATACAATGATGTTCTTATCGTGGGTAAACACGATAAAGAGATAAGTGAAATTGAGATATCTGGAAAAACTAATGTCAAAGTTAACGTAGATTATACAACTGACCACAGCAGATTAAAAAATAGTGAATTTATCATAATATGTACAAAATCTTATGATACGAGAGAAGCTATTAGTGAAATAAATTCCTACATCACTGATTCAGCATTGGTTTTATCTTTACAAAATGGGTTAGATAATGAAAAGATAATCTCTGATTATGTCGAAGAAAAAAATGTAGTTGGTGGTATTACTGGTTTAGGTGTAACGTATCTTGAAGATGGTAAAGTAAAACATGCTGGTAAAGGTGAAACTATCATAGGTAAGTACAAAGCAAAAAATGATAGGAAGATATTTGATATCAAAGAAGTTTTAGAAAAATCCGGCTTAGAAGTTTCAGTTTCTGATAATATCTACGGTCATATCTGGAAAAAAGTCATAATTAATTCTTCTATAAACCCTATAACGGCATTAACAGGTCTTAAAAATGGTGCTTTATTAGAACAAAATAATCTACACGAGCTTCTTAAGATAGTTTGTTTAGAAAGTACTAAAATAGCTAAAGAAGAGGTAGATTTGCCTTCTGAAAATATGGTCGAGGAAACTGAAAAAATAGCAAAAATGACTTCTGAAAATAAATCTAGTATGCTCCAGGACATAGAAAATAAAAATAAGACTGAGATAGAATGTATCAATGGAGCAATTGTATCTAAAGGTAAAAAATTTGGGATTAGTACGCCATATAATGAAACTTTATTCAACTTGATAAAAGGAAAAGAAAATGAATACCTTTAATCAATACGTTCACCTACTAAATAGACATCATCATAGTCTATGATTTTTACATTCACCCATTTTCCTATCAGTTCTTTTGAATTTTCATTTAACACCACTACTTTGTAATTATCCATCCTCGCTTTTAGAGAATTATCTTTTCCTTCTTCCAAAACCAGGACTTTTTCTTCCCTACCTACGAATTTCTTATTGTTATCTCTACTTATTTTGAATCTTAGATTGGTAAGTTCTTTTGATCTTTCTTTCTTTTCTAACGATTGTACTTTATTACTCATATCGTAAGCTTCAGTTCCCGGTCTTGGACTAAATCTCGTAACATTAACTATATCAGGTTTCGTTTTCTTCAAGATTTTATTAGTTTTCTTAAAATCTTCTTCACTCTCACCAGGAAATCCTACTATCACATCAGTAGACAAAGATAGATCAGGAATCTCAGACTTAAAATCCTTTACAATTCTCGTCCATTCTGAAACTGTATATTTTCTATTCATCTTATCTAGTATATCATCAGAACCAGACTGTAAAGGTAGATGTAAGAAGTTATAAATTTTTTCGTTCTTCATAGATTGGATGACTTCCCTTTCTATAGACTTAACAGTATCTGGATTCATCATGCCTACCCTTATCCTAAATTCACCCTCAAAGTTAACCAATTCATTCAACAATTCTGATAGATTTGTATTAATATCTAAACCGTAAGAAGCTGTATCCTGACAGGATAGTCTTATCTCTTTAACAGAATTTTCTAACAAACTTTTAAATCTTGATTTTATCTCTCCTATTGGACGACTTTTCAGACTTCCTCTAGCTATTTTTGTTATGCAGTAGGTACAGCTTCCGAAACACCCTGTAGAAATAGGTATTACTCCAATTGTTGATTCATTATTTGATTTAGTCATTCTCATCTTACCTGGTTCGATCAAATCTGCATTTGGACATCTCCTTCTGATCTCTTCTCTTTCTGTTGTGGTTAAACAACCAGTTACAATCAAATCAGAACATTTCTTTTTTAGTTCATCAATTCGTCTTTTCATCCTTTCTTCTGTCTTTTTTATAACCACACATGTACCTATGACTGCAACATCAGCCTCTGAAGGGTCGTTTACTCTAGTATGACCCTCTTCCTCATAGGTGTCTGCTATCATCTCAGTTTCGCCCTGATTCAGGGTGCACCCGTAAGATTCTACATAATATTTCATTTGAAATACATTTTGATGGTCTATTATTTTAGTCTTTAGGTGTCTCTCTATTCATATCTTATCTACAGAACTTGTTTCTATTATCTTTTCTTTCCACCATCCCATCTTATAGATGAACAAAGCTGTTCCTGCAGAAACGATATTACTGACCACCATACCCCACCAAGCTCCTAAAGAGTACCAACCTAATACGAAGGCAAATAGATAGACTAGAGGTAATCTAAGAGCCCATAATCTTGCTAGACTGATGACCATCTGTTGTTTGGTATGCCCACTACCGTTCAGTGCCCCAGATATTCCATTGAATATAGCAAAGAATGGACCTCCAACTGCAAGTACTGCTAGGAAATTTGCTCCGATCCTGATTACATTTTCTTTTCCTGGTACAAATATTGCAATTAGGTGATACCTAGCTAAGAATAAGAACAAAGATATGATAGCCATCAAAATTACCATTATAGTTATCCCTTTCTTGGTGGCTTCCTCTGCTCTTTCTGTTCTATCAGCACCTAGGCTTTGCCCCACTACAGTACTAATTGCCATCCCCAATCCACCGAGTATGACGAACGTTATGTTGATAAGCCTACTTCCGACACCATATGCTGCTAACACATTCTCATGATCGGGCAATGACGTAAGTAGAGCCATCAATACAACGAATCCAAAAGAATCACCAACTCTTGCAAAAGTGGCAGGAATACCTATTTTAAAGAACTTTTTGATCTTATCCCATTTTGGTTTTAGATATGACAATTTCAGTTTTATACCTACTTTTCCATTGAATAAAAGATAAAGAGATATAACGGTAACTATACCTCTAGAGGAGATTGTGGCTATAGCTGCTCCCTGAATACCTAAACGTGGAAAGAACCCCCATCCGAATATCAACATCGGATCTAATATTATATTTATACCAATAGAAATTGCCATCAGTACCATAGGTGTAACGGTATCTCCCCAGGCCCTTAAGATGAAAGAAAATGAAAAAAATAACATCATGAACGGCAATCCTAGAAATATAACACTTAGATATTGAGTTCCATAAAATACTAATTCACTACCTCCACTTACCAGATTGAGCATTGGTTCTGTGAGTGTAAATCCTACAATTCCAAGTACCACAGATAGAACGATTAAAATAAAATATAATTGACCAGCATCCCTATTAGCTTCTTCATAATCACCTGCACCGGTATGCTGTGACACCATAGCAAGTGCCGCTATTCCCAAACCCATCCCTAAAGATATCATCACGAAAACTAAAGGCCAGGATAAAGCCATGGCACCGACAGAATCTACCCCTTCATCTCCAGGTAACCTACCTATCCAAAACGTATCGATCAGGTTGTACATGGTCTGGAGAAGAGAAGATATCATGATAGGCCAACCTAATTTAAAAAGGAGCGGTACTATTTTTCCGTCCAATATCTCCTCTTTTGAGGGTCTGCCTATCTTTCTTCTTTTACCAGCTTTTATCATGACCACCTATCCATCGTTTTCAATATCATCTTCATCTTCATCAATTGATATTCCAGGTGTTTGAGCAGTCGGTTTATCTTCAATAACTTTTTCTTTCCACCAACCCATTTTATAAACTATCAATGCCAATCCACAAGCTATTACATTGCTGAGAGCCATCCCCAGCCATACACCCTGCGCGTGTAAAGCTAAAAATATTGCGAATAAGAAGACCAATGGAAGTCTAAGCCCCCATAATCTGCCAAGGCTTAAAATCATTTGCTGAATTGTATGTCCCGATCCTCCTAATATCGATGTTATTCCTCTAAACACCCCAAAAAAGGGCATTGCTAGAGCGAATATCATTAAAAAGTCAGCTCCAGCTTCGATGACCTCTGTATTTTCTGGCATGAATGCTCCTATCAGTACATTTCTTAAGGCAAATAATACAAGAGCAAATAATCCCATCAGTGAAACTATTGCTAAAATTCCCTTTTTTGTTACTTCTTCTGCCCTTTTTTCGTTATCATTACCAAGACTCTAACCCACCATCGTGCTCATGGCCATGGCTAACCCACCCATCACTAAGAAAGTGATATTAAGTATCCTGTTTCCAACACCATAAGCTGCACCAGCAACTTCTGGGTTAGGTAATCGATATATTATTGCCCATAAGATTATGAAACCTATAGAACTGCCAAAACGTCCTAATGAAGCTGGAATTCCGATATACAAGAATTTTCTAATCTTAGAAATATCAGGTTTTAGATATGATAATTCTAGTTCTAATCCTAATTTGCCTTTAAAGAGTAAATACATACCATATAATGTTCCAACTCCTCTTGTAGTAATCGTTGCAATTGCAGCACCTCTAATCCCCAGCATTGGTAATGGTCCAACACCAAATATCAACAGAGGATCAATAATCATGTTCAAAACCACTGCTATAGCAGTTATCTTCATAGGCGTAACTGTATCTCCCCATCCCCTCAATACAAAAGTAAATGCAAAGAACAAGAACATGAAAGGCAAGCCCAAAAATATAATCTGTAAATACATCGTTCCATAATGGGCCAAATCGGCAGCTGACTCACCTGTTCCTGTCAGTATATCTAGCATAAAAGGTGTTGAGAAATAGCCGATAATACCGACCACGATAGAGAAAACAATCGCTATAAAATATAATTGACCAGCATCTCTTTCTGCTTCTTCAAAATTCTTAGAACCTGTATGCTGGGAAACCAATGCCAAAGCAGCTACTCCAAAACCTATACCTAAAGACATCATCATGAAGACAAATGTCCAGGCCTGGCCAACAGCGGTAACTGATAATCTTGCTACATCTTTATCTGGAAGATGACCCAGCCAAAATGTATCTACAAGATTGTACAGAGTCCTCAGAAAAGTGGCCACCATCATCGGCCAGCCAAGTCTGAATAAAATAGATATTATATTCTCCTTCTAAGATCTCATCTTTACTCGGTCTCTTCAAAAACTGTTTTATCCTGTAATAGGTTTTTCCTAACCATCTACTATTCCAATTCATCTATCGAACTTGATAGTTAGTTAAAATAGTGTTATTAAAACCTTTGTACGATCATGCAATCGTTTAGATGTTGTATTAACGAGTAAAAGGTTTAGATATCAGATTCTTCCATCATCTCTTCTATCTTTTTCTCCATCAATTCAGATAATTTATCGCTCATTTCTTTCTTCATCTTAGGTGGAATCAACTCGAAACCAAGGTCTGCACTGGATTTTGCCAACATAGCGTATGCATATGCCTCTTTTACCTTGGCTTCCATCAGCATTTCGACATGCTTCTTGAATTCTTTTTTCAATTCTTCGTTCTCTTCCAATTTCGATCGTATATATTTTTTTATCTCATCTTTGATCATATCTTCAACAGCTTCAACAAGAAGATTTTCTGTATTGATAATATCCTCTCCACCTTCCATGAGATGACTGATGGTTTTTTCTAGATCCTTCAACTTATCACCTGTACTAGTTAATAACTAATCTTATTTATTTATGATTGTTATAGACACCTGAAATTCTAAATAAAACTTTTAGAATAGGTAATCGGTAAAATGAAATTAACAGTCGCCCAGAAAAAACACAGCTTAGGTGATAAACAGCACAACCTGGATATCATCAAAAACACAGCTAAATCAACAAAAAGCGACCTCCTAATATTTCCTGAGATGTTTTTAACTGGCTACTCTCTAAGAGACCAATTATGGGATGAAGCTGAAGAAATACCTGGGCCTTCATCGTCAACGATATCAAAATTAGCAGTAGAGAATAATATGAACATCATCTGCGGAGTGCCTGAAAAGAAAAAAAATAATGGACGACTATATAATTCAGCTTTATTAGCCTCTTCTGATGGTGAAATTCATGTGTACAGAAAATCATACTTAGCTAATTTTGGGCCTTTTGACGAAATGAGATACTTTAAACCCGATAATAATATTGAAGTATTTGATACACCTGTCGGTAAAATTGGAATTGTCATCTGTTATGATCTGTTTTTTCCTGAATTAACAAAATCGATGGCATTACAGGGCTCTGAAATAATAGTGTGTATATCTGCTTCACCATCGACTAGTAGAAAATTCTTCGAAAAAGTACTACCTGCTAGAGCTATAGAAACAACAAATTTTATGATATACTCTAATTTGGTGGGAAGAGAAGATGATATGGTCTTCTGGGGAGGTGATCAAGTAATATCTCCTAAAGGATTCAACATAGCAAAGGGAAAGTATTATGAAGAAGATCTACTAAACGTGAAAATTGATGAGAATACTTTACAAGAAGCTAGAAGACGAAGACCTGTATTGAGCGATACAAGACCTCAAATAATGTATAATTCAGCTGATAGTTCCATCAGATAAAAATGAGAAATAAAATAAGAAGTTGACCGAATATGATATACCTGATAGCGTCTGTTAATTTCACATCAACAAAAAATGATTTTAAATAAAGCTCTAATTTGTTTTTCAATATTTCAAACTTACTTGTAAATATATTATTTTCATCTATTCTCTTTTTAATCACGAATAATACAACACCTGCAGGAATTGTAAGTAATAAAATTATACCTCCAAGATTAGTAAAAGTAGTTAATTCCAGATATACTCCAGATTCGACAGTTGATTGATCTACGATGATCTTTCCTGCAGGTATGATTACGTTCTTCATCCAAAGAGTAGATGTAGATCCTACAAATACACACAACCCCGCTAGGACTATCAGTGGTTTCAATATGCTCACAGGTGCTTCTTTATGATGCTTCTTTATATCGCTGTGGTAAAATATCCTTATTATGGATAAAACGGTTAAAATCTGTATTATGACTAGAATAATCAATAACAATTTACTTCCACTGAAAGCTAAAAATATGAAACTTTTACTGTAAAATCCGTTCAAAGGTGGAATTCCTATTAAAGACAAAAATCCAATAAGTAAAGATGTTACCAGGATCAAATTTCCGTTTAATAAGGGAAGTTTTCTGATGTCCCATGTTTTGTATGTGTAAGCGAAAGCTCCAGCAGAAAGGAACAAAAGAGTTTTAAAAAGTGCATGATTAACCATGTGATATAGGGAAGCAGATACTCCTTCTGGTGACCACAAGGATATACAAGCGATTATGAGACCTATCTGACTGACTGTATGCCATGCTAGAATTCTCTTTATATTCCAATATGAAAAAGTTATAAGCACTCCTATCAGAGCAGTCAATAATCCAAATATTATAAGTATATCTAAAATCACACTTAAATCAAAACCAATCATAAGCATCTTTATCATTATGTACACACCAGTCTTAACTGTAACGCCAGCCAAAACTGCAGTCATCGGTGTAGGTGCAGATACATGAGCATTAGGCAGCCAAGTATGAAAAGGAATCAATCCTGCTTTAACCCCTATTGCAACAAAGAAGAAAGAAAATATTATTATTCTTGTTGTAGAAGAAATAACTGGAGTAACCTCAGATAAAACTTTTATATCCAAATACCCAGTATTAAAGTATAATAAACCAATGCCTATCAAAAACAAGAAAGAAGCAACACTTCCTATTATCAGATAGTAATAACTAGCTTTTAGTGATTCTTTCTTACCTGTATAAGTCAACAAAACATAAGTCGTCAATACAGTCAATTCAAAAAATACATACCTATTTACCAAATCCCCAGTTAAAAATACCCCATAAAGACCAGTAGTCATAAACAGATAAAGAAAATAATATCTTTCTCCTTTAGGTAGCATATCTCTAGCCTCTAGAGAATATGCAAAAGTAGATAGAGTAACTATACCTACGATGGAAGCCATCAAAACAGAAAGACTATCCAGAACTAAACTGATCCCATAAGGTCTCGCCCAACCTCCTGTTTCGTAAACTATTGGAGAATCCAAAGCACCAGGAGCAAAATAAAACAAAAGTAGAACTGGTATTGTCAACGAAATAAGGGTCAATATATCTTCTACTCTCTCTGGAGGATTTAATTTAGATATTATCTCTAAAAGTAACGCACCAGTAAGCGGTGTGATAATTATCAATATCGGTGCTTGTTCTATCATTCGTCTGACCCCCCCCTCATCTTACCAACATCTAAAGTCTCATACTCTTCGAAAAGATGAAAAGCTAGTGCTAATCCAAGCGCAGTAGTGGCCAAACCTATAACTATAGTCGTAAGCATAAATGTATGAGGTAATGGATCGACCATCTTACCAGCACTATCCATGAGTGGAGTTGAACCTCCTGGAACATAAGCAACAGAAACGAAAAATAAAACAATTCCACTAGATAAAACACTCAAAGACATAAGCATCTTGATAACATTCCTGTTATTGGATAGTCCATAGAGACCAAGGAAAACAGCGATTAACCCTACATGAATCCCATTTACCAAGATGATTTCACCCCTAAACCGAAGAAATAAATGAACAAAGCGACTAGACCTGCAAAGACCTTTAATGAGATTATGATCTCCAAAAGTATAAACATATAATCATTACCAGGAGCTAGATTGGTCAAAAAAGAACCTCCAATTATAATCCCGATCAGCCCGATCATTAAAAATCCGAATGCTCCGAAAGTTTCAAACCAACTTATATTTTCAGCTAATCTCTTAACCTCTTCTCGTCCATGAGTCACTAGTACTAATATCACCCCAGAAGCTAATATTACTCCACCTTGAAATCCACCTCCAGCTGATTTTGGACCTAGAATAGTTACATAGATACCGTATATCAGTATAAAAGGTGTTAGAGCCCTTCCAAAAGTCTTAACAACTATCGAATTCACTCTTTTTCTCCCCCCTTTATATTTCTACCTAATATCAAAACACCCGCTATAGCGATATACAGAACCATAACTTCTCCAAAAGTATCATATGCTCTGTAACCAAGCAGTATGGACTCTATCAAACTGTTAGCTCCGGTTTCCTTAACATTTTCTCGATAAAATTCACTCACTTCAGTCTGTGCTTTATTATTATGATCGAGGTTCAATGATGTTAAAATAATGGTAAGAGATAAAAAGACTAAGAAAACTGTAAATAATCTCTTTTTCAGACTATCTTTCATATCCTATAGCCTCCAGTTTTTTGATAACTGCTAAAAAAAGTATGGTGGTTGCTGCACTGCTTACAACACCCATTGTAAGAGCTACATCCGGTGCTCTGTATAGATAAATAAGTACTACTAGAAATAAAGATGACATCGCTAAGAAGACCAGTGCCCGGATCAGATCTTTCTCAAAAACCACCAGAAAGCAAGATCCTAAAAATAATACTAAAAATAATTCTATTATCATTCAACCTCCTCCTCTTCATCTTCAAAAACATCAACTTCTTCAAATGGGATTTCAGCACTCATCCCTGCTCCAACATGTGCTGCTCTTCCAAGCGCGTGAGAAAGTATAGGCCCAGTTAATAGTATAAATACAATCACCAATATTATCTTGCCTGAACTTGGTATCAATCCAGTCCTTAACAATAAACCTACCAGGAAGCATAATACTCCACCTGTACTGGCTTTAGCACTAGCATGAAGTCTCATGAAAACATGATCGAATCGAATCAAAGCTAAAGCTGCAGTGAACATCACAACACAGCCTAAAGACATCAAGAATATTGATAAAAATTCTAAAACTATCTGAAATCCCCTCCCTCTAAATATTTAGCAAAAGCTATTGTTCCAACGAATTGAAGAAGGACAAAAGAGATAGCTACATCAAGATATATACCTAAACTCGTATCGATGCTCATTATAACCAATATCACCGTTACTATCACTCCGACTACATTTAAAGATATCAAACGGTCATAAATTGAAGGTCCAATAAATAATCTGTAGGAGGAAAGCAGTCCTATAAATATAAGGATGAAAGAAATTATTGATAAGAATGTCATTTGAATATCCCCCTTATCATACTGTCCCATTTACTGATATCTTCTTTTATATTCTCTGACAGATTATCAG